>CBHRRQ010000253.1:0-5577 GCA_966081555.1 uncultured Terrabacter sp.
CCAGGTGCTCTACCAGCTGAGCTACACCCACCATGCGCGGCACGAGCCGGGCCCGAGGGCTCGGCGTCGTGGACGGCGTCGCCAATCGTACAGGCTCTCGAAGGGTGCTCGTGACCACCCCGCGTCGTGCGGCGAACGGCTCAGTGCTCGATCACGTGCGGCGACGCGAGCGCCTTCGCCGTGGCCGAGTCGGGACCGGGCTGCGGCACGAAGACGGCCTCGCGGTAGTAGCGCAGCTCGGCGATCGACTCGCGGATGTCGGCCAGCGCCCGGTGCCCGCCCGACTTCTTCGGCGCGTTGAAGTAGACCCGGGGGTACCAGCGGCGCGAGAGCTCCTTGATCGAGCTCACGTCGATGATGCGGTAGTGCAGGTAGGACTCGAGGACCGGCATGTCGCGCGACAGGAAGCCGCGGTCGGTGGCCACCGTGTTGCCGCCCAGCGGCGCCTTGCGCGGCTCGGGCACGAAGGTGCGGATGTAGTCGAGGACGATGTGCTCGGCCTCCTGAAGGGTCACGCCGGAGTCGAGCTCGGTGATGAGGCCCGAGGTGGTGTGCATGTCACGGACGAAGTCGTCCATCTGCTCGAGCGCCTCGGCCGGCGGCTTGATGACCACGTCGATGCCGTCACCGAGCTGGTTCAGCTCGAAGTCCGTGACGAGGGCCGCGACCTCCACGAGGGCGTCCGACTTCAGCGATAGGCCCGTCATCTCGCAGTCGATCCAGATGATCCGGTCGGCGATGGCTCGGTGGTTGGTGTCGCTCACCGCTCCACCATAGTTGTTCGCGCCTGACGGGCCCGGCTCACGGACGGCCGGCAGGCACCGGCCTGCACTAGCCTGCCTGCATGACCTCAGGGGACGTGACGACACAGCAGCCGGGCGGGGGCGCGGGCAGCCATCCGCAGCAGTGGAGCCCGGTGCGCAACCCGACGCGCAGACCGATGCTCCGGACCGCCCTGACGATCGGGATCTCGGCCTCGGTCTTCCTCGTCTGCCTGCTGATCCTCCTCGGGATCCTCGGCGAGCGCCTCAGCTCGCAGACCATCGTCACGTCGGCCCTGATGGCCATCATCCCGCTCTTCATCATCGTGCCCACGTTCCTCTGGCTCGACCGCTACGAGGCCGAACCCGTTCGCTACCAAGTCTTCTCATTCCTCTGGGGTGCTCTGGTGGCCGTCGTCGGAGCGTTCTTCCTCAACACGTTCGGGCTCAAGCTGCTCGTCGAGGCCAGCTGGACCGACCCGCTCCAGACCGGCGCCGTCTACCTCGCGCCCGTCACGGAGGAGAGCCTCAAGGGCCTCGGCATCCTGCTCATCTACCTGCTGCGCCGCCGCGAGTTCGACGGGATCGTCGACGGCATCGTCTACGCCGGCCTCATCGGGGCGGGCTTCGCGTTCAGCGAGAACATCCTCTACCTGGGACAGGCCTACAACGAGTACGGCAACGAGGGCCTCACCTCCACCTTCCTCGTACGCGGCCTGATGGGCCCCTTCGGCCACCCGCTCTTCACGTCCCTCACCGGCATCGGCATCGGCATCGCCGTGTCGGCCCGCCGACCGCTCGTGCGCGTGCTGGCGGTCGTCGTCGGCTGGGTCTGCGCGATGATCCTGCACGGCCTCTGGAACCTCTCGGCGCTCGCCGGCATGGACGGGTTCTTCGAGGCGTACGTGACCTACCAGGTGCCCCTCTTCCTCGCCTTCGTCGCCTTCCTCTTCTGGCTGCGCCGTCGCGAGGGGCGGCTCATCGGCCGCTACCTCTCGCCGTACGCCGACGCCGGCTGGCTGACGCACGCCGAGGTGGCGATGCTGTCGCAGCTGCGGCTGCGCCGGTCGGCGCGAGCGTGGGCGCGGCGCACCGGCGGTCGGCCCGCGAAGAAGTCGATGGACGCCTTCCAGGACAGCGCGAGCGACCTGGCCCTGCTCCGTTCGAGGCTCGTGCACGGCACCGCCGAGGACGGCGCCTCGGAGCGCGAGATGGTGCTGCTCGAGGCGATCACGGCGCACCGCCGCGACTTCGTCGGCTCGCCGGTCACCTAGGCCGGGCGGGCGGTCCGGCGCGTCACCGCCGGTGCCTATCATTGGACGGCGCCCGATTCGGGCGACCCGCCCCTGTAGCTCAGCGGATAGAGCAAGAGCCTTCTAATCTCTTGGTCGCAGGTTCGAGTCCTGCCGGGGGCGCTCTCGCCATGGACGGCGCCACGACTGGGTACGTGTTCACGGCACGCCCGCCGATGGGTTTGGTTGTGCCGACGCGACACGGAAGGATTCAGGCGTGGCAGGTGATACAGGGGTGGGCAATGCCCGTCTCCTCTCGGCGGTGCAGGCCATGCGATCCGCCGTCTCCGACGCCACCCTCCCGCTCGACCTCCCCGGTGCGCCGGCCGCCCGGCTGACCCGCAGCCGGCTGCTCGACCAGCTCGACGACTACGTCATCCCGAGGCTGACGTCGCTCGACGCCCCGCTGCTCGCCGTCGTCGGCGGGTCCACCGGTGCCGGCAAGTCGACCCTCGTCAACTCCGTCGTGGGCCGGGAGGTGACCCTGCCGGGCGTGCTGCGTCCGACCACCCGCTCGCCGGTGCTCATCCACCACCCGTCCGACGCGGCGTGGTTCTCCGGCCCCCGCATCCTTCCCGGCCTGGCCCGCATCACCGGCCGCCACTCCGCGTCCGACGGTCCGGGCGCCGTGCGCCTCGTGCCGACCGACGAGGTGGCAGCAGGCTTGGCGCTGCTCGACGCCCCCGACATCGACAGCGTCGTCGAGGCCAACCGCGACCTGGCGGCCCAGCTGCTCGCCGCCGCCGACCTCTGGATCTTCGTGACGACTGCGGCCCGCTACGCCGACGCCGTCCCGTGGGAGCTGCTGCGCGAGGCGTCCGAGCGCGGCACCGCCGTCGCGGTCGTGCTCGACCGGGTGCCCCCCAAGGCGGTCGACGACATCCGCACGCACCTGGCGGGGATGCTTCGCGAGCAGGGCCTCGACCAGGCGCCGATCTTCACCGTCGTCGAGTCCGAGCTCGTCGACGGCCTGCTCCCCGAGGACCAGACCCAGCGGCTGCGTGGCTGGCTCGCGGCGCTCGCGGGCGACGCCCAGGCACGCGCCGATGTGGTCCGCCAGACCCTCAAGGGCGCCCTCGTCTCCCTCGACGCTCGCACCCGCACGCTCGTCACCGCCTCCAAGGAGCAGACGGCGGCGGGTCACACGCTCGTCGCAGCGGCCGAGGCGGCATACGCGGAGGCGAGCACCCAGGTGCAGGGCGGGATGAGCGACGGGACCCTGCTGCGCGGCGAGGTGCTCGCGCGCTGGCAGGAGTTCGTCGGCACCGGCGAGTTCTTCCGGCAGGTCGAGTCGACGGTGTCCCGTGTGCGTGACCGGTTCACCTCGTTCCTGCGCGGCGAGCCGGCGCGCGCCGACCACCTCGGAGAGGCGCTCCAGTCGGGGGTGGAGTCGCTCGTCGTCAACCGCGCCGAGCTGGCGGCGAGCTCCATCGCCCGGGTCTGGCGCACCCTGCCCGGCGGTGACCAGCTGATCGTCGCCCACCCCGGGCTGGCCCGTTCGAGTGGCGACCTCGAGACCCGCATCCAGCGCCTCGTGCGCGACTGGCAGGGCGACATCCTCCAGATGGTGCGCGACGAGGGCAGGGACCGCCGCACGACCGCCCGCATCATGGCCTACGGCGTCAACGGGCTCGGCGTCGTCCTCATGCTCGTGACGTTCGCGAGCACCGCCGGCATCACGGGCGCCGAGGTCGGCATCGCCGGCGGCACCGCGGTCGTCGGCCAGAAGCTGCTCGAGGCCGTCTTCGGCGACCAGGCCGTCCGTGAGCTCGCGCGCAAGGCCCGTGAGCTGCTGACCACCCGCGTCGACGAGCTGTATGCCGTCGAGCTCGCCCGCTACGAAGGAGCTGTCTCGACGTTGCAGGTCGCGACCGACCAGACCGACCGCCTGGCTGCCGCAGCCGCTGCCGTCGAGGAGGCGCGATGAGCCCGATCAGGATGGGACGCGCGTCGGTGAAGGCCGTCTCGGCGGCCGAGCTCGGCACCCGCACCACCGAGCTGTCCATGGCACTGGTGACAGGGGCCGACGAGCTCGACCCCACCCACGTGGACGCAGCGCGCCGCGTCGTCGACAAGGCGGTCGAGCGTCTGGGCATCGCGGGGGAGCACACCGTCGTCGCGCTCGCCGGCGCCACCGGCAGCGGCAAGTCCTCGCTGTTCAACGCGCTCGTCGGCGCCGACGTCGCGACCATCGGCGCGCGCCGGCCGACGACGTCGCGACCCACGGCCGGCATCTGGGGTGACGCCGACGCGTCGGAGCTGCTGGACTGGCTCGGCGTGCAGGAGCGGCACGTCGTCGACACCTCGGCTCCCGGCGACGACGGTGCCGCCACCGGTCCGGTCCGGGTCGAGGTCGCGGGCTCGCTCGACGGGCTCGTCCTGCTCGACCTGCCCGACTTCGACTCGCGCGAGCTCGCGCACCGGCGCGAGGCCGAGCGCATCCTCGAGCTCGTCGACGTGTTCGTGTGGGTGACCGACCCGCAGAAGTACGCCGACGCCCGCCTGCACGACGAGTTCGTCAGTCTGATGTCGCAGCACGACGCCGTGACGCTCGCGGTCCTCAACCAGGCCGACCGGCTCTCGGGTGAGGGCGTCAAGACGGTGGGCAAGGACCTCGCTCGGCTCCTGGTCGCCGACGGAGTCACCGGCGCGCAGGTGCTCGCCACGTCCACCGTCACCGGCAACGGCGTCGCCGAGCTGAAGCAGCGTCTGGCCAATGCCGTTGCAGGACATGCGGCTTCGCGCCAGCGCCTCAAGGCCGACGTCGTGGGCGCAGCATCGCGTCTGCGATCAGGAGTGGCGGACGGCGAGGCCGACGTCGCCACGATCCCGCGCGGCGAGCTCGACGCGTCGTTGGCCCGCGCCGCAGGTGTGCCGATCGTCCTCGACGCGGTTGCGCGTGACTACCGGCGTGAGGCGTTCGCGCACACCGGCTGGCTCTTCGCCCGCTGGACCAAGGGGTTCGCGGCCGACCCCCTGCGTCGGCTGCGCCTCGACCGCACCGGCGGCCGGCCGCCGATCCCCGTCGCCATCGACGGCGCCGACGTGCGCGCCGTGCTCGGCCGGTCGTCGATCCCGGCCCCGAGCGTCTCGACGGTGTCGGCCGTCGACGTGGCGACCCGGGCCTTCGTCCGTGACGCCTCGGAGTCGCTCCCGGTCCGCTGGGCCCAGACCGTCGAGGACGCCGTCGACCGGGGCGAGGGCACCCTCACCGACGCTCTCGACCGCGCCGTCATCGGCACGTCACTGCGCGCTCGCCGACCCGTGTGGTGGTTCACCGTCAACATCATCCAGTGGGTGCTCGGGCTCGTCGCGCTGGCCGGACTCGTCTGGTATGCCGTGCTGTGGGGCTTCGCGCTGCTGCAGCTGCCCCGGCCCGAGACCCCCGCCGTCGGCATCCTGCCGCTGCCCCTCGTGATGCTCGTCGCGGGCGTGCTGCTGGGGCTGGGCCTCGGTGTGCTGTCGCGCTTCTGGGCGCGGGGGGGGGGCCGGCCCCCCCCCGCCCGGGGGGGGGCACGGCGCGC
>CBHRRQ010000254.1:0-5558 GCA_966081555.1 uncultured Terrabacter sp.
GCTCGGGCGAGACCAGCGCCGCCGCCCGACGCGACGACCCCGCCGGCAGCGCGGCAACCTGCTGCTCCGCGATCGTGTGCAACGCCCCATACGCAGCGAGCAGGTCCGCCTCGACCCGGGCCTTCACACCCTCGAGCGCCTCGACCCGAGCCATCACGCGCTCACTCGCCCGCAGCAGGCTCTCAGTGGCGGCGACGGACTCAGCCTTCTCGTCCCGCAGACCCTGACCGTACGGCTGACACTGGTGCGCGGAGGCGGCGGGCTCGTACTCAACGTCACACAGGCGCCCCCAGAGGCCACGCGACGACGCGGTGTACGGCATACGCCCACCTCCCCTGTCTGCTCGCTCCCTACCACTAGTAGAACAAATGTTCGATGATATGGCAAGGAGTGCGGCAGGTCTGTGGACGACGAATCAATCTGTCACGCAATGCTTTTCACCGCGCGAACGACATCGCCTCGGTGACGTCGCCGCGCAGCATGTCGCGCCGGTCGAGCAGATAGTTCTGCCGCATCAGCCACGGCGCGGCGTCTCCCTGCTGCGGCAGCTCGCCCGCCGCCCGCTCGACGTAACCGGAGCGCAGCGGCAACAACGGCCGACCCGACATCCCCTCCGGCGCACGGGGCACGGCGACGCGCCACCCGTTCTGCTCCATGTGGTTCAGCAGACGACAGACGTACCGGCTCGCGAGGTCGGCGCGCAGCGTCCAGGAGGCGTTGACGTATCCGATGGTGACGGCGAGGTTCGGCACGTCGGCGAACATCGTCCCGCGGTAGACGGTGAGCTCACCCGTGGGCCGACGTTCGCCGTCGACGGTGAACTCGATGCCGCCGGCGACCTTGATGCGCAGGCCGGTTGCCGTGACGACGACGTCGGCGGGCAGCTCGCGCCCCGACCGCAGCCGTATGCCGTCGAGCGTGAACGTCTCGATCGTGTCGGTGACGACGTGGGCGCGTCCCGAGCGCACTGCCTCGAACAGGTCACCGTCCGGCACGACGCAGAGACGCTGGTCCCAAGGGTCGTAGGTGGGGGTGAAGTGGTCGCTCACCAGTGTCGTCGACCCGAGTGAGCGAGCGGCGCCCTTGGACAGCAGGGACTTCGCGACGGCGGGCCGGCGCCGGCTCAGCTCGTAGAAGGCCATCGTCGCGAGCACGTTCTTGTAGCGGGAGACGACTCCACCGGCGCGCGACGGCAGCACCTTCTGCACGACGTCGCGCACGCGGTCGCGTCGGGGCAGCGCCGTCACCCAGGAGGGCGTGCGCTGGAGCATGGTGACGTCGGCCCCGAGGTCGGCGAGGGATGGCACGAGGGTCACGGCCGTCGCGCCGGACCCGATGACCACGACCTTGCGGCCCGAGACGGGCAGTCCCTCGGGCCAGAACTGCGGGTGCACGACGTCACCGGCGAACGCGCCGATGCCCGGCAGCTCGGGCTCGTGCGGGCGCTCGTAGTCGTAGTAGCCGCTGCACAGCTGGAGGAAGCTGCACGTGAGCTGCACCGACCCTTCACCCACACGCTCCACCGTCACCGTCCAGCGGGCCTCGGCCGACGACCACGAGGCAGCAGCCACCCGGTGCCCGAACCGGATGCGCCGGTCGATGCCGTGCTTGCGCGCCGTCGACTCGAGGTAGGCGAGGATCTTCGGGCCGTCGGCGATCGCGTCGGGGTCGGTCCACGGCTCGAACGGGAAGCCCAGCGTCATCATGTCCGAGTCGGACCGCACGCCCGGGTAGCGGAAGAGGTCCCACGTGCCGCCGAGCGACTCGCGCGCCTCGAGGAGCGCGTACGTGCGGGTCGGGGCCTCGGTCTGCAGGCGGTAGGCCGCGCCGATCCCCGAGAGTCCGGCCCCCACGACGAGGACGTCCACGTGCTCGATCTGGCTCACCCCGCCATTGTGACCCACGCCGCGCTCGACCTACCCGCCGGTAACCGAGCGGCTACGCTCGACCGCGTGACGGCACTTCCCGCGACCCCCACGGCATACCCGCACCTGCTCGAGCCGCTCGACCTCGGCTTCACGACGCTGCGCAACCGCGTCGTCATGGGGTCGATGCACACCGGCCTCGAGGACCGCGCGAAGGACTTCGACCGGCTCGCGGCCTACTACGCGGAGCGCGCCCGTGGCGGCGTCGGACTCATCGTCACCGGTGGCTTCGCCCCCAACCTCGCCGGCGCCCTCTACCCCGGTGGCTCGGTGCTCGTCACCGCACGCCAGGCCCGCCGTCACGAGGTCATCACCAACGCCGTGCACCGCGAGGGCGTCAAGATCGCCCTGCAGATCCTGCACGCCGGGCGCTACGCCTACCATCCCCTCGCTGTCTCCGCATCGGCCACGAAGGCGCCGATCTCCCGGTTCAAAGCCCGCGCACTGACCGCCCGCGGCATCCGGAGCACCATCGCCGCGTACGCGCGCTGTGCCCGCCTCGCGAAGCGGGCCGGCTACGACGGGGTCGAGATCATGGCGTCCGAGGGCTACCTGCTCAACCAGTTCCTCGCGCCGCGCACCAACCACCGCACCGACGAGTGGGGCGGCTCGCCGGAGAAGCGCCGCCGCCTCCCGGTGGAGGTCGTGCGGGCGGTCCGCGAGGCCGCCGGCCCCGACTTCGTCATCGTCTACCGCCTCTCGATGCTCGACCTCGTGCCGGACGGTCAGACGTGGGACGAGATCGTCTCTCTCGCAAAGGAGGTCGAGGCTGCGGGCGCCACCATCATCAACACCGGAATCGGCTGGCACGAGGCCCGTGTGCCCACGATCGTCACCTCCGTGCCGCGCGGCGCCTTCACGCGCGTCACGGCCAAGCTGCGCCCGGAGGTCTCCCTGCCGGTCGTGACGAGCAACCGCATCTCGATGCCCGACCTCGCCGAGCAGGTCATCGCCGACGGCACGGCCGACCTCGTCTCGATGGCGCGTCCGTTCCTCGCCGACCCCGACTGGGTTGCCAAGGCCGCGACCGACCGGGCCGACGAGATCAACACGTGCATCGCCTGTAACCAGGCCTGCCTCGACCACACCTTCGCGAAGAAGACGGCGACCTGCCTCGTCAACCCGCGCGCCGTGCGCGAGACGACGCTCGTGCTCGCGCCGAGCCGACGCAGCAAGCACGTCGCCGTCGTCGGGGGTGGACCCGCCGGGCTCGCCGCCGCCGTGGCCCTCAGCGAGCGCGGCCACCGCGTCGAGCTCTTCGAGGCCTCCGACGACCTCGGTGGCCAGTTCGCCATCGCGATGCGCATCCCCGGCAAGGAGGAGTTCGCCGAGACGATCCGCTACTACCGCAGGCGCCTCGAGCTGGGCGACGTCAAGGTGCACCTCGGCCGCCGGGCGGCCGCCGACGACCTCGCCGACTTCGACGAGGTGGTGGTCGCCACGGGCGTCGAGCCGCGCATCCCGGACGTGCCCGGCATCGACCACCCGAAGGTCATCACGTATGCCGCCGCCGTCCGCGGCGAGGCACCCGTCGGTCAGCGTGTGGCCGTCATGGGCGCCGGCGGGATCGGCGTCGACGTCTCCGAGTTCCTCACGCACGTCGAGTCGCCGATGAGCATCGACGAGTGGATGGCCGAGTGGGGCGTCGGGTCACCCGACGCGTCACGCGGCGGTCTCGTCGAACCGGCTCCGACACCGTCGCCCCGCGAGGTGCACCTGCTCCAGCGCAAGACCACCCCGATCGGGAAGGGGCTGGGCAAGACCACCGGCTGGGTGCACCGGGCGGCGTTGAAGGCCAAGGGAGTCCACCACCACGTCGGCGTCAACTACGAGCGCATCGACGACGCCGGCCTGCACATCACCCACGGCGAGCAGCGCTCCGACCCGCGGGTGCTCGACGTCGACACCATCGTGCTGTGCACCGGTCAGGAGTCCGTCAACGAGCTCGGCACGACGCTGACCGAGCGCGGCGTCACGGTGCACGTCATCGGGGGCGCCGACGTCGCAGCCGAGCTCGACGCGAAGCGCGCCATCCGCCAGGCGACCGAGCTGGCCGCCACCATCTGAGGCGACCAGTCCGGCTACCGGCCGTCGCCACCCGACCCGGGCTGCCCGGCGTCGACGATGAACGTCCGCATCTCCCCCTTGCTCTTGACCGGGATCAGCCCCCGCGGGCGCACGGTGAACCCCTCGCCCAGCGCGTACGCGACTCGTTCGGTCACGTGGATCTCGCCCGGCAGCCCGTGCGACTCCATGCGGCTGGCGGTGTTCACCGTGTCGCCCCACAGGTCGTAGATGAACTTGCGCCGCCCGATGACGCCGGCGACGGCGGGACCGGTGTCGATGCCGATCCGCACGGCCAGCCAGCCACACCCCGGCTCACGCGCGATCGCCGCGATCTCGGCGCGCATCGCGAGCGCCACCCGTGCCACGGCGTCGACGTGGTCCGGCCGCCGGTCGGGCAGTCCTCCGGCGACCATGTACGCGTCGCCGATGGTCTTGATCTTCTCGACGGACTGCGCGTCCACCTCGCGGTCGAAGGCGGTGAAGATGCGGTCGAGCAGCGCGACGAGCTCGTCCGCGGGCATGACCTGGGTCTGGGCGGTGAAGCCGACGAGGTCGGCGAAGAGCACCGTCACGGCCTCGTAGTCCTCGGCGATGATGCCGGGGTCGTGCTTGAGGCGCTCGGCGATCGGGGCTGGGAGGACGTTGAGCAGCAGGCGCTCCGACCGCTCCTGCTCGGCCTCGAGAGCCATCCGTGCGCGTTCGCGCTGCTCGACGAAGTAGCCGAGCATCGCGTAGGCGCTCACCGTCACGCCCATGACGTTGAGCACGAAGAACGTGATGACGAACCCGACCGGCAGCCCGGCCGGGTGCTCGGAGAGCATCGGGTCCAGCAGGGCGAGGACGACGAGCTCGACGAAGAAGAGGGCGAGCCAGAGCAGCGAGCGCCGCACGCCGAGGAGGGCGAGCGCCGAGAGCGGCACGAAGAGTGCCCACAGGATCATCCCGCTCGAGGCGACGAAACCGCCGAGCGAGGCCTGCAGCAGGGCCGGCAGCACGAGGAACGACACGAACTGCGTCACGCGGAACACCGCGAAGCTACGGGTGCGCGACAGCGCGAAGAGGCCCAGCACGGTGATGACCTGGTAGGCCGCCGGGATCGCGGCCGAGACGACGTGCCCGTGGGCGAGGTACGTGCCGACCCAGATGAACGAGATGACCGCGATGACGACCGACGCGAAGATCAGCGTCCCCTGCCGCAGGGCCTCGTCGCGGGTGCGGGCGGGCCGGCCGCCGATCTCTGCGAGCCTCTCGATGACGTGGAGCATCGGCCGGCCGCGACCGGTCGTCGGCGGGGTGAGCACGTCAGGTGCGCCCATGCCTGATGCTACGGCCGACCGCCCCGGCCGAGCAGCGAGTCGACGAGGTCGGCAGCGTCGCCCGCGCCGTCCTCGGCCCGCACCTGCTCCCCGAGGGCGTATGCCGCCCGGCGCACCCTCGGGGTCAGCGCGACCTCGAGCGCCGCGCGCAGGCGCGACGGCGTGAGGTCCTTACGGGCGATGGGTGGCGGCGCGGCCCCGAGCGCCGCCAGCCGACGGCCCCAGTACGGCTGGTCCGCCGCGTGCGGCA
>CBHRRQ010000255.1:0-5555 GCA_966081555.1 uncultured Terrabacter sp.
CCCGACGGCATACGGCCGCGGGTCGCTCGCGTCAGTGGCGCTGGCGCCCGACCTCGACGACGCGCCAGCCCCGCTCGTGGGCCAGCTCGCGCAGCTCGCGGTCGGGGTTGACGGCGACGGCGGTGCCGACGCGCTCCATCATCGGCAGGTCGCTGATGGAGTCGCTGTAGGCGGTGCACTGCGCGAGGTCGTAGCCCCGCTCGGCGGCGAGCTTCTCGATCTCGATGACCTTGCCGGCGCCGTAGCAGAACTCGCCCATGAGGTGGCCGGTGTAGCGCCCCTCGTCGTCGAGCTCGCTGCGAGTCGCCACGGCGCCCTCGAGGCCGAGCGCTGTGGCGATGCGGCTCACGAGCTCGATCGGCGAGGCCGACACGACGATGCGGTCCTGGCCGAGCGCCTTGGCGTCGGAGAGCAGCGTCATCGAGGCGGGGATCGCCTTGCGCACGATGCCCGGCACGATCGCGTCGGTGAGGTGGATGATGTCGGCCTGCCGGATGCCGGCGACCGCCCGGAGGATGCGCTCGCGCAGCGCCTCCGAGCCGGCGTCGGTGGATCCCTTGCGGTGGAAGGAGATCGCGTTGACGGTGTCCTTGACCAGGTCGCGCCACGGCACGTGGCCACCGCGGAAGGCGGCGATGGCCAGCGGGTAGTTGGCAGACCCGCGGATCAGCGTGCGGTCGAGGTCGAAGAAGGCGGCCGTCGGCACGGGGAGCGCCGCGGCGTCACCCGACATGCGCCACCATCGGGAGCTTCGGTCGGCGCGGCGGCACCGGCGCGTTGACGACGTTCTTCGGCAGCGTGCGCGGCTTGCGCGGCGGCAGCGCGAGGCGGAACACCTTGGCCCATGCGGACGCGACCTGCTTGGGCAGCGGACCGGTCGTGTAGGGCAGGCCGTAGCGCTGGCAGATCTCGCGCATCTCGACCGCGACCTCGGCGTAGCGGTTGCTCGGCAGGTCGGGGAAGCAGTGGTGCTCGATCTGGTGGCTGAGGTTGCCGGTCATGAGGTGCATGAGCTTCGACCCGGAGATGTTGGCCGAGCCGAGCATCTGGCGGATGTACCAGTCGCCCCGGGTCTCGCCCTCGATCTCCTCCTCGCTGAAGGTGTCGACGCCGTCGGGGAAGTGCCCGCAGAAGATGACCGAGTGGGCCCACACGTTGCGGATGGCGTTGGCGGTGAAGGTGCCGATGAGGGCCTGCTTCGCCGAGCCGAACGGGGCGGCTGCAAGGGGCGTGGCGGCGTAGTCCTTGGTGAACTGGCGCAGCACCTTGCGGCCGGTGGCCTTGAGGTCGCGCACGAGGTCGGCCTTCGACTTCTCGCCCTGCTGGAACGCCTCGAGCTCGAGGTCGTAGATGGCGATGCCCCACTCGAAGAACGGCGCGAGCACCATGTTGTAGAGCGGGTTGCCGAGGTTGTGCGGCTGCCACGGCTGGTCCTCGTCCATGCGCAGCAGCGAGTAGCCCACGTCCTTGTCCTTGCCCAGCACGTTGGTCCACGTGTGGTGCAGGTCGTTGTGGGTGTGCTTCCAGGCCGCGGCGGGCGAGACGAAGTCCCACTCCCACGTGGTCGAGTGGATGTCGGGGTCGCGCATCCAGTCCCACTGGCCGTGGAGCACGTTGTGGCCGATCTCCATGTTCTCGAGGATCTTCGCGATCGAGAGCATGGCGGTGCCGGCGATGAAAGCCGACTTCTTCCTCGACAGGAGCAGCGTGGCCCGGCCGGCGACCTCGAGGGTGCGCTGCACGCGGATGACCCGGCGGATGTAGGCCGCGTCCTTCGCGCCGCGCGAGGCGATGATGCGGTCGCGCAGGGCGTCGAGCTCCTGGCCGAGGCGCTCGACGTCGGCGTCGGAGAGGTGGGCTGCTGCCGAGGGTCGCTTGGTGGGTCCGCCGGACGCGGCGAGGATCGGCTTCCTGGGCCGGATCGTCGTGGCGTTGCCGTCGACGTCGGCGCGGGCGCCGGTGGGCGCAGCGGTCGGTCGGTTCGTGGTGGCGGTCATGGTGTTCCCTTCTCAGATGTCCAGGTGGACGGGTCCGGCGGCCGCGTTGACGCAGGTCTGGATGAGCTCGCCCTCTTCGCCGTGCACCTCGCCGGTGCGCATGTCGCGCACCTTGCCGGCGACGAGCGGCGTGAGGCAGCTGCGGCAGATGCCCATGCGGCAGCCGCTGGGCATGACGACCCCGCACTCCTCACCGGCCTCGAGGAGGGGCACGTCGCCCCCGACCTCGACCTCCTTGTCGGACTTCTCGAAGGTGACGAGGCCGCCTTCGCCGCCGGCCCCCTCGAGGAGCACCGGCGCGAAGCGCTCGATGGTGAGGTTGTGGTGGGTGTCGTCGTCGCCGTCGCGCAGCCAGAGCTCGGTGGCCGCGTCGAGGAAGTCGGTGGGCCCGCAGGCGTATGCCGCCCGCTCGCGCCAGTCGGGACAGAGCGTCTCGAGGTCGGTGACGGTGGAGAGGTCGAGCCGGCGGCCGTCGCCCTCTCGGGTGTACCAGTGGCGGACGGTGAGCCCGGGGAACTGGTCGGCGAGCTCGAGCAGCTCGTCGTGGAAGAGGGCGTCCTCGCGGGTGCGCGCCGAGTGGACGAGCACGACGTCGGCGTCGGGGCGGCGCGGCACCAGCGTGCGGATCATCGACATGACCGGCGTCAGGCCGCTGCCGGCGGTGAGCATCAGCAGTGGGCGAGGGTGCTCCGGGAGCACGAAGTCGCCCTGCGGGGTGTCGAGGAAGAGGATGTCGCCGACCTTGGTGTTGCGGGCCAGCGCGGTCGAGACGAAGCCGATCGCCGTGACGGTGATGGCGGGGTCGTGGCCGACGGCGGCCGACAGCGAGTAGCTGCGCCACTGGCGCACACCGTCGATCTCGACGCCGATGCGGGCCCACTGCCCCGCCTCGTGGGGGTTCCAGCCGCGGCCGGGGCGGAAGTGGATCGTCGTCGACTCGGGGGTCTCGCGGGTCACCTTGGTGACGACGCCGCGCAGCTGCCGCGACGACGACAGCGGGTTGACCAGGCCGAGGATGTCCTCGGGCGCGAGCGGGGTCGTCAGGATCGACGCCACACGCCGGAGAGCTCTGATCTGGGCCATACCTCCATGGTCTCCTTCCGAGCCCCTCCGGATCTTGCGGCGACGCGTAGGGTTTGAGGTGAGAAACTGTTGCGAGGCAACAAAAGGGAGGTGGTGAGAGTGGCGCAGACCACTTCTGACCCGCCGTGGTTGTTTCTCCCGGCAGAAGTCAGCACCGTATTGCGTCCCGTCGTGAGCGACATCGTCGAGGCGATCATCGACGGCATACCCCGTGACGTGCCCGTCTATGCGATGCCCATGGAGGGACGTTTCGGCCAAGGCGTCCGGCAGGGCGTCACGGTCGCCCTCAACCGTTTCCTCGACCTGCCCGGAACCCGCCTGCCGGCCCTCTCGGAGGACGGCAAGTGGGTCTACGAGAGCCTCGGCCGGGGCGAGGTGCGCTCGGGCCGCAGCCTCGAGTCACTGCTCGCCGCCTACCGCTACGGCGCTCGCGTCACGTTCCGCGCGATCTCGCGCACCATCGACGTGTCGGAGCTGCCTCCTGAGACACTGCTCGCGCTCGGCGAGTCGCTCTTCGCCTACATCGACGAGCTGTCCGCCGCGAGCGCCCAGGGTTATGCGCAGGAGCAGTCCGAGCGCGCGGGCGAGCAGCTGCGGCTGCGGGGCGAGCTGCTCGAGATGATCCTGCGCGGCGACTCCAGCGACGGCGGAGTGGGGCGCCTCGCCGCCGCTGTGGGCTGGACCCTGCCCGAGGTCGTCGTGGTGGCGCTCGTGCCGTTCCCGCACGTCGACGGGCTTCGGGCCGCCCTCGGTCCCGACGGGCTCGCCGCTGAGCGGGGCGCCGACGTCGTCGTGGTCTTCCCCTTCGTCAGCCGCAAGCCGCGCCGCCGCGACCTCGAGCGCGCGCTGCGCGGGAGGCGAGCCATCATCGGCCCGGCGCGTCCGTGGCAGCAGGCGAGCGAGTCGCTGCACCTCGCGGCGTCGGCAGGCGCCCACGGCCTCGCGCCCGGCCCTGACCAGCCCGTCCGCGACACGGCCCCGGGCTGGGTCGAGGACCACCTGGCCGAGCTCGTCGTGCACGCCGAGCCGCTCGCCACGCAGGACCTCGCCCGCACCCGTCTCGCGCCCCTCGACGGGCTGCGGCCGGCCGTGCGCGAGCGCCTCACCGAGACGCTGCTGGCGTGGCTGCGCCACCAGGGCCAGCGCGCGCCGATCGCGGAGGAGCTCTTCGTGCACCAGCAGACCGTCGGCTACCGCGTCGCCCAGCTCAAGGAGCTCTTCGGCGACGCCCTCGAGGACCCGGAGGTGCGCTTCGAGCTCGAGCTCGTGCTGCGCGCCGGCCACCGCTGACTGCACGCTCCACCCGGAGCCGAGGAACGGCATTCGTAGTCGGGCGCGACCACGCCTCAGAGCAGCCGGATCGGCGCTCCGTCGAGGTATGCCGTCACGTCTTCGACGACCCCCGCGAAGAACGTCGCGTAGACGTCTCGCGTGACGTAGCCGAGGTGCGGCGTGAGGAGCGTGCGCGGCGCGGTGCGCAGGGGGTGCTCGGCGGGCAGGGGCTCCTCGTCGAAGACGTCGAGGCCGACTCCGCCGAGATGGCCCCGCTCGAGCGCCGCGAGGAGCGCCGCCTCGTCGACGATGGGCCCGCGTGAGGTGTTGACGAGCAGGGCGTCAGCACGCATGAGCGAGAGCTCGCGCTCGCCGAGGAGGCCGCGGGTCGCGTCCGCGAGCGGCAGGTGCACCGAGACGACGTCGGAGGACGAGAGCAGCGCGTCGAGGGTGACCGACCGGGCGCCGGCGGCCTCGGCGCGCTCTGCCGTGAGGTTGCGGCTCCAGGCCACGACGTCCATGCCGAAGGCGCCGCCGACCGCAGCGACCTGGCTGCCGATGCGTCCGAGGCCGATCAGACCCAGCGTGTGGCCCGCGAGGTCGCGACCGACGGTGGTCTGCCAGCCGCCGGTGCGCATCGCGGCGGCCTCGGGGAGGAGGTGCCGGGCCAGGCCCAGGATGAGAGCCCAGGTCAGCTCGGCCGGAGCCGTGGCAAGGCTGTCGGTGCCGCAGACAATGATGCCGGCCTCAGCCGCGGCCGCGGTGTCGATGCTCGGGTTGCGGCGGCCGGTGGTGACGACGAGCCGCAGCCGGGGCAGCCGGGTCAGCACCTGGCGTGGGAGCGGCGTGCGCTCGCGCATGACGACGACGGCGTCGTACGGCTCCAGCCGCTCGACGAGCGCGGACGGGTCCGCCAGGTGGTCGCGGAAGACGTCGACGGTGCACGGCCGCGTCGGGTGCCCGGTGACGGGCGACCAGTCGGCGCTCGTCAGGGCCACGCCCTGGTAGTCGTCGAGCACCGCGATCCGCACCGGGCCAGCCTAGGCGGGGTGCACCTGAGCCAGGGAGGCCGGCCCGGAATGCGCGAAGCGCCGCTCTCGTGTGAGAGCGGCGCTTCGTGTGCTGCGACCCCGACCGGGCTCGAACCGGCGACCTCCGCCGTGACAGGGCGGCGCGCTAACCAACTGCGCTACGGGGCCTCGT
>CBHRRQ010000256.1:0-5471 GCA_966081555.1 uncultured Terrabacter sp.
CGTCGACCGCGTGCTGTCGGTGTCGCTCAGTTGCCGAGGACGCGGAGGGTGAACGTGCCCTCCCCGCTGCCGGTGGTGCTGGCGTTGACGCCGACCGCGCGGAGCGACTCGAGGAACGTCTTGTCGTTGCCCTTGACCTCGCCGAGGTAGACCTTCTCGAGCTTGTCGAGGTCGACGAACACGGCGCTGTTGGACGACGTGACGTCGCCGACCGCGAGCTTGAAGGCGTCGGAGTCACCGAGCTTGCCGCCCGACTTCAGGTCGTCGGCGTAGTCGGGGGTCGTGGCGACGTAGACCTTGTCCCCCTCGACCTTGTGGGTCAGGACGCCGCTGTCGGCGCCGGAGGCCTGCATCAGCCGGTCGATGATCTCGTCGGCGCGCTTGGCGTCGCTCGAGACGACCTTGGCGCCGACCGTCAAGGAGTCGCCCTTGAGGTCCTGGTCGGGCATGGCGACCGTGAACGACCGGCCGAGGAGCACCTTGAGGTCGTCGGGCAGCTTGACGTCGAGCTGGTCCTCGATCGTGGCGATGACGTCGTCCTGGCCGTCGGCGGCGGCGAGGTCGTTGATCTGCTTCTCGAGCTGCGGCCAGGCTGCGCCGAGCATCTGGTCGGCGCCCGACACGTGCACGGCGGCCATCGTGTTGGCGGGCAGGTTGGCCAGCTCGCTGCCGTCGCCCTTGACGGACGTCTTGGGGTCGCCACCGCGCACGACGCCGGCCAGCTCGACGTAGTCGGCGTCGAAGCGCAGCGCCGCGGCGAAGCGGCCCTTGGCGCTCGCCATCGCGGCGGCGTCCATGCCGGAGCCGCTGCCGGCCAGCTTGGGCAGCTCCTTGAAGCCGGTCGTCATGTCGAACCAGGCGGAGACGATGCCCTGCTCGCCGAGGGCGCCCATGTCGCCCGTGAAGTTCGCGTTGGCCGACAGTGCGCCCTTGTCGACGGCGGCGAGGGTCGCGTCACCGGTGCCGCCGGGCGTGACGATGGCGTAGCCGTCCTTGGTGCGCACGTCGGTCTTGGAGCCCTTGTCGCAGGCGAAGAGCCTGGTGAGGGCGTCCTTGGCGACGGTCTCGTCCTTGACCTGGATCGCGATGGCGAGGTTGGGCTGGTCGCTGGTGCCGCCGGGGCGGATCGCGGCGCCGACGCGGTCGCCGAGCCACGGCTCGACGTCCTTGTCGTAGGCGAACTTCTTGATGCAGTCGTCGCCCGCGTTCTTGGCGGCCATCTGCCACAGCTTCTTGCGGGGGTCGTCGCTGCCAAGGGTGTCCTTGACGGCATCGAGCTTGCCGAGGAAGCGGACGGCGGCGACCTTCTGGCCGGCCGAGGGGTCGATGTCGACACGGAGGTAGGCGTACGCGTCGCCGGGGAGCACGTCGGACGGCTGCGCACCGCTGCCGCTCAGGGTCTGCACGGCGAGGACGCCGGCCCCGCCGAGGGCGAGCGCGGCGGCGAGGGCTCCGACCAGCAGGCCGGTGCGCTTGCGGCCGGGCTGGGCGGGGGAGGCCGGCTCGTCGGAGAGGTCGACCCCGACGGCACCTGAGGAACCGGCCGGCTCGGTCGACGACGGGACCGGGTCGCTGCCCGAGGGCACCGGGTAGGTGTACTGCGGGACGGGCGTCGTCGCGTCCGCCGGGATCGGCCGGGTCGCGTCGCCCGGGTGGTCGGTCGGCCCGGTGGGCAGGGCGGGATCGTTCGGCTCGGTCATGGCTGCTCCCCTGAAAGTGTCGAGGTCCCTGCTCGGCGCGGGACGAGAGGACGATACCGGTCGTGCGGCGAGCGCGCGGGCGGTTGAGGTAACGCTCCGACGACGGTTTCGACCCAACGGGTTCCGCGGCAGCGGGTGGCAGACTGCAGTGGTGCGGATCAGTCACTTCTGGACCTTGATGGACGACGAGTTCGGGCCGGCGTATGCCGGGTCGTTGGCGCGCGACCACGTCATCGGCGCGCTCGGCAACCGCACGGTGGTCCAGGCGCTCGACGACGGAGAGGCGCCCCGGGCGGTCTGGGAGGCGCTCTGCATCGACATGGACGTGCCGGCCGAGCGCAGGCTGGGCCGTGACGTGCGGGTGGCGCGCGGCGCCCAAGGAGGGCAGGTCGGGAACTGACCGGCGTGTCGTCGCGACTTCGAACACGTGTTCGGTAGTGTTCTCCACAGGTCCTGCGTCACCACCCGCATCGTCCACAGGCCGTCTCGTGGTCCCAGCCGATGTCGGCGCCGGCACCTAACGTCTGACCCGACAGCGGATCTCCCAGTGCGATCCGTGCCCGGGTCGCAGGTAGACGACCGCAGCGCAGACGGCAGACTAGGAGCCCGACATGGCAGCCCCCCAGGCGAAGGCGATGGACAAGGACAAGGCGCTCACCTCGGTGATGGGCCAGATCGAGAAGAACTACGGCAAGGGCGCGGTGATGCGTCTCGGCGACGACGTCCGTCCGCCGATCGAGGTCATCCCGACCGGCTCGATCGCCCTCGACGTGGCCCTCGGCATCGGCGGCCTTCCCCGCGGACGCATCATCGAGGTCTACGGCCCCGAGTCCTCGGGCAAGACGACGGTCGCGCTCCACGCCGTGGCCAACGCGCAGCGGGCCGGCGGCATCGCGGCCTTCATCGACGCCGAGCACGCGCTCGACCCCGAGTACGCCAAGAAGCTCGGCGTCGACACCGACGCCCTCCTCGTGTCCCAGCCCGACACCGGTGAGCAGGCCCTCGAGATCGCCGACATGCTGATCCGCTCCGGAGCCCTCGACATCATCGTCATCGACTCCGTCGCCGCACTCGTGCCGCGCGCCGAGATCGAGGGCGAGATGGGCGACAGCCACGTGGGTCTGCAGGCCCGCCTCATGAGTCAGGCGCTTCGCAAGCTCACCGGAGCCCTCAACAACACCGGCACGACGGCGATCTTCATCAACCAGCTCCGCGAGAAGATCGGTGTCATGTTCGGCTCGCCCGAGACGACCACCGGTGGCAAGGCGCTCAAGTTCTACGCCTCGGTCCGCCTCGACGTGCGTCGCATCGAGACCCTCAAGGACGGCACCGATCCCGTCGGCAACCGCACCCGCGTCAAGGTCGTCAAGAACAAGGTGTCGCCGCCGTTCAAGCAGGCGGAGTTCGACATCCTCTACGGCCAGGGCATCTCGCGCGAGGGCGGCCTCATCGACATGGGCGTCGAGCACGGCTTCGTGCGCAAGGCCGGCGCCTGGTACACCTACGAGGGCGACCAGCTCGGCCAGGGCAAGGAGAACGCCCGCAACTTCCTCAAGGACAACCCCGACCTCGCCGACGAGATCGAGAAGAAGGTCAAGGAGAAGCTCGGCGTCGGGCCGCGCGTCGACAAGCCCGCCGAGGTCGCGGACGTGCCCGTCGACTTCTGATCGTGCCGGCACACGAGTCACCGCAGGAACGTCTGGCCCGCGCCGCGGCCGCCCTCGCCGAGGCGCAGAGAGTGGTCGAGGCACAGAAAGTGCTCGAGGAGCACGGTGTCGTCGAGGCGCGGGCCGCCGCGTCCGACGACGCTCCTGCGTCGCGGAAGCGCACGGGGGGCACGGCTCGGGGCGGCGGGCGGCGACCTGCTCGCCCGGAGGCACGGCGCGGAGGTGGTTCGCCGCCCCGCACCGCGCCCCGCACCGGGTGGGCTGCCGTCGGCCCGGCGCAACCGCCCGACTGGGCCGTGCCCGTGGATGGTGCGCAGGCCGGCGGGGCGCAGGTCGGTGGGGCGCAGGTCGGTGGGGCGCAGGCAGGGGAGCGGCGTCCCTGGACGCCGCCGCCCGACGACGTCGAGTCCGAGGCCCCCGAGGCCGATGCGGAGTCCGTGGCCCGGGCCATCGTGCTGCGCCAGCTGAGCATGGCGCCGCGCAGCCGGGCCCAGCTGGAACGGAAGCTGCGCCAGCGCGGCTGCGACGACACCGTTGCCGCCAAGGTCCTCGACCGCATGACCGAGGTGGGGCTCGTCGACGACGAGGCCTACGCCCAGATGCTGGTGCGGTCGCGGCAGGCCGGCAAGGGCCTCGCGCGGCGGGCGCTGGCGCACGAGCTGCGCAAGCAGGGCATCGACCAGGAGGTCGCCGACGAGGCGCTCGGCCAGGTCGGTGCGAGCGACGAGCGCCTCCGGGCGGAGCAGCTCGTCGCCAAGAAGCTGCGCTCGATGCGTGGGCTGCCGCCGGAGGTCCAGGCTCGCCGCCTGGCCGGCATGCTGGCGCGCAAGGGCTACTCCGGCGAGGTGGCCTGGCCGGTCATCCGGGACGGCGTCGACGGCCTCCCCGAGCACCAGCGCGACTGAGCTCGGGGCGCGGATCGCTGCCGGGTCGGGCGGCCGCTGTGGGCCACAGTGCCGGCCGGGACAGCACAAGGGGGTGAGGACCTTTCGGTCCCCACCCCCTTCGGGTGTGGTGCTGGAGGCTCAGGCCTGCGCGGGCACGACGGCGATCGCCGAGATGTCGAACTCGAGCTTGACCTTCTCGCTCACGAGGACGCCACCGGTCTCGAGCGCGGCGTTGAAGGAGAGGTTCCAGTCGGTGCGGTCGATGGTGGTCTCACCCTCGAAGCCGACACGGATGTTGCCGAACGGGTCCTTGGCCGAGCCGGTCTCCTCGAAGGGCACCGTGATGGCCTTGGTGACGCCGTTGATCGTCAGGTCGCCGGTGATGGCCCACTCGGAGCCGTCGCGCTCGACGTTCGTCGAGACGAACGTGATCTGCGGGTAGTTGGCGACGTCGAAGAAGTCGGGGGTCTTGAGGTGACCGTCGCGCTGCTCGTTGTGCGTCGTGACGGAGGCGGCCTCGATGACGACCTTGACCGACGAGTTGGCCGGGTTCGCGGTGTCGACCGTGGCCGAGCCCTCGAACTGCTCGAAGTTGCCGCGGACCTTGGTCACCATCGCGTGGCGGGCCGAGAAGCCGATGCGGCTGTGGCTCGGGTCGAGCGTGTAGTCGCCGGAGATGTCCGAGACGGCGACCGAGGCGACGGGGGCGGCCTCGACGGCCTCGTTGGAGTCGGACTTGCTGCGGTTGAAGAGACCCATGGGGAGTGTCCTTTGAAGTAGGTGGTTAAATGTTCAACAACTATGGTGCCGGAGATTGGTTGAACTGTCAAGCACCTGCGCCAACCGGTCCGCCCGGTCGGGTATTCCCCGCCGTCGCGCGCTCGATCCGTGGGGCTGCGGCTGGCCGCCGGTTCCCGGCGCACGCCGTACCCTTGTCGGTGCCATGACTATTCAGACCTCCGCGCAGCAGCCCGTCGCCCCCGAGAGCCGGACGAGCAGGACGTACGACGTGCGCACCCACGGGTGCCAGATGAACGTCCACGACAGCGAGCGCCTCGCCGGCCTTCTCGAGACAGCCGGCTACGTCGACCTCGCCAGCCTGCCGGCGGGGGAGCGGCCCGAGGTCGCCGACGTCGTCGTGTTCAACACGTGCGCGGTGCGCGAGAACGCCGACAACAAGCTCTACGGCAACCTCGGCCAGCTGCGTCCGGCCAAGC
>CBHRRQ010000257.1:0-5384 GCA_966081555.1 uncultured Terrabacter sp.
CGCAGCATGCTGGGCCGGGTCATTGACCTGCTCCGGGGCCGGGGCCGGGCCGGGCCGTGTAACGCTTTAGTTCGACCGGGCCGCCCCGGCAGCCGGGGGGGGTGTGCCAGGTCTGCGGGACCGTGCGGGCGACGAAGAGGAGGAGGCCCGGTGACGTCGCGAGACCTGCGCGCGACGTGCGCGCCGACGACGGCGACGGTGCGCGACGCCCTGGAGGTCGTCGACCGCAGCGCGACGTTGGTGTGCCTGCTCGTCGACGACGACATGCGCCTCGCCGGCCTGCTCACCGACGGGGACCTCCGCCGCGCGGTGCTCAAGGGCGAGGGGCTCGATGCGCCGGCGCTGGAGCACGCGACGCGTTCGCCGCACGTGGTGGCGGCGGGCTCGCCTCGGGCGCTGGTGCTCGACCTGATGCAGGCACTGCGGATCTCGGCGGTGCCCGAGGTCGACGAGGACGGCACGCTGGTCAACCTCCACACCCTCTCCGACGTCGTCGGGTCGGCGCCGCTGCCCAACGTCGCGGTCGTCATGGCCGGTGGTCGTGGCACGCGACTGGGTGAGCTGACGAAGGACACCCCGAAGCCGTTGATGACGGTGGCCGGCCGTTCGATCCTCGAGTGGATCGTGCTGGGGCTGGTCGGTGACGGCATCCGCGAGGTGTACGTCAGCGTGAACTACCTCGCGGAGCAGATCGAGCAGCACCTCGGTGACGGCTCGCGGCTCGGGGTGACGGTGCGCTACCTGCGCGAGGACCCGGAGCGGCCGTTGGGCACCGCGGGTTCGCTGACGCTGCTGCGCGAGCAGCGGCCCGACCTGCAGCACCCCGTGCTCGTGATGAACGGTGACCTCATGGTCGAGTTCGACGCCGCCGCCCTGCTCGACGCGCACCGCCGCACGGGGGCGACCGTGACCATGGCGACGCGGACCTACCAGCACGAGGTGCCGTTCGGGGTCGTGGAGAGCACCGGTGGCCGGGTCACGGGGGTCTCGGAGAAGCCGACGCTGAGCTTTGACATCAACGCGGCCGTGTATGCCGTCGAGCCGCGGGCGCTCGCGTGGCTGCCGGCCGGCCGGCCGAGCACGATGCCGGGTCTGGTCGAGACGTGCCTCGAGCGTGACGAGCGCGTCACGGCGTGGCCGATCCAGTCCGACTGGATCGACGTCGGAACCCCCAAGGACCTCGCCCGCGCCAAGGGGGAGGCGTGACGCGCGGCTCTCCTACGCGTGCGGCGCACCGCTTCAGGACGATGACAATCACGATGAAAAGGCAGATGTGACAACAGAACTCACGCCGAAGCCGATGGACGGTTCCATCGCCGGCAAGACGGTCCTCGTGACGGGCTCGGACGGGTTCATCGGGTCGCACGTGGTCGAGCGGCTCGTCGCCGACGGGGCGCGCGTCAAGGCCTTCTGCCTCTACAACTCGAACGGGTCGACCGGCTGGCTCGACGAGTCCGACACGTTCAAGCAGGCGGTGCGCGACGGGCAGGCCGAGGTCGTGCTGGGCGACATCCGCGACCCCGAGCACGTCATGGCGAGCACCGAGGGCGTCGACGTCGTGCTGCACCTGGCGGCCCTGATCGCGATCCCGTTCTCGTACGTGGCTCCCCGCTCGTACGTCGAGACCAACGTCATCGGCACGCTCAACGTGCTCGAGGCGGTGCGCCGGCACGGCACGCCGCGGATGGTGAACACGTCGACGTCGGAGGTCTACGGCACGCCTGAGGAGGTGCCGATCACCGAGGCGCACCCGCTGCGCGGTCAGTCGCCCTACTCGGCGACGAAGATCTCGGCCGACAAGATGTGCGAGTCGTACGCGCTGTCGTTCGAGACGCCGGTGACGACGCTGCGCCCGTTCAACACCTTCGGGCCCCGGCAGTCGACGCGCGCGGTCATCCCGACGGTGCTCGCGCAGCTGCTGGCCGGCGCGTCCGAGCTGCGACTGGGCGACGTGAGCCCGAAGCGCGACTTCACCTTCGTCACCGACACCGCCGACGGGTTCGTGCGGGCGGCGCTGGCCGACGTCGCGCCGGGCACGACGATCCAGCTCGGAACCGGGCGCACGGTGTCGGTGGGCGAGGTCGTCGAGCTGTGCCGCAAGGTGACCGGCAGCGACGCGCAGATCGTCACCGAGGACGCCCGCATCCGGCCCGAGGGCTCGGAGGTGCAGATCCTGCTGTCCGACCCCTCGCGCGCCAACGAGGTGCTCGGGTGGGCTCCGACCGTGTCCTTGGAGGAGGGGCTCGCGGCGACGGCCGAGTGGCTGCGCCCGCGCGTCGACCCCGAGACCGCCGGGCGGTACCACCGGTGACGACGACGGGAGAGGCGCACGCCCCGGGCGCCCGCGGGCCGGAGGGCACGATCCCGCTCGCGGTGCCGAACATCGGCGAGCTCGAGCGGCGCTACGTGCTCGAGGCCGTCGAGTCGGGGTTCGTCTCGTCCGTGGGTCCTTTCGTGTCGGAGTTCGAGCGGCGCTTCGCCGAGCGCGTCGGGTCCAGGCACGCCATCGCCTGCGCGACCGGCACGGCGGCCATCCACGTCGGGCTGCTGCTGCTCGGTGTGGGGCAGGGCGACGACGTCGTGTGCTCCGACTTCACCTTCGTCGGCTCGGTCAACCCCATCGCGTACGTCGGCGCCCGGCCGGTGCTCGTCGACTCCGAGACGACGACGTGGAACCTCGACCCGGCGCTGCTCGCGGCCGAGCTCGACCGTCGCGCCGCCGCGGGTGAGAAGCAGCCCAAGGTCGTCGAGATCGTGCACGTGCTCGGCCAGCCCGCCGACATGGAACCGCTCATGGACGCCTGCGACCGGCACGGCATACCCGTGCTGGAGGACGCCGCCGAGTCGCTCGGGGCCACCTGGTCCAGCGGCCGCTACGCCGGCAGGCACACCGGCACGGTCGGGCGGATCGGCTGCTTCTCCTTCAACGGCAACAAGATCGCGACCACCGGCGGCGGCGGCATGATCGTCACCGACGACGACGACCTCGCCGCCCGCGCCCGGCACCTGACCACGCAGGCGAAGGTGCCCGACGTCGGCTACCTCCACGACGAGGTCGGCTACAACTACCGGCTGACCAACCTCGCGGCCGGCCTCGGGCTCGCGCAGCTCGAGCGGCTCGACGAGTTCGTCGCAGCCAAGCACCGCATCGCGGCCCGCTACGACGCGGCCTTCGCCGACCTGCCGCTCGTGCTGCCGCCGCGCATCGAGGGTCTCGACGCCACCTACTGGCTGTACTCGGTGCTCGTGCCCGAGGGCGACGGCCGCGGCCGCGACGACTTCCTCGAGCACCTCCAGGCGCGCGGCGTCGGGGCGCGCGCCCTGTGGCGGCCGTTGCACGCCCAGCCGCCGTTCCTCGCCGCGCCGGTGCTCGGCGGGGCCGTCGGCGACGGGCTCTTCGGGCGCGGCCTGTCGCTGCCGTGCGCGACCGAGCTGACCGACGCCGACCAGGACCGCGTCATCGAGGCCGTGCGCTCGTTCTTCGCCTGACGCGAAAGCCACCGGCGTCCCGAGAGCGGCGTACGGCAGGATGGCGTCGTGGAGATCGCCATCGGGCTGCTCGCCATCGCGGCCGCCGTCCTCGGCGGCGCGTGGCTCGCCGACCGTTTCGAGCTACCGGCGCCGCTCGTGCTCATCGTCCTCGGCATCGCCGGGTCCTACCTGCCGTTCGTGCCCGAGGTCGCGCTCAGCCCCGACATCGTGCTGCTCGGCATCCTTCCGCCGCTGCTGTATGCCGCCGCGATCCAGACCTCGCTCGTCGACTTCCGCAACAACCGGGCCACCATCCTCGGGCTGTCGGTCGGCCTCGTGCTCTTCACGGCGCTCGGGGTTGCGCTCTTCCTCCAGGCGGTGCTCGGCCTGGAGTTCGGTGTGGCCTTCGCGATCGGCGCGGTCGTCGCGCCTCCCGACGCCGTCGCCGCCACCGCGGTCGGACGGCGGATCGGCCTGCCGCGCCGGCTCGTCTCGATCCTCGAGGGCGAGTCCCTCGTCAACGACGCCACCGCGCTGGTGTCGCTGCGCACCGCTCTCGCCGCGGCGGGTCTCGCCTCGGGAGCGGTCGCCTCCGACGTGACCTTCGGCCGCGTCGTGCTCGACTTCCTCTGGGCCTCGCTCGGCGGGGCGGCCATCGGCTTCGTCGTCTCGCTGGTGATCGTGGTGCTGCGCAAGCGGTTCTCGACCGAACCGGCCTTCGACACGGTGCTCTCGTTCATGGCGCCCTTCGCCGCCTACGTCCCGGCGGAGGAGGTGCACGCCTCCGGGGTCATCGCCGTCGTCACGGCCGGCCTGATCCTCGGACACAAGTCGCCCACGACCCAGTCGGGGGCGTCGCGCCTCAGCGAGCGGATCAACTGGGGGTCGATCCAGTTCCTCCTCGAGAACGCCGTCTTCCTGCTCATCGGGCTGCAGGTGTTCTACGTGCTGCAGGACGTCCGCAGCTCGGACCTCTCGGCCGGACGGATCACCTTCGCGGCCGTCGGCACCCTCGTCGCCGTGCTGCTGCTCCGGCCCCTCTGGGTGTACCCCTTCCGCTACGTGCGCACCCACCTCATGCGCGCCGAGGCGGAGGCGCCGTGGTCGCACTCGGCGGTGCTGTCGTGGGCCGGGATGCGCGGCGTCGTGACGCTCGCCGCCGCGCTGCTGCTGCCCCTCGAGACCCAGCACCGCGACGTCCTGGTGCTGATCGCCGTCGTCGTCACCATCGGCACGCTCCTGATCCAGGGCACCACGTTGCCGTGGGTGGCCCGGCGGCTCGGGGTGCGAGGACCCGACCCGCGCGAGGACGCGCTGCAGGCCGCGACGGTGCTGCAGGCCGCCACGCGCTCGGGACTCGACCTGCTCGACGGCATGTCCGACGTCGACGAGTCGACGAAGGAGATGCTGCGCGACCGTGCCTCCGTGCGGGTCAACCAGCTGTGGGAGCGGCTCGGACCGCGCGGACTCGACGGGGTCGAGCCGCCCAGCACGCAGTACCGCAGGGCGCGGCTGAAGATGCTCGACGCGGAGCGCGGCGAGGTGCTGCGGCTGCGTGACGAGGGACGTGCCGACGACGTCGTGCTGCGCACGGTGCTCGGCGCGCTCGACCTCGAGGAGACGATGCTCGACCGCCTCGAGGACCAGGAGAACCGACTGGCAGAAAGTGAGATGTTGCCCGTGGACACCATCGAGGCTCCCTGCGAGCATCTCCAGGACAGCGACGCCTGCTCCGAGCCCCGCACCCCGCAAGGGTGCGAGGAGTGCCTGCGCGACGGCACCACCTGGGTGCACCTGCGCCTGTGCCTCGCATGCGGGCACGTCGGGTGCTGCGACTCCTCGGAGTTCAAGCACGCCACCGCCCACTTCCACGAGAGCTCTCACCCGGTCATGCGCTCGCTCGAGCCGGGGGA
>CBHRRQ010000258.1:0-5365 GCA_966081555.1 uncultured Terrabacter sp.
GCGGGCGGGGCGGGGGGCGGGGGCGGCGGGGGCGGGCGGGGCGCGGGGGGGGCGGGGCGGGTGGGGGGCCCGCCCCCGCGCGGGCCGCCCCCCCACGACCTGACCCCTGTACCCGACCCCTGACTGAGACCCTGTGATCCACGCCTTCACGAACCTGACCGCACTGAACGCTCTTCCCGCACTCTCCTCCGGCGACGGCACACCGCCGCCGAGCCCCAGCCCTTCCCCGTCTCCCTCGCAGGAGCTGCCCGTGGACCTCTCGATGCCCGACCTCTCGAGCCTGACCTGGTCCGGCGTCGGCGACTGGCTGGTGGGCACACCCCTGCTCATCATCACCGTGGTCGCCGTAGGCCTGCTCGCCCGGTTCCTGCTCCACCGGCTCATCAACCGGGTCGTCACGACCGCGACGTCCCGCCGGGCCGAGCGGATCGCCAGTCTCCCCGGCGCCGGCCGCGCCCTCCAGGCCGTCGGCGTCGCCAACGTGCGCCACGTCCAGCGCACCCAGACGATGGGCGCCCTGCTCAAGAGCATCACGACGTTCGTCGTCGGCGGCATCACGGCCCTGACCGTGCTCTCGCTCGTCGGCATCCCGCTCGGGCCGATGCTCGCCTCGGCCAGCGTCGGCGGCGTCGCCCTCGCCTTCGGTGCGCAGAGCCTCGTCAAGGACTTCCTGTCCGGCGTCTTCATGATCGTCGAGGACCAGTACGGCGTCGGTGACGTCATCGACACCGGCGAGGTCGTCGGCACGGTCGAGAACGTGTCGCTGCGAGTCACCCAGCTGCGCGACGCCGACGGGATGACTTGGTACGTCCGCAACGGCGAGATCATCCGCATCGGCAACAAGACGCAGGGATGGTCGACCGCGATCGTCGACATCGCCATCGCCTACGACCAGGACGTCGAGAAGGCGATCTCGGTGATCCGCGACGTCGTCGGCGTCATGGACGACGACGGCGCGTACAAGGACATCCTCCTCGAGGAGCCGAACGTCGTCGGCGTCGAGTCGATCTCCAACGGCGCGATCACGATCCGCATCATCGCCAAGACGGTGGCCAACGAGCAGTTCGGGGTGCAGCGGGAGATGCGCGAGCGGATCAAGGTGGCCCTCGACCGGGAGGGCGTGCGCAGCCCCATGCCGGTGCTGCCGCCCTTCGGCGGAACCCCTCACAAGTGAGCGGCCGCACCGCTCTGGGAGACTGGCCGGCGTGACCTACTACGACGACTTCGGCGGCCACGAGACCTTCGCCAAGCTCGTGCGCGAGTTCTACCGAGGCGTCGCCGAGGACGAGCCGCTGCGCGCGCTCTACCCCGAGGACGATCTCGGGCCCGCGGAGGAGCGCCTGCGGATGTTCTTCGAGCAGTACTGGGGCGGACCCACGACGTACTCCGAGCAACGCGGCCACCCGCGGCTGCGGATGCGGCACATGCCCTTCCAGGTCACGCCCGACATGCGTGACCGGTGGCTGCTGCACATGATGAAAGCCGTCGACACGCTCGAGCTCTCACCCGAGAACGACGACCGGCTGCGCGACTACCTCACGCGGGCCGCCTACTCCCTCGTCAACACGCCGGGGCCCGACGGCACGTTCTGACCCCGCCCGCCGGCGACGACTCACAGCAAGTCACAGCCGTTTCACGGGTCGGGGCACCCTTCGCTGGTGTTCTCTGGAGGCAGACGAACCCACGAGGAGAGGGACCGACATGGTGTCGATCAACAAGAAAGCGGCCAGCGTGGCGGTGGTCGGTGCCGCAGCGGCCGTCATCGGGCTCGGCGTCTCGCAGGTGGCGCGGGCCGATGACGCGACCACGACCACCCCGACGCCGACGGCGACCTCGACCCAGGGCGACCCGAACAAGGGCACGACCGACAGCACGACACCGGGCAACGGAAACGGCAGGGGTTGGGGCCCGGGCGGTCGGCACGGTGGGCCGGGCGGGCCCGGTGGACCCGGCCTCGGCCTCGGCAAGGGCGCCGACCTCTCCGCCCTGGCCACGAAGCTCGGCGTCGACCAGACGAAGCTCACGGACGCCCTCAAGGCGGTGCGTGACGACATGCGGGCCGCCCGTACCCCGGGTCAGGGCCGCCCGGACTTCTCGGCCCTGCAGGACGAGTTCGCGACCAAGCTCGCGGCCAGGCTCGGCATCGACGCGGCCAAGGTCAAGACGGCCATCGCCGACCTGCGCGCGACCCACGAGGCCGACGAGCAGAAGGCCTTCGACGACCGGCTCGCGCAGGCGGTCAAGGACGGCAAGCTGACCCAGGCCGAGGCCGACGCGGTCAAGAAGGCGGCGAAGGCCGGGATCATCGACATGCACGACGGGATGCACGGCGGGCCGCGCTGACACGGCCGCCGTCCATCACGGGCGCGACCCGTCGACGTGGAGGTCGGTCGGGTGTCGTCGCAGCGCTCAGCCGACGCCCAGATGGGCCCGGAGGGCCGGCACGACGTGGTTGCGCAGCAGGGGCGCCAGGTCGCCGGGCAGCTCGTCGTCGAGGCCGAGCCAGCGCTGCTCCGCGATCTCCGCGAGCGGTGTCGGCGCGTGGTCGGGGTCGAGGTCCGCGACGAAGACGGTCGCATCGACCCACGAGTCCGCCTCATTCGCCGCCACGTCGTGGAACCGGCCGAGTGGCAGCCCCATCCCGGCCACGTCGAGGCCGACCTCCTCCATGACCTCGCGATCGGCCGCCTCGCGGGCGCTCTCGCCCGGGTCGATCTTGCCGCCGGGGAGCATGAACCGCTGCGAACCGGCCTTGCGGACGGTGAGGAGCTGCCGGTCGCGCACGAGGCAGAAGGCGGCCGTGACAAAGGTCGTCATGCCCCAGACGGTAGTGCGGCCCTGACGGCCGGCCGCCACCGAGGCCGTCGCGGGGGACGGCAGCCGCCGTCTCGCTGGGTCGGTGAGTTCTGGCCAGGCATCGGTGGGTTCTCGGTAGGTCTCGGTAGGTCTCGGTAGCCTCCCGTACGAGCACCAGACGTCCTGGTGATCGAAAGGCAGGCTCATGGCGTCCGCCGCGCATCCGTCCCGCACCGCCCTCGTGCACGCGCTCGGCGAGGCGATGCAGCGCTACCAGCGCTCCGTCCAGGCTTTCGACGACACGGTCGGCCGCCGCCTCGGCCTCGGAGCAGCCGACCTGCGCTGCCTCGACCGGCTCGCCGACGGTCCGGCGTCGGCGGGCGAGGTCAGCGCAGCCACCGGGCTGCGCCCCGCGGCGACCACGGCCCTCCTCGACCGCCTGGCTCGTCGCGGTCTCGTGCGCCGGACCCGACCGGAGAGCGACCGCCGCACCGTCCTCGTCGAGATGACAGAGCTCGGCCACCAGCTCACGTGGGAGGCCTACGGGCCGCTCGCCCGGGCGGGACAACCGGCGCTCGAGGCACTGTCGGCCGAGCAGCTGTCGTTTCTCACCGAGCACCTGCAAGGCCTCGCCGCACTCACGGACGAGCACCGCGACCTGCTGGCGGAGCAGGAGGTGCCGGACCGCCAGGCGCTCAGCGCAGGGTCGGCGGCCCTGCCCCGACGCGGCGGCGCACCTCGGTCAGCCCCTCCGGCCCCTGCGGGACGTCCCACCAGCTCTCGATCCACCAGGTCGCCCCGGCCTGCTCCCACGCTGCCGGCTCCGCCGGCTCGAGGCTCGTGAAGTCGCCCCAGGAGTCGGCCTCGATGACGACGTCGTAACCGTCCCAGGGCAGGCCGAGGCCCTCGCGCAGCCGTCGCACCGGCTCGACGACCGCGGCGAAGGCGTCCAGCGTCTTGGGCCCGTCGTCGGTGGGGTGGATCGCCGGGATCAGCCCCTGCCAGCGCGCCGCCCGCTCGAGGGAGCGCTGCCGGCCCCCGCCCGGTGTCGGCGCCCCGACGACCCAGACCGGAGGGTGCGGGCGCTGCGGTGTGGGCGGCGGGAGCATGAAGTCGTTGGCGCGCGCGCTGTGGTACTCGCCGGCATACGTGAACGTGGCCGCGTCGCCGAGCAGGCCCGCGTAGACGTCGAGGCACTCGTCTAGCTTCTTGGCGCGGACGGCGCGGCCCTCGTCGGGCTCGTAGGCGAGCCAACCGGAATGGAGTGCCCCGAGCCCCACCGACATGAACGCCCGGCCGCCGCTGATGCGGTCGACGGAGCCGAGCTTCGAGGCGAGGTCCCACGGCCGGTGGCGGGCTGCGGGCGTGAGCAGGGTGCCGAGGCGGACGCGCTCGGTGACCATGGCCGCCGCTCCGAGCTGCACCCACGCGTCGACGCCGTAGAGCGCCTCCCAGCCGAGCACGGCGTCCCACCCGCGCTGCTCGCCCAGCTGCGCCAGCTCGACGAACTCGCGCTCGGTGGCGTAGGGGATGACGAAGCCGCTCTTCATCTCCCGTTCCTACCAACGGGCACCGACAGCGCGGGGCCGAGCGACCGTACTGCAAGAAGTTGCAAGACTTTCTTTGAGTTTTCGGCCTGATGCGGAACGATGGTGGCCCGTGACGCGATCAGCAACCCAGACCTTGACCCACCCCCTCGGCGACCTCGAGGTGCGCGAGGAGATCACCCCCGTCCACGCGGCCGACCGGCCCGACGCCGCCTGGTGGCGGCAGGCCGTGATCTACCAGATCTACCCGCGCTCGTGGGCCGACGCCGACGGCGACGGCATCGGCGACCTCCCGGGCATCACCTCGCGACTGCCGCACCTCAAGGCTCTCGGCGTCGACGCCATCTGGCTCTCGCCGTTCTACACCTCGCCGCAGGCCGACGCGGGCTACGACGTCGCCGACTACCGCGACGTCGACCCGATCTTCGGCACGCTCGCCGACGCCGACGCCATGATCGCGCGCGCCCACGAGCTCGGCCTCAAGGTCATCGTCGACATGGTCCCCAACCACAGCTCCGACGAGCACGTCTGGTTCCAGGCCGCCCTCGCAGCCGGCCCCGGGTCGCCCGAGCGTGAGCGCTACATGTTCCGCGAGGGCCGCGGCGAGCACGGCGAGCTGCCCCCGAACAACTGGGAGTCCGTCTTCGGCGGCGCCGCGTGGACGCGCGTCACCGAGGCCGACGGCCGCCCGGGCCAGTGGTACCTCCACCTCTTCGACCCGAAGCAGCCCGACTTCAACTGGGAGCACCCCGAGGTGCGGGCCGAGTTCGAGTCCATCCTGCGCTTCTGGCTCGACCGGGGCGTCGACGGCTTCCGCGTCGACGTCGCGCACGGCCTCATCAAGGAGCAGGGCCTGCCCGACACCGAGGAGGAGCGCACCGTCATGCTGGGCCACGCCGAGCACGACGACGACGCGACCCCCGCGGTGACCCAGGCCGAGGACGCCCCGCGCATCGACCACACCAAGCGCAGCCCGATGTGGGACCAGGACGGCGTCCACGAGGTCTACCGCGCGTGGCGCA
>CBHRRQ010000259.1:0-5362 GCA_966081555.1 uncultured Terrabacter sp.
GTGTGCGCGGCGGCCGTCGGCGGGGCCGAAGGGCGGGGCGCCCGCCGGCCCCACGTGACACCCCCGCCGCGTAGCCTCTCGCTCGTGACCCTTCCCCGCAGCACCCCGTCGGCGCAGGGCGTCGACGCCACCGGAGTCCTCGACCTCGTCGACAGCCTGGAGCGAGAGCGCCTGGGCCCGCACAGCCTCATGGTCGTGCGTCACGGGCACGTCGTCGCCGAGGGGTGGTGGAGGCCGTATGCCGCCGACCGCGTCCACCTCGCGTACTCCCTCTCGAAGACCGTGACGGCCACCGCCGTCGGCTTCCTCGTGCAGGAGGGCCGGCTGTCGCTCGACGACCGGGTGCTCGACCACTTCCCGGACCTCGACCGCGGCGCCGTCGCGCCCGGGTGGGACGACGTGCGGGTGCGTCACTGCCTGTCCATGACCGTGGGTCACGAGGAGGACGCGTGGGCCCACGTCTTCGACCGGATGAGCGGCTACGACTTCGACGCCACCGGCGACTGGGTGCCGCGCGTCTTCGCGACCACGCCGACGCAGCCGCCCGGAAGCGTCTTCGCGTACAACCAGGTCGCGACCTACGTGCTCGCGCTCATCGTCCGCCGGCTCACCGGCGAGGGCATCGCGGAGTACCTCCACCCGCGGCTGCTCGTGCCGCTCGGGGTGCAGGAGTCCGTCCCGTGGCACCGCGACCCGGTCGGACGCGAGCTCGGCTTCACCGGCTCGCACCTGACCACCGAGACGATCGCCTCGATCGCGCAGCTCTACCTCGACAGGGGTGTCTGGCAGGGGCGTCGGCTGCTCTCGGAGGAGTGGGTCGAGGAGGCCACCAGGGCGTTCGGTCCGCTCAACGAGGATCCCGGCGCCGACGAGGACTGGCGCCGCGGCTACGGCTACTCCTTCTGGATGCAGCGCTTCGGGTTCCGCGGCGACGGCGCCTACGGGCAGTTCCTCGTCGTGCTGCCCGAGCACGACACCGTCGTGGCCGTGACGGCCGAGCAGGAGCGCATGCAGTCGACGCTCGACGCGATGTGGCGCCACCTCGTCCCGGCCATCGGTGGGGCGGGCTCCGACGCGTCCGACGCCGCGCTGGCCGAGCGGCTGTCCGGGCTGCAGATCCCGGCGCTGACGGGTGAGGCCCTCGGGCCGGACTACGCCGAGTTCAACCGTTCGAGCGCGTCCGACCTCGCGTCCGACTACACGGCGGTGTCGGTCACCCGCGACGGGCCCGACCACGTGCTGGGGCTCAGCCGCAAGGGCGAGTGGGTGCGCGTGCCGGTGGCCCACGGGGCGTGGCGTGAGGGCGAGATGGTCGCCGGGGGAGCGCGGCTGCCGGTCGTCTCGAGCGGGGGATGGGTCGACGAGGACACCTTCCGGGCCGAGGTCATCGCCATCGAGACACCTCACCGGTTCCGCGTCGAGGCCCGGCTGCGCAGCGCCGACGCGGACCTGACCTGGCGCATGGTGCCGCTGACCGGCTACGACCCGATGTGGCTCTCGACCCGCTGGAGCTGAGTCGAGCCCGTCCAGCCCGGGGCAGTGACGACTGTCGGTGCACGGGTGAAGAATCGTGGGTGCTGTGCGGGACGAGCAGAAGGGGGCCCACCGTGGCCGGTGACGGAAGCACGACGAGGACGACCCGGACGACCGGCGCGGCGGGTGACACCGCACCTCCCGGCGGCGCGCCGGCCGACCACAACCCGTGGCCGGCCTTGTGGGCCATGGTCATCGGCTTCTTCATGATCCTCGTCGACTCGACGATCGTCTCGGTCGCGACCCCCGCGATCCTGCGCGGCCTCGACACCGACGTCAACAGCGTCATCTGGGTCACCAGCGCCTACCTGCTCGCCTACGCGACCCCGCTGCTCATCACCGGACGCCTCGGTGACCGCTACGGCCCCAAGAACGTCTACCTCGCCGGGCTCGCCATCTTCACCCTGGCCTCGCTCTGGTGCGGCCTCACCGGCACCATCACCGGCCTCATCGTCGCGCGGGTGGTGCTGGGACTCGGCGCCTCGATGCTGACGCCGCAGACGATGGCCGTCATCACCCGCACCTTCCCGGCGGCCTCCCGCGGACAGGCCATGGCCCTCTGGGGCGCGACCGCGGGCGTCGCGATCCTCGTCGGGCCGGTCGTCGGCGGCCTGCTCGTCGACGGCCCCGGCTGGGAGTGGATCTTCTTCATCAACGTGCCCGTCGGCATCATCGCCTTCGTCCTCGCGGCCCGGCTGGTCCCGCGGCTCGGCACCCACAGCCACGCCTTCGACTGGCTCGGGGTCGCGCTGTCGGCCGTCGGCATGTTCCTCATCGTGTTCGGGGTCCAGGAGGGCGAGACCTACGACTGGGGCACGATCACCGGTGTCGTCTCGGTGCCGCTGCTCATCGGGGTCGGCGTCGTCGTCTTCGCGCTCTTCCTGCTCTGGCAGTCCCGCAACACGAACGAGCCGCTCGTGCCGCTCGGCCTCTTCCGCGACCGCAACTTCTCCGTCTCCAACATCGGCATCACGACCGTCGGCTTCGCGATCACGGCCATGGCCTTCCCGTTCATGCTCTACGCGCAGGCGGTCCGCGGTCTCAGCCCGACGGCGTCCGCGCTGCTGCTCGCGCCCATGGCCGTCATCTCCGGAGCCCTCGCCCCGGTCGGCGGGCGGCTCACCGACAAGGTGCACCCCAAGCTGCTCGCCCCCATCGGCCTCGGGCTCACCTCGGCCTCGCTCTTCTGGGTCGCGGCCGTCATGCGCCCCGAGACCGCGATCTGGCAGCTGCTCCTGCCGATGGGCCTGATGGGTGTCGGCAGCGCGTTCATGTGGGGCCCGCTCGCGGCCACCGCCACCCGCAACCTGCCCCTGTCGTCGGCCGGGGCGGGCGCCGGCGTCTACAACACGACGCGGCAGGTCGGGGCGGTGCTCGGCAGCGCCGCCATCGCCGCCGTCATCGAGGCGCGCATGGCGGCGAACCTCCCGGGCCTCGAGCTGTCGTCCGGGTCGATGCAGCGGGCCGGTGGGGGAGCGATGCCGCCGCAGGTCGCCGACGGCTTCTCCTCGGCGATGTCGCAGGCGATGCTGCTGCCCGCTGCCGTGCTGCTCGTCGGTGTCGTCGCGGTGCTCTTCTTCGAGCGGCCGGCCCACCACGGCTGACGTCGGTCAGGGCGTCGGCTCGCTGCGGCCGAGCGCACCTGCCCGTCCTCCGAGGTGCACGACCATGCGCTCCGCGACGACCCTGGCGTTCGCCTGCAGCACCTCGAACGGCACGCGGGGGAGGTTCTCCTCCCAGTCGATGAGAGGCGAGCCCCGGAACTGCAGCATCCGAGCGGGCCGGCCGAAGAAGAAGAGGTGCAGGTGGGCCCCACCGTCGCCGTACTTCGCGAGCTGCGCGCGCCCGACGCTCGGCACGTGCTCGACGGCGTCGGAGATCGCGACCACGAGCTGGCCCATCTCGGCGGCCAGATCGGCGGGCAGCGAGGGGAGGTCGTGGTGCTCGACCGGCATGAGCATGAGCATGACCGGCAGCCCGGTGTCCCGGGACAGGGTGAGCCGCCAGCGCGGGTTCGTCCAGACCACGCGGTCGTCGGTGTCGTCGAAGCCTTGGGCGCAATGGCAGTCGGAGGCCTGCTCGCCGCGCCTCGGTGGCTCCTCATCGGCAGGGGGATGCACCGGCTTGAGCCGCAGGCCGTCCAGCTCGTAGGGGTAGATGTCCCACCCGGGCATCTCCTGGACCGCCACGGGCAGCCGGCCGTCCGCGCCCGCCGCGGCAACGATCCGGGCGTAGTAGTCCTCGACCGACTCCGCCTCCGCCGGCGGGGCGCTGACCTCGTCGGTGTGGTCGTCGGGTGCGGGCGGGTTCGTGGGGTCGGCCCCGGGCTCGGTCACTCCGCCAGTATGCCGGGTGGAGTGATCCCCTGCCCGAGGTGCGGGAACGGGCACGCGACCACGCCGGGAGTGGCACGATCTACGACGTGGGGACGATCGGTGACTACCTGGCGGGTCTCCAGCCGACGCAGCGCGAGGCGCTCCAGCACGTTGTCGACGTCGCCGCGCGGCTGGTCCCGGACGCGGAAGAAGGGACGAGCTACGGCATGCCGGCCCTCCGGCTCGAGGGGCGACCGCTCGTCGGCATCACCGCCGCGGCCAAGCACCTCTCGCTCTTCCCGTTCAGCCCGGCGGTCGTCGAGGCCGTGGCCCCCGACCTCGAGGGTTTCTCGCTCAGCAAGGGCACCATCCGCTTCACCGCGGAGCGCCCGGTCCCCGACTCGGTGCTCGAGCGGATCGTCACGCAGCGCCTGGCCGAGCTGCGCGGCTGACCCGCGCGGCGGCATACCAGCGCGGAGGGCGGCTGTGCCGATTTCAGGTAATCGCCGGCGTGGCGTAGTCTTGTGCGTTGGGTGTCGTGTGCCTCGGCGCCTGAGTAGCGCCTGTCGTCCGGAGATGCCTCCGGACGCGGCACACAGGCACGTCCCAAGGCCGGTCCAGTCCGGGTCGGCCACCAACAGATAGACGGAGGATATGGCCAAGAAGGACGGTGTCATCGAGATCGAGGGCACGATCGTCGAGGCTCTCCCGAACGCGATGTTCCGGGTGGAGCTCTCCAACGGTCACAAGGTGCTCGCACACATCTCGGGCAAGATGCGACAGCACTACATCAGGATCCTCCCCGAGGACCGTGTGGTGGTCGAGCTCTCGCCCTATGACCTGACCCGCGGTCGGATCGTCTTCCGCTACCGCTGAGCACCAGGGTCGGCCGGGCGGCACGCGCGAGCGAGCACGTCGGGCCGGTACGAGTGCGAGGCACCAACTCCCGATTACACAACCAAGCACCTGTCGCCACGAGCCCTGCGGGGCCCGCGGAGACGGGCGCGCGATCTGAAGACAGCAGGCAGATGAAGGTTCAGCCGAGCGTCAAGAAGATCTGCGACAAGTGCAAGGTGATCCGCCGCAACGGTCGGGTCATGGTGATCTGCGAGAACCTGCGCCACAAGCAGCGCCAGGGCTGAGCAGAAGCACCACCTCGCCGTCGACAGACTTCGACAGCACGCCAGACAAGTGAATGAAAGCAGCACCCGGCCCCTGATGACCGACCGTCGTGTCGGCGCAGGACGTCACCCCCGGCACGGAGGCCGGGGACCGGTTGGCCCGTCCTTCTGTGTGGCGGTCCGCGACCCGGATCGGTGCCTGCTCCAGACCTCCGCGAAACAGAATCCAGGAGAAAACCCAACATGGCTCGTCTTGTTGGAGTCGACCTTCCGCGCGAGAAGCGCGTCGAGGTTGCGCTGACCTACATCTTCGGTGTCGGTCGCACCCGTTCCAAGCAGGCGCTGGTTGCCACCGGCGTCGACCCCAACACCCGCGTCAAGGACCTCGGTGAG
>CBHRRQ010000260.1:0-5356 GCA_966081555.1 uncultured Terrabacter sp.
CGAGCGACCCGGCGAGCGCCCGCCGCGGGCCGGCGCACGAGGTGCCCGGAATGTCCGGTCGACGAGTCGGATCGCTTCGGCCTTCCCGCCGACCTTCCCGGTGTTCAATGGGGATCATGTCGCCTCGCCCCGTCCACGTCACTTTCGTGTGCAGCGGCAACATCTGCAGGTCGCCCATGGGCCACGTGATCCTCCAGCAGATGGTCGACGACGCGGGCCTGCACGACCGCGTCCTCGTCAGCTCGAGCGGCACCGGGGACTGGCACGTCGGTGAGCACGCCGACCCCCGCACCGTCGCCGAGCTGGCCAGGCACGGCTACGACGGCAGCCGCCACCGCGCCCGCGAGTTCGACCCTGCCGAGTTCGACGAGGTCGACCTCGTGCTGGCGTCCGACGAGGGGCACGTGCGCACGCTCCAGCGGCTGGCCCGCACGCCGGCCAACCGCCGCAAGATCCGCCTCGTGCGCGAGTTCGACCCCGAGGCGGTCGCCGCGGGCACCCTCGAGACCGGCGACCCCTGGTACGGCGGCGAGGACCACTTCGCCCGGTGTTTCGCGGAGGTGGAGGCGGCCTGCCGTGGCATCCTTCACCACGTCAGGGACCAGCTGGACCGCCGGCTGGACGGTCGGCCGGGCGTCCTCGACGACCGGCCCGAGACCGGTCGGCCCTGACCCGACGCGAGACCCGAGCCTGACTGTGCCCGACTACCCCTACGGATCCCCTTGCTGGGTCGACCTGCTCGTCAGCGACGTCCCGCGGGCGAAACGCTTCTACACCGAGCTCTTCGGCTGGCAGTGGATCACCGGTGACGCCGCCACCGGCGGCTACACGATGGCGCTCCTCGACGGCCACCCCGTCGCCGGCATCAGCCGCAAGCCTGCCGGCGCCCCGATCCCCAGCCAGTGGACCACCTACCTGCGTGTCGGCGACATCGACGTCGCCGCGCAGGCCATCAACGCCTACGGGGGCCGCACCATCGGCCGGCCCGTCCCCCTCGGCGCCCTGGCGAGCACCCTCATCGCCGTCGACCCCGGCGGCACGTACTTCGGCGTGTGGCAGCCGCGCGACCTGCCCGGCAGCGGCGTCCTCGACGAGCCGGGGTCGCTGACCTGGAACGAGCTGCTGACCCGCGCGTACGACGAGGTGCAGGCGTTCCAGCACACCGTCTTCGGGCACGAGTTCACCGACGAGACCGAGCCCGACGGGCCGCGCTGGTCGACCGCCCACACGGGCGACGGCAACCCGGCCTACGGGCTGTCGGAGATCGGCGACGACTGGCCGGCGACGATCCCGTCCCACTGGGTCGCGTCGTTCGCCACGCACGACGTGAACCGCTCGCTCGAGCGGGCGCTCGTCAACGGCGCCACCGTGCTGCAGCCGCCGTTCGACGGGCCGTACGGCCTGGGTGCCGTGCTGAGCGGCCCTGAGGGAGAGGTGTTCTCACTGCTCGTGCCCGACCTCGACTAGCGCGCCCGCCCACGCTCGGAGGGCGTATGCCGTGCGGCCCGTCCGGCTGCCCGCGTGACCGTCGTGGACGGCATGCGGACCACCCCCTGCGCTCTGGGAGGATGGGGGTCATGGCTTCGCTCGCTGACGCAACCCCGCCCATCGCGCTCGGGGCGCTCGACGGCCGCTACCGCGGTGCCGTCGCCCCCCTCGTCGACCACCTGTCGGAGGCGGCGCTCAACCGGGAGCGGGTGCACGTCGAGGTCGAGTGGCTCGTGCACCAGACGACCAACGGGGTCGTGCCGGGCGTGCGCACGCTGAGCGACGACGAGGTGGCGGCGCTGCGCGCGGTGGTCGACGACTTCGGGCCCGACGAGGTGGCCGAGCTCGGCGAGATCGAGCGGGTCACGGTGCACGACGTGAAGGCGGTCGAGTACTTCCTCAAGAAGCGCCTCGCCGAGATCGCCCCCGCTGAGGCCGACCAGGGCCTGGCCGAGCTCATCCACTTCGGCTGCACGAGCGAGGACATCAACAACCTCTCCTACGCCCTCATGGTCAAGGGCGCCGTCGAGCAGGTCTGGCTGCCCAAGGCGCAGGCCCTCGTCGAGCAGGTGTCGCAGATGGCGCGCGAGCTCAAGGACGTGCCGCTGCTCGCGCACACCCACGGCCAGCCGGCCACGCCGACGACGATGGGCAAGGAGCTCGCCGTCCTCGCGCACCGTCTCGGCCGCCAGCTGCGGCGCATCGAGAAGCAGGAGTACCTCGGCAAGTTCAACGGCGCCACGGGCACGTTCGGCGCCCACGCGCTCGCGCTGCCCGACGTCGACTGGCCCGCCGTGTCGCGTGCCTTCGTCGAGGGCCTCGGGCTCACGTGGAACCCGCTCACGACCCAGATCGAGAGCCACGACTGGCAGGCCGAGCTCTATGCCGACGTCGCGCGCTTCAACCGCATCCTGCACAACCTCTGCACCGACGTGTGGACCTACATCTCGATGGGCTACTTCGCCCAGGTGCGCGGCCAGGGCACGGTCGGCAGCTCGACGATGCCCCACAAGGTCAACCCGATCCGCTTCGAGAACGCCGAGGCCAACCTCGAGGTGAGCAACGCGCTGCTCGACGTGCTCGGCGGCACCCTCGTCCAGAGCCGCCTGCAGCGCGACCTCACCGACTCGTCGATGCAGCGCAACATCGGCACGGCGTTCGGGCACTCGATGCTCGCCCTCGACAACGTATCGCGTGGCCTGGCCGGTCTCGATGCCGTGCCGGAGCGCATGGCCGCCGACCTCGAGGCGAACTGGGAGGTGCTCGGCGAGCCGATCCAGTCGGCGATGAGGGCCCTTGGTGCGCAGGGCGTTCCGGGCATGGAGGAGCCCTACGAGCGGCTCAAGGAGCTGACCCGCGGGCGCCGCGTGGGCGGCGACGAGGTGCGCGAGTTCGTGCGGGGCCTGGGCCTGCCGGCGGACGTCGAGGCCCGCTTCGTCGCGCTGACCCCGCAGACCTACACCGCGCTGGCGGGCCGCCTCGTCGACGACTACCTGGCCTGACGGCATACGCCCTCGCGTCCCGCAGGACGCACGAACCCCGCCCGGGGTCGGCCGCCCGCACGGGGCGACCGCCGCGAGGCGGGGTTCTGCATCGGCGGTCCGAGGGGTCCGAGGGGTCCGAGCGGTCAGACGCCGGGGCGGAAGCCGCGCAGGCGCAGGCTGTTCGTCACGACGAAGACCGACGAGCACGCCATCGCCGCGCCCGCGAGCATCGGGTTGAGCAGACCGGCCGCGGCGAGCGGCAGCGCGGCGACGTTGTAGGCGAACGCCCAGAACAGGTTGCCCTTGATCGTCGCCAGGGTGCGCCGCGAGAGCCGGATCGCGTCGGCGGCCACGCGCAGGTCGCCGCGCACGAGGGTCAGGTCGCTGGCCTCGATCGCGACGTCGGTGCCGGTGCCCATCGCGAGGCCGAGGTCGGCCCGGGCCAGGGCCGCGGCGTCGTTCACGCCGTCGCCGACCATGGCGACGACCCGGCCCTCGGCCTGGAGCCGCTCGACGACCTCCACCTTGCCTGCAGGCAGCACCTCCGCGACGACGTCCTCGGGGGCGATACCGACCTCGGCCGCCACGGCGCGCGCGGTCGCCGCGTTGTCCCCCGTGAGCAGCACCGGCCGCAGCCCGAGCCCGCGCAGCCGGCTGATCGCCTCCGCCGAGGTCAGCTTGACCGTGTCGGCGACGACGAGCAAGCCCTGCGCCGTCCCGTCCCAGGCGACGACGACCGCTGTGCCGCCGGACTCCTCGGCCCGCCGCATCGCCGTGGCGAGCTCGGTCGGGAGGCGCGCGCCGCGACCTCCCACGAACGACGCGCGCCCCACGACGACCTCGCGCTGGGCACCGTCGACGGTGACGACGCCCCGGACCCCGAGGCCCTCGCTGTTCGCGAAGTCCGACACGGTGGGCAGGGACGTCGATCCGTCCAGCCGGTCGCGGGCGCCTGACGCGACCGCTCGGGCCACCGGGTGCTCGGAGGCGTCCTCGACGGCGCCCGCGAGGAGGAGCACCTCGTCGGCAGAGACACCCTCGGCGGCCACGACGTCACGCAGCTGCATGCGGCCGGTCGTCACCGTGCCCGTCTTGTCGAGCACGACCGTGTCGACCCGACGCGTCGACTCCAGCACCTCTGGGCCCTTGATGAGGATGCCGAGCTGGGCGCCGCGGCCCGTGCCGACCATGAGCGCCGTCGGCGTCGCGAGGCCCAGGGCGCACGGGCAGGCGATGATGAGCACCGCGACGGCCGCGGTGAAGGCGGCCGCGGTCCCGTTGCCCGTGCCGAGCCAGAAGCCGAGTGTGGCGACGGCGATCGCGATGACCACCGGGACGAAGATGCCCGACACCCGGTCTGCGAGCCGCTGCACCTGGGCCTTGCCGTTCTGCGCGTCCTCGACGAGACGCGCCATCTGTGCCAGCTGGGTGTCGGCCCCCACGCGTGTGGCGCGCACGACGAGGCGACCGCCGGCGTTGACGGTGGCGCCGACGACGGCATCGCCGGGGCCCACGTCCACGGGCACCGACTCGCCCGTGAGCATCGACGCGTCGACCGCCGACGAGCCGTCCTCGACGACACCGTCGGTCGCGACCTTCTCCCCCGGCCGGACGACGAACCGCGTTCCGGCGGTGAGGGACCCCACGGGCACACGCTCCTCGACCTCGCGTCCGTCCGGACCGGGCCGCAGGACCGCGACGTCCTTGGCACCCATCTCGAGCAGCGCGCGAAGGGCCGCGCCGGCCTGCCGCTTCGAGCGTGCCTCCGCATAGCGCCCCGCGAGCAGGAACGTCGTGACACCGGCCGCGACCTCGAGGTAGAGGTTGCCGGAGCCGTCGGACCGCGCGACCGTCAGCTCGAACGGGTGCACCATGCCGGGCACGCCGGCGTCGCCGAGGAAGAGGGCCCACAGCGACCAGCCGAACGCGGCGATCGTGCCCATCGACACGAGGGTGTCCATCGTCGTCGTGCCGTGCCGCAGGTTCGCCCAGGCGGCGCGGTGGAACGGCCAGGCGCCCCACACCACCACGGGAGCCGCCAGGGCCAGCGAGGCCCACTGCCAGTAGGTGAACTGCAGCGCGGGCGCCATCGACATCGCGATGACCGGAACGGTGAGCACCGTTGACACGACGAGCCGCTCGCGCAACCGCCGTACGCGGTCGTATGCCGGGTCGTGCCCTTCGGCGCCCGCGCCGGCCTCGCCGACCTCTCCCTGCGAGGTGGTCGCCGGAGGCGCCGGCAGCGTCGCGCCGTAGCCGGCCTCCTCGACGGTGCGGACGAGGTCGGCCACCGAGACCGTGTCGGGCACGGTGACGCGCGCCTTCTCAGTCGCGTAGTTGACCGTCGCGGTGACGCCCTCGAGCTTGTTGAGCTTGCGCTCGAT
>CBHRRQ010000261.1:0-5285 GCA_966081555.1 uncultured Terrabacter sp.
CCCCCCCGGGGCGGGGGCGCGCGGTCGGGCCGCCCAGCCCGGGGGGGGGGGTGGGCTAGGTTTGGCGGCGCCCGGCCCCTCGCCCACCACTCGGCCCGGTCACCGACGAGTGGGAAGGCACCATCGGCTACGCGCTGCACCCCGACGTGCACGGTCGCGGGCTCGCGGCCGAGGCGGCTGCCGAGCTGCTCGCCGTCGGCTTCCTCGAGCTGGGGCTGCGGCGGATCACGGCCGACGCGTACGCCGACAACGTCGCGTCCAACCGCGTGCTGCGCCGCATCGGCATGCGGCTCGAGTCGACGAGCGTCGCGACGTCGCTGGGCAAGGACGGCACGTGGCTCGACGACAACACGTGGGCGCTGCTCCACGAGGAGTGGCGCGCGCGGATGACGGCTCGATGACGGGCGCATGACGAACTCCTGACAGACGACTGCAGTTCGTGAGCGAAATCACGCACGGACGAACCGGGACGCATTGGGGCGCAAGGGTTTCCGCGCGGCCCAGCTCATGGCCTAAGCGCAGGAAACCCCGGCGGCGACCGGTGTCCCCGCTCATTCTGGAGGGGTCCACTGGTTCACCCCGGGGGACACCGGGGCGGGGTGGCTGAGTGCGGGGAGTTCGCCATGGGAGGTCGCAGCGGGGAAGTTTCGGGCGTGTCGAGACGCACGTTCGTCAAGGCAGTCGGGGGTGCAGGAATCGGGTTCGCGCTGTACGCGTACCTGCCGGGGGGCGAGAAGGTGGCCGTGGCCCAGGTGCCCGGGGGGACCCTGGACCCGTCCACCATCCCGAAGTTCACCACCCCGCTCCTCATCCCGCCGGTGATGGCCAGAGCGGGCACGATCAGGCAGGCGTCGGGCCCGCCGGCCGACTACTACGAGATCTCGCTGCGCCAGTTCACGCAGCAGATCCTGCCCGCGGGCCTCCCGGCCACGACGGTCTGGGGCTACGGCGCGCTGTCGTCGGACAGCAAGCAGGGGGTGCTGCTGCATCACGCGCCGTGCCCGACGATCGAGGCGGAGCACGGCCGGCCGGTCCGGGTGAAGTGGGTCAACGAGCTCGTCGACGGCCAGGGGCGCTACCTGCCGCACCTGCTCACGGTCGACCCCACGCTGCACTGGGCGAACCCTCCGGGCGGGACGGCCGGCCGGGACTCGCGGCCCGTCTTCAAGAAGACGCCGGTCCCGTATGCCGGACCGGTGCCGATGGTCGTGCACCTGCACGGGGCCGTCGGTGTCGGTGACGAGAGCGACGGCTACCCGGAGGCGTGGTTCCTGCCGGCGGCGACCAACCTCCCGAGCGGGTATGCCGCGAGGGGCAGCTGGTACGACTTCTTCGCGGGCAAGGCGAAGGCCGGCTACGGCGCCACGTGGGGGCCGGGCTACTCCGTCTTCCAGTACCCGAACCCGGACCGCGCGTCGACGAAGTGGTTCCACGACCACACCCTCGGCATGACGAGGGTCAACGTGTATGCCGGCGGCGCGGGCTTCTACATCATCCGCGGTGGCCCGGACGGTGACGCGTCGGTGCGCGACCGCAGGACAGGACGGGCCGCGGTGCTGCCCGGCCCGGCCCCGAGCAAGACCGACGGCTTCCCGACGACGAAGAGCTACTACGAGATCCCGGTCGTCATCCAGGACCGCGCGTTCAACGCCGACGGCTCCCTCTTCTACCCGGACTCGCGCGTCTTCTTCGACGGCATCGTGCGCCCGTACATCCCGAAGGGCACGTTCTCGCCGTTCTGGAACCCGGAGTTCTTCGGCAACGCGCTCATGGTCAACGGCAACACGTGGCCCTACCTCGAGGTCGAGCAGCGCCGCTACCGGTTCCGGTTCCTCAACGGGTGCCAGTCCCGCTTCCTCATCCTCGACTTCCAGAAGATCCCGGGCGTGAAGGTGTGGATGATCGGCAACGAGGGCGGTTTCCTGGCCCTGCCGGTCGACCTGACGTCGGGTCACGCCAACCGGCTGCTCATGGGACTGGCCGAGCGCGCCGACGTCCTCGTCGACTTCACCGGGGTGCCGGCGGGGAGCTACGTCCTGCGCAACGTCGGTCCGGACGAGCCGTTCGGCGGCGGCGAGCCGAACCTGCCCGACGAGCCCGGCGACTTCGACGTCGCCGATCCCGAGACCACCGGGCGGGTGCTGCAGTTCCGGGTGGGGCCGGCCAGGAGCGCCGACCCGTCCACCCCGGGCGAGTACCTGCAGCTGCCGGCGGTGGCGGCCCTGCCCGTCGAGCAGCGGTCGCGCAAGCTGGCGCTCATCGAGCTGGCCGACGTCGGCGCAGATGCCGCGGGGGCCAAGGTCGAGGGACCCATCGAGGGCGCCCTGGGCGTGGTCCACGACGGCATGGCGATGGAGCACGAGTGGATGCACCCGGTGACCGAGAACCCGGACGTGGGCGCCACGGAGGTGTGGGAGATCCACAACACGACAGCCGACGCGCACCCCATCCACCTGCACCAGGTGGCGTTCGAGGTCGTCGAACGGCAGCCGTTGCTCCTGGCGGGCGAGGAGGTCGTCCAGCCCATGCAGGTCGTCGGCGCGGCGACGCCGCCAGAGGCGTGGGAGTCGGGGGTCAAGGACACCGTCACGGCGTACCCCGGACAGGTGACGCGCCTGCGCGCGCGGTTCGACAGGCCCGGCCAGTTCGTCTGGCACTGCCACATCCTCGAGCACGAGGACAACGAGATGATGAGGCCCTTCCGCATCGGGCCCGCGCAGCCGGGTCAGCCGGGCTGAGCCGGCGCTGCCCACCGCGTCGCCGATCGACGCGCAACGACTCCCACCGACACCGGTCTGTCGGTGGGAGTCGCGCGCTCGGTGTGAGCGTGGAGCCCATCGGGAAGGAGGCCGCGCGCCGGAAGGGAGTCCGACGCGCGGCCCCGCCCGCCTCGGCCGGTTGGGAGGGGGATCGGCCGAGACGCCGGAGGCCCGCCTGGGGGGTCAGCGGGTCTCCGCCAGGTGTCCGTTCGAGGGGATTTCAGGAAGTGCGGACCAGGTGATCGACGGGCATCGACGGGCGTTTCAGTTGGTGCGCCGGGGCTCGTCGACGGGTCTCGAGACGTCGGCACGAACTTTCCGACACCGCGATTGAAAGTCCTTGCCGAGTGTTTGTCAAGAGTTTGTAGAGGGTTGATCTGCGGGGCGTGAATCGGCGCCGGCCCCGTCGACGCGTGGTCCTACGCCCGGGTCGAGGCCGCGCTCGAGGTCCTGTCCAGAGCCCTGTCCGACGCGCCGGATCCCGGGCCGTGAGCGCCGGTCTGCGCCGCGCCGGCGCTCACGGGGTGGGGCCGCCGCGGCCACCAGAACCGGTCGCCGAGCACGATCCCGATGGCCGGCACGAGCAGGGTGCGCACGACGAGCGTGTCGAGCAGGACGCCGATGCAGATGATGACGCCGATCTGGGCCAGCACCACGAGTGGCAGCACGCCGAGCACGGCGAAGACAGCCGCGAGGAGGATGCCGGCGCTGGTGATGACGCCGCCGGTGGCGGCCAGGCCGCGCAGCATGCCGGCACGTGAGCCGTGGGTGCGCGACTCCTCGCGGGCGCGGGTGACGAGGAAGATGTTGTAGTCGACGCCCAGCGCCACCAGGAAGACGAACGCGAAGAGGGGCGCGCTGTCGTCGAGGGCCGAGAAGCCGAACACCTTGGTGAAGATCCACCAGGAGGCGCCGACGCTGGCGAGGTAGGTCGCGACGACCGTCGTCACGAGCACGATGGGTGCGACGACCGAGCGGAGCAGGAGCCCCAGTGCCAGCAGGACGAGTGCCAGCACGAGCGGGAGGATGAGGAATCGGTCGCGCGAGGACGCCTCGGCCTGGTCGAGGGCGACGGCCTCGGTGCCGCCGACGTGCGTCTGCTCGACGGGTGCGACGGCGGCGCGCAGGGCCCGCACCGCCTGGGTGGCCTTCTCGGTCCCGGGCGCGGCGCTGATGACGGCGTCGACCTCGGTGACGCCGTCGCCGGTGTTGACGACGCGGGCGCTCGCGACACCCTCGACCCGGGCAGCTGCGGTGCGCACCCGCTCGGCATCGCCCGTGGTCACGATGACGGCAGGGTCGGCGCTGCCGGCCGGGAAGGACTGTGCGAGCCGCTCGCCGGCCGCGATGGCCTCGGGCTTCTGCAGGAACTGGTCGGACTGCTTGAGCCCGGTGTCGACCGCGAAGAGCCCGGCGGCCATCGCCGCGAGGAGCACGAGCGTCACGCCGATGACGCGCTTCGGGTGCGCCGCGACGCGGTCGCCGACGCGCCGCCAGAGCGAGTGGCCGTCGGCCAGGGCGTCCTCGCCGACGTGGGGCACCTTGGGCCAGAAGACCCAACGGCCGAAGCAGACGAGGGCGGCGGGCAGGACGAGGAGCACGAAAGCGGCGGCGACGACGACACCGACGGCGCAGGCGACACCGAGCCCGCGGGTGGCGGGGAAGAGCGACAGGGCGAGGGTCAGCAGGCCGACGACGACGGTGACCGCACTGGAGAGCACGGCCTCTGCCGTACGCCGCAGGGCGAGCGACATGGCCTCGCGCCGGTCGTCGTGGCGGCGCAGCTCGTCGCGGTAGCGCGAGATGAGGAGCAGGGCGTAGTCGGTGCCGGCGCCGAAGACGAGCACCGACAGGATGCCGATCGTCGACTCGTCCCAGACGAGGCCGAAGGCGGAGAGCACGTGGGTCGCGACGACGGCCGAGAGTCGGTCGGCCACGCCGACGACGATGAGCGGCACGAGCCAGAGCACCGGGCTGCGGTAGGTGATGACGAGCAGCAGCGCGACGACCGAGGCGGTCGCGATGAGCAGGCGGGTGTTGGCGCCGTCGAAGACCTTGGCGAGGTCTGCCTCGACCGCGGCCGGGCCGGTGACCTGGGCCGTGACCCCCTCGGGCAGGCCCTGCTTGGCGGTGCTGCGGATGTCGGCCACGGCCTTCGAGGTCTCGGTGGCGCTCTCGGCCGCGACGGGCACGACGGCGAGGGCGGCGCTGCCGTCGTCGCTGCGCTGGAGCGGGATGCGGCCGCCGCCGGGCAGCTCGCGGGCCTGCGTCTCGATGGCCGCCACGTCGGCGGGGGTGAGCGTGCCGCCCTCACGCGTGAAGAGCACGACGGCGGTGGAGCCCTTGGCCTCGGGGAGGCGCTCGCGCAGCTGGGCCGCCTTCGCGCTGTCGGAGTCGACGGGCAGCTGGTCGGTGGATGCAGCGGTGCGCGTCGCCTCGCCGAGGGCGCTGGTGACGCCCATGGCACCGGCTAGCGCGAGAATGACGATGGCGATGGCCCACCACCGTCGCACGATGGTGTCGGTC
>CBHRRQ010000262.1:0-5276 GCA_966081555.1 uncultured Terrabacter sp.
GCCCGGCCGTGGGGCCCCGGCCCGCCGCGCGGGGGGGCGCGGGCTGCACCGGGTGGTCGTCCGGGCACGGCGCCACCGAAGCCGCCGCGAGGCTCGACGCGCTCGCTGGCACGGCCCCCGGTGACACGACCCAAGCGGACACGGTCCCTGGGAACACGTCCCCTGGGAACACGGCACGGGCTGCCGGGCGCGTCGGTGCGCCGGCCGCGCAGGGCGCCACGGAAGTGGGGCCCGTTCCGACGCGAGCCGCTTCGTGACCGAGCACAGAGTCGCGTTCGTGACCATCGTGCACGGCCGGCACGACCACCTCGCGCGGCTCCTCCGGGGTCTGGCGGCGCAGACGCGGCTGCCCGACGTCCTGGTCGCTGTCGCCATGGACGACGACGACGTGGCGGACGCTGTCCGGCGCCGCCCGGTCCCCGCCCGGGGGGGCGCGGGCGCGGCCCCCCCCCTCGGTCGATCCCCCGGGCGGGTGCCGCGGGGGCCCGCCCGCAACCTCGGTGTGGCCACGGCCGTGGTGGCGGGAGCCACCCAGCTGGTCGTGCTCGACGTGGACTGCATCCCGTCACCGCGGCTGGTGGAGCGGTACGTCGCCGTCATGGACGAGGACGACACCGACCGACCGCTGGTCTGGGCCGGTGAGGTGGCCTACCTGCCGCCCGCCCCGGCCGGTCGTGACTACCTCGACCTCGACCTCGACACGCTGGCCGACCCCCACCGCTCCCGGCCGGTGCTCGCCCCGGACGAGGTGCGCCTCGCGGACGACCTCCGTCTCTTCTGGTCGCTGTCCTTCGCCACCACGGCGCAGACCTGGGCTGCGACCGGGGGCTTCGACGAGGCGTACGTCGGCTACGGCGGCGAGGACACCGACTTCGGCCAGCGGCTGGCGCACCTCGGCGGCGCCATGACCTGGGTCGGCGGTGCGCGCGCCTACCACCAGCACCACCCGACCAGCGATCCGCCGACCCAGCACCTCCATGACATCGTCGCCAACGCGAACCGTTTCGCGGAGCGCTGGGGCTGGTGGCCCATGGAGGGATGGCTCGAGGCCTTCGCCCGGCTTGGGCTCGCGAGGCGAGAACCCGACGGCTCGTGGCAGGCCGACGACGGCACCACCCCACGCGAGATCGTCGCCCGTTGAGGATCGGCCCTTGCGCGGGCGGACTCGGCGAGAGAACATGTGCGCGCCACCGCCTGTGCCACTCTGTTGGAGCCAGGCGGTGGCGCTGTGTGGCCCCCTACCCAGCGGGCCGCAGGTGTCACAGGCGACCGCGCCACCGCAGGCGGCCTGACGACGTCTCCCGCCCGAGCGCGGTCGCCCGGGGTCTACTCCTGGGTGCCGTCGTTCTCCGGTTCGTCCGATGACGACCTGGCCAGGCGGCTCGCGCCGAAGGTGCGGTCGACCCGGAGCGGCCCGGTGTCGGTCGGCACGGACGCGACGTCGTAGGAGAGCTGGAGCTCGCGCACCGCACGCATCGAGTCGCTGATGAGCGACCCGTAGACGGGCCACGCGTCAGGGTCCTGCAGCGGGGTGGTGCGCACCTCCTCACGCAGGCCCTCGAGCACGCGCAGGGCACGCCCCGTGGCATCGGCGAAGGCCGCGTCGGCGGACTCGCCGTGTCGGCCGAGCTGCTCGACAGCGACCGCCATGGCCCCCAGCGCGTCGGCATACCGGTGCAGGAAGGTCGGTGAGGGGGCCGGCTGCTTGTGGTCGGAGTCCCCGGCGTCGACCAGCGTGCGCGCGATCCCGGTCACCTGCCACAGCATCCGCCGCAGGGCGTTGACCGTGTGCTCGTACCCCTCCCAGTCGACGTCGACCGGACGCAGGTTGTCGCGCGGGTTGAGGCGCGTGCTCTCACGTCCCGTGTGGATGTCCTCGATGACCAGCGGAGCCCGGTCGGCGATCGCGCTGCCGCGCCGGTACCAGGCCTGGGCGCTCTCGTGGTCCCAGTCGGCTCTCACCCCGTCAGCCATCTCGTCGAGGAGGTCGTGCACCTGCCGGGCCAGCGCCACCACCCGCTGGCGAGGCTTCGTCAGGTGCAGCGGGGCGAAGACGATCGCGTTGATCCCCACGCCGATGAGTCCTCCGGCGACCGTCTCGACGATGGTGAGGTAGGTGAACTGCTCGTCGGTGCCCCTGACCGTGATGAACGACAGGAGCACCATCGTGGGCACCTGGATGCCGTGGTCGCCGAGACGTGCCCAGCGCCCGATGACGAGCGCGACGAGCAGGACCCCGAGCATCGACCACCAGGTGATGCCGACGAGGAGTGCCACGACCCACGCCACCGCCAGTCCGAGCACCACCGCCGCGATGCGCTGCACGCTGGCCGCGAGCGATCGAACCATCGTGCGGTCGACGACGAGCAGCGCCGCCATCGGCGCGTAGAAGGGCACGGTGCTGCGCAGCACGTGCAGTGCGAACTGCCAGGCGACGACGGCAGCGACGGCCGCTTTGACCAGCAGCAACAATGCGTCTCGCTCGGGCCCGGCTTGTCGCAGCGCCCGCCCGAGCGCCCGCATCCGGGTGGTCGTGTCGTCTCGCCACGTGCTCACGTTCAGCTCCTCGTGAGCGGGGTGAGGGGATGCCCCGCTCCGGTGCCACGTACCCCGCCCGACTCACTGTCGCAACACCCGGACCCCACGGAAGTCACCGGCCTCGCGGGGTAAGGAGCCCTTGACACGCCGGTCCGGTGAACCCGATGGAGGACGCACGAGTGAACGAGTCAGAGGTGGTCGAGCACATCGCCAGGGCAGCCGAGTCGGCCGGGATGTCGGTCGGTGTCGCCGAGTCGCTGACCGGCGGCGCGATCTCGCAGGCGCTGGCCGCCGGACCGAGCTCGTCGGAGTGGTTCCGCGGCGGCGTCGTCGCCTACTCCCCGGACGTCAAGTTCTCGGTGCTCGACGTCCGCCCTGGGCCCGTGATCACGGAGGACGCGGCGCGCCGGATGGCGACGTCGGCCTGCTCGGTGCTCGGAGCCGACGTCACGGTGGCCGTCACGGGCGCCGGCGGTCCGGGTCCTGAGGAGGACCAGCCCTCGGGGACGGTGTGGTTCGCCTGGTCCCTGCGCGGCGACGTCTCCACGGAGTGTCGGCACTTCCCCGGGGACCCGGAGGAGGTCATCGAGCAGACGACACAGCACGCGCTGCACGGCCTCCAGCGGGCTCTCCACTCGATGACCTGATCGGCGCGGTCCGTCGGCCCGGTTCGGTGAGATGATGGGCCCATGACCGACCTGATTCCCCCGTCGGCCTACGAGTTCGCTTCCCTCGCGCGCAGTCTCGTCGAGACGGAAGGGTTCACGCCGACGCTCGAGAAGATCGTGACCAGCGCCGTCGAGCTGGTCCCGTGCCGGTGGGCGGCCATCGCCGTGAGTCCTCAGCTGACCGACCATCCTGCGAAGCACTCGACGAGCTCCGACGAAGCCCTCGGCGCCACGGTCGCCTACATCGCAGGCGGCGCGCGCACCAGCCCGGGCATCGCCGCGTTCGAGGAGGGCAGCACCGTCCACTGCCCCGATCTCGCGCTCGACGAGCGCTTCGTCGAGTACCGCGACGGCATGCTCCGCGAGACGGCGGTCCGGTCCGTCCTCTCCATCCCGATCCGCATCCACGGCACGACCGTCGGCGTCCTGACCATGTATGCCGCCGAGGCGGGAGCCTTCGACGATGCCGCCGTGGAGCGGGCGCACCTGCTGACCGAGCACGCCGCCCTCGCCATCGGCACCGAGATCAGCGACGACCGAGCCGGCAACCTCGAGGTGGCCCTCCACAACAGTCGCACCATCGGCGCAGCCATCGGCATCCTCACCGAGCGCCTGCGCATCCCGTCGGACCAGGCCTTCGGGCTGCTGCGCACGGCCAGCCAGCTGGGCAACCGCAAGATCAGCGACCTCGCGACCGAGCTGGTCGAGAGCGGCACCCTCTCCGGGTCGCTCGGAGAGCTGCTGCGTCGTCCCTGACCTAGAGCTGCTTGCGCACACCTGCCTCGTGTGGAACCGAGGCCAGCTCCTCGTCCATGGAGGCGGTCAGGGTGTCCGCTCCGGCGGCCCGTCTGCCGAGCGGCAGCACGGTGGCGTGTCGGACGTCCTCCAGCTCGAAGGAGAGCGCGGCATACGCGGCCGCCACTCCCAGCGCGACACCGACCCACCCGGCGAGCGTCAACCAGCCGGAGGAGGCGGTGAGCTGCCCGATGCCGGTCACCGCGAACCGCAGCGCGCTGAGGCCCATGACAGCCATGGCGGCCACCTTGCTGGCCGCGGCGGCTGTCGGCACGCACATGGCCACCGCGGAGCAGAGCAGGAGCACCCCGAGCGCCGACGAGGTCGCACCCGGGGATGAGAGGAGCAGTGCCGCCGCGACGGCCGCCCACGTGCCCGCGAGCACCCCCATCCCAGTGCCTGCCACCGGGTCCCGGGCCAGGAAGCCGAGCACGCAGGCCACCAGCTGCAGCGGAACCGTCAGGCCCAGGATGCCGGCCGCGACCACGCGCCCTTGCTCGGCGGGCACGACGTGCAGCTGCAGCATCGCGAGGGCCACGGTCGCGACCATGAGCGCGAGGAAGCCGACGGGCAATGGGTTGCCCATCGGTCGCACGACGACGCGTGCCTGAAGCGGTGTCGGGATGTCGGTCGCGGTGAGATCTGCGCGCAACGGTCTCTCCTTCGGGGACAGAACGGCTGGGTCGGCAACCTGCTCCGTGCCGGCGAAGAAGGCGTCGGACCCTCCATGCAGTCCGCGTACCCGGCCCGGCCACGGTCACTCAGGCTTGTCACGCTGCTCGGACCCAGCCCCCTTGAGGGCGTCCAGCCCATCGGGCCGCCCCTCCTCCGGCGCCGACATCGTCGGCTCGGAGTCCTGGTCGTGCTCGAGGGCCGAGCTCTCCTGCTGCTCCGGCTGCTGGTCCCGGCTCTCGCGTGCGGCCTCGTCGCTCTGGTTCGTCATGTCACCCCAGTTACCCCGTTGCCCGGCGACAAAGCGATCCATCCGGCCATGTTGCGGCCGACCGCGCGCCCGCCGGGTCGCCGGCCTGGACGGCTTCGACGACGTCGCCGTGCCGCCGCAGGGCTGCGGCGTCGGGTTCGCATGCCGGAACCTCGCCGACGAGCTCGCCGAGGGCGGCCAGCATCTCGTTGCCCGAGGCCGCGAGCAGCGTCGCATGGAACAGCTGATCGGCCCGCAGGTACGCCTCGAGATCTCCCGACTTCGCGTGCACCGCCATCTGCACCACCGCCCCGACCATCACCCCGCACTGCTCCGGGCTCGCGTGCGCCGCC
>CBHRRQ010000263.1:0-5089 GCA_966081555.1 uncultured Terrabacter sp.
CGCGGCGGCCGGGTCGGGCGTCCGCGTGGGGCGGGCCGCCTCGCCCGCTGCCTCGGCGCCCGCGCGCGCCGAGCGCTCGGCCGCCCACTCATGCGCGAAGCCGGCCGCCTCGGCGGCGTCGGTCACCGACCCCGAGCCGTCGACCCAGAGCAGCAGTAGCGCGAGGCCGTGCTTGCACGGGAACTTGCGGCTCGGGCACGAGCACCGGAACGCGGGCCCGGTGAGGTCGACGCTCACCTGGTAGGGCGTCTTGCCCGAGCCCTGGCACTTGCCCCAGACGAGCACCTCGGTCGAGCCGGTGTCGGACCACGGACCCGGCCGCGCGAGCCGGCGGGCAGCCGCGAGCGACGAGGCGTCGGGGGCCAGGCCGGCCACCTGGGCGGGAGTCCATCGGGTCATGACTGGCACATCATGACCCACGCCTCCCACAGAAGGGGCGCTGTCAGCGCAGCGCGCCCACCACCTGCGACGGAGCCGACGCGTCGCCGGCCACGGGCAGCGCGGCAAGGGCGACGACGACGGCCAGGAGTGCCAGGGCCGAGACGGCGCCGGCGACCCCCACCCAGCCGAGCCCCGACCACGCGTAGCCCAGCACCCAGCCGACGACGGCCGAGCCGCTGTAGTAGGCGACGTTGTAGAGCGCCGTGGCCTGCGCGCGGCCGGTCGTCGCGCGGGCTCCTACCCAGGCAGAGGCCGTGGCGTGCGCGGCGAAGAAGCCGGTGGTGAGCACGAGCAGCCCGATGACGACGACGACCAGCTGATGCGCGAGGGTGAGCAGCACGCCGCCCACCATGGTCAGCGCGCCGCCCACCAGCACCCGTCGGCGCCCGAGCCTGGGCACGAGGCGCCCGGTCAGGCGCGAGCTGACGGTCCCGGCGGCATACGCGGCGAAGATGAGCGACCCCAGCGTGGCGGGGAGGGCGAACTCGGGTCCCTCGAGCCGGAAGGCGAGGTAGTTGTAGACGGCGACGAACCCGCCCATGAGCAGGGCCCCCTGCGCGTACAGGGCGACGAGAGCCGGGTCGCGCAGGCTCACGCGGATGCCCTCGGCGACCGAACGGGCGGTCGCGCCGGCCGGCCGGTAGCCGCGCGCCCGTGGCATGAGGCGCAGGAAGACGGCGGAGGCGACCGCGCAGACGACGGCGACCGTGAGCAGGGCGGGGCGCCAGCCGACGAGGCCGGCGAGCGGGCCGGCGACGAGCCGCCCTGCAGCCCCGCCGATCGTCGTGCCGGAGATGTAGGCGGCCGCTGCCGCGGCGGTGTGACGCTCGTGCACCTCGTCGTGGAGGTAGGTGACGGCGAGGGCAGGGAGGCCGCCGAGCGCCATCCCCTCGACGAGGCGCAGCGCCAGCAGCACCTCGATGGTCGGGGCGAGCGCGACGAGCACCCCGAGGACGGTCGAGACGACGATCGCGACCTGCATGGCACGGAGGCGACCCACCCGGTCGGCGACCCACGACCACGGCAGCACGGCAACGGCGACGCCGAGCGTCGCGACCGACACCGAGAGCGCGGCGTCGGCAGGGCTCACCCCGAGTCCCCGCGCGAGCGTCGGCAGCAGGCCCTGCGGCGAGTAGAGCTGCGCGAAGGTCGCGATGCCGGCCGCGCCGAGACCGGCGAGGATGCGCCGGTACTCGCGGCTGGCGGGGAGGTGACCGTCCCAGGACATGCGGTGGACGCTAGGCCGACCCTGACCCAGAGCACCAATGCATGCCACGTCGACAACCCATACGCTTCGGGCATGAGACCGAGCGACTTCCGCGCCGTGGTGCGGCTGCTGCCCGTCTTCGTCGTCGTCGCCGAGGTCGGCCAGGTCACCACCGCGGCGGCCGTCCTCGGTATGCCACAGCCGACCGTCAGCCGCGCGCTGGGCCGCCTCGGCGTCCTGCTCGGCACGCCGGTCGTCGAGCGGGAGGGGAGGGGGATCACCCTCACGGCAGCAGGTAGGGCCCTGCTGCCCTTCGCGCAGGAGGGCGTCGCCGCACTCGAGCGGGGCGTCGACGCCGTCACCAGGTCGGGCATCGTCGGGCACGGGACCGTCGGGCTGTCGTTCCAGACCCTCCTCGGCGAGGCCGTGGTGCCGGCGCTGATCCGGCGGTTCCGCGACCGGTTCCCCGGTGTGCGCTTCGAGCTGTCGCAGGGCTCGCGGCAGAAGGCCCTCGACGACTTCGAGGCGGGCCGGTGCTCCGTCGCCCTCGTCGCCTCTCCACCGGAGGTCGCCGGCGGGTCGAGCACCGTGCTCTACGACGAGCCGCTCGTCGTCGCCGTCCACCGGGCGCACCCCGCGGCCGGCGCGGTCTCGGTGTCCGTCGAGAGCCTGGCCGCGAACGGTCGTGACGACCTCATCGTGCTCAAGACCGGGTTCGGCCTGCGTGGGCGCGTCGAGGAGATCTACGCGGACGCCGGGGTGCCGCTGCGGGTCGGGTTCGAGGCCGAGGACGTCCACACCGCAAGGGGACTCGTCGGCGCCGGCCTCGGAGTGGCGATCCTGCCCGCGTTCGCGCCCGAGGGCGACGTCGTGCCCGTCGCGCTCGACCACCCCCAGGCGCTGCGCACCATCGGCGTGCTCGTGCGCAACCCGACGCACGACCCGACGGTGGCGGCGTTCGAGGAGTTCGTCGTGCGGTCCGGCCGGACGGTCGCGCTGACCGCGCTCAGCCGGACAGCTTGATGACGAGGGTGATGAGAGCGGCGACGAGCAGCCCGGCGGCGGCGATGCCGGCGACCGCGAGGGCGACCCGTCGGTCACCACCGCGCTGCTCACGCCAGCCGAGGGTCTCCGCGGCCGCGCGCACCAGCTCCCGGCCCTCACCGTCGGGCGCGGCCTCGTCCCAGCGGGCCGAGTGGGAGACGTCGGTGATCGACAGCGCATGTGCGGCCTCGTCGAGGCGGACCCGGTGCGTGACGAGGGGCTCGACCCCCTGCCGGCCCACCTGGTCGGCCGAGCGTGCGTCCGCCTCGTCGATCGTCAGGTCGAAACCGTAGGGCCGCTCCACGACGACGTACGGGCCACCCGCAGTGACCGAGCGCAGCCGCTCGATGAGGTGCTGGGTGTCAGCGGATCCTGAGGGCATGGGCACTCCATCGGTGGGCGGGGCTTGCGCGTGGCTGCACAAGCGTTGTGGCACAAGGCAAACGAGCCTAGTCCCGACCGCGTCACGCCGGTGAGCGAGGCCCGTCAGACGGCCGACGGCGCGTCGAGCCCGGGCCGGGCGCCACCGAGCTCCTCGTCGATCGCCCGGGCAGCCCAGACGGGGTCGCCGTCAAGGAACGACGCGTCGCACAGCTCGCCGACGTCGTCGCTCGCGCCGGGGCCGGCGACGTGCAGCGCCGCGGACGCCGCGATGCGCCGGAGCGCAGGCCCGTGCGCCTCGAACGTCGCCCGCTGGTGCGCCGAGAGCACGACGGCCTCCGGCTGGAGCGTCGCGCAGGTGAGGGCGAGCTCGGAGATCGGGGTGTCCGCGCCGAGGTAGCAGGTGCGCCAGCCGAGACGCGAGAGGGCGAGTGACATCGCCATCAGACCGAACTCGTGGTGCTCCTCGGGCATGCAGGCCAGCACGGCCAGGGGTCCTTCGGCGCGGGCCTCGGCGTTCATGAGCAGCGACAGCCTCGTGCGCAGGACGTTGCTCGCGAAGTGCTCCTGCGCGACGCCGATCGAGCCAGCTGACCACCGCTCGCCCATGGCGTGGAGGTACGGCAGGACGACGTCCGAGAGCGCCGCCTCCAGCTCGAGCTCCGTGAAGACCTGGCTGAGCACCCGGTGCCCACCGGCCTCGTCGAAGGTCTCGAGGGTCTGCTCGAGCTGGTCGACCCACTCGGTACGCGTGGTGCGTGAGGACATGGTGGAGGGCTCCTTCACGAGTGGTGCATCGGGTGTGCGGCGGTCGGGCAGGTGAGCCGGAGCCGAACCGACGCGTCATACCCAGTTGCCGGACCTTCGTCACGCGCGACAAGGAGCCGTCCGCAGCCGGCCTCGTCGTTGAGGCGGGCTGTGGACGGCTCCGGTCAGGGCGCGCTGTCGGTCGTCACACCTGGGGGAGTCGGGTGACGGAGAAGGAAGCGGTCTCGGGCGAGGGCACCCCGAAGCGGGCGTTGACGACCCACAGCGACCCGAGCGCGGCCGTCGCGGTCGACGGCACGTCGAGCGAGGGATCGGTGAGCGTCTTGAGCCACTCGGCCCGCCACCTGTCGCCGTGGCGCCGCATGCGGGTGACGACGACCTCCGCGCCGCCGGCCCCGCGCACGTTGTAGAGCTTCGTGCCGACGAGCTCGAGCCCGTCGCCGCTCGTGATGGCCGGGCCGCCCTTGACCATCATCCGCCGGGCGTAGCCGGTCTTGCGGTTGACCTGCCACAGTCCGCCGACGCGACTGTTGTTGAGCACGAGCGCGCCGTCCGGCAGGCTGCGGATCCCATTGGCGTTGAACGTGTTCGGAGGGCTGGGGGGCCACTCTCCCCGAAGGGTCAGGAAGTGGGGCATGCCGCCGGTGGGTCGACCGCTGCTCGTGAGCCGAAGCATCGTGAGCCGGCCGACGGCCGAGTCGGTGACCCACACCGAGCGTCTGGTGACGACGAGGTCGTTGAGGAAGCCCGCGCCCGGCACCACGGTGTCGCTCACGACGCGACCCGACCTGGAGCTGACCGCCCAGATGTGCCCGACGGCGCCGAGGCTGCCGACGGCCCAGACCAGGCCCGTGCGGTGGTCGAAGAACAGGCCGCGCAGTGAGCGGCCTGCGGCTCCGGCGAGGAGGGTGCGCACCATGCCGGTGCGGAGGTTGCCCTTGAGGATGCGCCCGTCGGCGACGGACCCGACGTAGAAGGTGGCGCCCGGTCCCGACGTGATGCCCTCGGGCTGCGTGCCGTTCGGCAGAGCGACGCTGTGGGGGAGGTGGCCGCTCGTGCGGCTCCTGGCGGAGGCGACCGGGGTGGTCAGCGCGGTGACGGCGACGGCTGCTGCCGAGCCGAGGACGAGGCGACGCGAGGGGGTGCCAAGCACGGCGTTGTGGTTGTCCATCCTCCATGCTGTTCCGCCGCCGGGAGAGATGTCGAGACGCTGCGGTTGAACCTTTGACGCGGATGTGCCGTTACACC
>CBHRRQ010000264.1:0-5021 GCA_966081555.1 uncultured Terrabacter sp.
GGTGGCGCGGCGCCGGTCGTGGCGCCAGCCGCTGCGCGCGATCTTCGACGGCGTCGCCCTGGCCCTCGTGCGGGACGAGCCCGGCGACGCCTCACCCGGCACGTGGGAGTGGCTGCTCGGCGTCGTCGAGGAGGTCGCCCGCGTCACGCCGACCGCCACCGCCAGCGCCGGCGGTCGGGTCTCCCGGGCCGTCGAGCTCGACCGCTCGCGCCGCGAGGCCACCGAGGTGCAGCGGCTGCGCGACATCGGGCGCGTCACGGGCCCGTCCACGACGGTCGAGGAGGCCTGGGCCGCGGTGACCAACGCCCGCGCCCTCGGCGGCATTTGGACCGAGGAGCTGCTCGGCCCGGTCGCCACGATCCGCGACCACGACGAGGCCCACCAAACGACCTACCTCGAGACCGTGGCCGCGTGGCTCGACCACCCCGGCGACCCGCGCGAGGCCGCGGCCCGGCTGCACGTGCACCCCAACACGCTGCGCTACCGCATGCAGCGGCTGTCCGACGTCGTCGACCTCGACCTCCACGACCCGGAGACGCGCCTCGCCCTCCGGCTGCAGCTGCGCGCCCTCGGCCACTGACGCACGGCCACGCAGCACCAACGCGCAGGCCACGACGTCGCTAACGTGACCGCCATGGGCGAGGCGACGGCGCGGCAGGAGCAGACGTGGCTCCCCCACTCGGAGTTCGAGCGCATCTACGGCCCGCTCCGGCCCATGACGCCGGTCGAGGCCAAGGACGTGCTCACCGGTCTCGACGCGCCGTGGTGGGTGGCCGGCGGCTGGGCCATCGAGGCCTTCACCGGCGTCGCCCGCCCGCACGAGGACCTCGACCTGTCCGTCTTCCGGCGCGACCTGCCGGCCGTGCGGGCCCTCCTCGAGCCCCGCTTCCACCTCTGGGCCGCCGGCGGTGACGGACTGCTGCACCTCGCCCCCGGCCGCGACATGCCCGAGAGCTCCGGGCAGGTCTGGGTGCGCGAGCACGCCCTCGCGCCGTGGATCTGCGAGTTCCTGCTCAACCGCGACGTCGACCGCAACTGGCAGTCCAAGCGCGACCCGTCCTTCTGCGCACCGCTCGAGGCGGTGACGTGGCAGCGCGACGGCGTGCGCTACCTCAACCCCGAGCTCGTGCTGAGCCACAAGGTCGCCACTGGGCGACCCAAAGACGACGACGACCTGGCCGCAGCCCTGCCGCTGCTCTCACCCGAGCAGACGGCCTACCTCGCAACCTTCGTCCGCACGCACGCCCCAGAGCACCCGTGGCGGGCCGTGCTCGACCGCGCGACCTGACGCGGCCTGACGGCGACCAGACCGCGACCAGACCGCGACCAGACGGGAAGCCCCGAGCGGGCGCGCCGCTCAGGCGTCGCCGAGGTGAACCGTCCCGTCGGCGTCCACGCGGAAGTTGGGGTTGTGCACGAAGTCCCAGCGGAACCCGTCGGGGTCGGCCACGCAGGCGCTCGACCCACCCCACTCGCGTACGGCGGGGGCGGTGACGGAGGTCGCCCCGGCGGCGAGCGCGGCGGCATACAGCTGCCCGACCTGCTCGGCGTGCTCGACGTTGTGACCGAGCGACATCGGCGGCGCGGCGCTGCCGTGGGCCACGTCGCCGTACTCGCTCGGCATCTGCGCCACGTCCCACAGCGCGATCAGCAGCCCCGGGCCGGCCTGGACGAAGCAGATCTCGCCCGGCAGGTGGAGCACCTCACGGAAACCGAGGCCCGCGACGTAGAAGGCGCGCGACACCTCCACGTCGCGGACCCCGAGCGTGACGGCTGAAACGTCTGGACGAGTCGTCATGCCCGTCACGATAGGAGGTCGCCCGTGAAGCAGTCAGGGGAGGGACACGCGGTGTCCCTCCCCTGTTCGGGACGCTGGATGCCCCCAACCAGCGGCCGAGTGAGTGCCTGTCAGTGCCCGCCACCCAGAAGGTCGCGCACCTCTGACTCGCGGTACCTCCGGTGCCCACCTAGGGTCCGGATCGAAGTCAGCTTGCCTGCCTTGGCCCAGCGAGTGACCGTCTTGGGGTCCACTCTGAAGAGGGCCGCAACCTCGGCAGGTGTCAGCAGCTTCTCGGTCTCGTGTCGGTCCTGAGTCGTCATTGTCATATCCCCACCACCCTGTCGCTAGGTGCAGCGACACGCATCGCCCCAAGCGGGGCTCGGTAAAGCAAGAGTAAAGTCTGGACTCGCCCAATGGCGGTTAATCACAGAAAAGAGTCAAATCGTCCCCGTTTCGCACCTGGCGGTGTAATGGGGGTTCCGAGCCCAGAGGGCACCGCCGGCAGCGCCTCGCGACGCGACGCCGAGCAGGGGGTCCGGCGGGCGCAGGATTTGCCTCTCTCATGTAGCGTTAGCCCCACGAGAACACACACATTCCCGGGACCGCTACGCAGACATCGAGGAGCCATCCGGTTCTTTGAGGGGCGATGCCGTCCCGGCACGACGCACGAGGGGGTCACGCCATGGGGCGCGGCCGAGCCAAAGCCAAGCAGACCAAGGTCGCACGGCAGCTCAAGTACTACACACCTGACACGGACTTGAGCGCGCTGGAGCGTGAGCTGCACGGGCCGTCGCAACGCGACGTCTCCAACCAGCCACAGTCCGTCGACGACGACGAGTACGACGAATACGGGAAGTGGGTCTCGGGCGAGCGCTGAGCTCGTCCTCCTCTTCCGTCTGCACCTCGTGCGTCGGGTGTTCGCACCCGGCGCGCGGTCGGTGCTGCCCTGACACGGCTGAGCCCGCACACCTTCGCGGTGGGCGGGCTCTGCCATGCCATCCGACCGGTCCCGCTACCGTGCGGCCGACCCGCTGACGGCGCGGGCGACGCCGCCGCGCAACGCCGCCCGATGGATCCGCCAACGCGTGGGGTGTCGGCTGGCCGACGTCTGCGGCCTCAGGCTGTCGGGTGCTGCCCGACCACCTGCACGGCGCCGCCGTCGACACCCTTGGCCCCGCGCACGACCTCCGCGTCGGGCGCGACGAGCCCGTCGGCGTGCGCCCGCTCCTCGGTGGCGACCTCACCGAGACGCCACGCCCGTATGCCGCGCGCCTCGCTCAGCTCGATCGCGCGGTCGGCGTGCGCCTCGGGCAGCACCGCGACGAAGCCGATGCCCTGGTTGAGGGTGCGTTCGATGTCGGCCTGCGGCACGCGGCCGAGGTCCTGGACGGTGCGGAAGACGGCCGGCGGGGTCCACGTGGACCGGTCGACGCGGGCGAAGGTGCCGTTGGGCAGCACGCGGGCGAGGTTGGCGGCGAGCCCGCCGCCGGTGACGTGGCTGAGCGCGTGCACGTCGACACCGTCGTCACCGATGATCTCGAGCAGCGGCTTGGTGTAGATGCGGGTCGGCTCGAGCAGCTCCTCGCCGAGGGTGCGGCCGAAGTCGTCGACGTGGCGGTCGAGGGCCCAGCCGGCGCTCTCGATGACGCGGCGCACCAGGCTGTAGCCGTTGCTGTGCAAACCGCTGCTCGCGAGGGCCACCACGACGTCACCGTCGGCGACGCGCTGCGGACCCAGCACAGCGGCATACTCGACGACGCCTGTGGCGGCGCCGGCGACGTCGTACTCGTCGGGCTCGAGCAGGCCCGGGTGCTCGGCGGTCTCGCCACCGACGAGGGCCACGCCGGCCTCCTCGCAGGCGCGCGCGATGCCGCCGACGATCGCGGCGATGCGCTCGGGCACGACCTTGCCGGTCGCGATGTAGTCGGTCATGAAGAGCGGCTCGGCCCCGCAGACGACGATGTCGTCGACGACCATGCCGACGAGGTCGAAGCCGATCGTGTCGTGCACGTCGAGGGCCTGGGCGATGGCGACCTTGGTGCCGACGCCGTCGGTGCTCGTCGCGAGGATCGGCCGGGTCATGCGGGCGATGGCGCTCGCGTCGAACATCCCGGCGAAGCCGCCCAGCCCTCCGACCACCTCCGGACGGGTCGCGCGGCGCACCGACGCCTTCATCAGCTCGACGGCCTTGTCACCCGCCTCGACGTCGACTCCGGCCGAGGCATACGTGATGGGGGCGTCGCTCACGGCCCCAGCCTACCGGCGCCCCGCGCCACCCCTCGCCCCCGTCCACAACGCCGAGCCGTGGCGCGATCGGTCGCCGTCCTGCCCGACGAGGTGGTCTCTCGCGGCGAGGGTGAAGCGGCTACCCGACGTGGTCCTGCACAAGGTGATCCGGCGGCTGCCGACCGAGCTGGCGGGCACCGGCATCCCCCGCACGACACCTGCGGTGGCTGCCGTCCGTGCAGCCGGCTGGGCGGTGTCGGACCGGCAGGCGGCGCTGGTCCTGCTCATGGCCACCCAGCAACGGCTGGCGACGCCGGCCCAGATGCTCGAGCGGACAAGGGCGATGACCTGACCCGTTCGAGGTGATCCCCGACCGCATCCGGTCGGGAATCACCTAGAACCAGCTACGGGTGCTGGAGGGCGTTCTCGCCGCCGACGCCGACACCGAGGCTGACGCCCTCGACGTCGACCGAGCGGTCGTGGCCGGTGCGCACCGACAGCGGCAGCGTCTCGAGCACGTGCTTGCCGATGTGGCCGTCCTCGGGCAGGTCGATGGGGTACTTGCCCGTGAAGCAGGCGGTGCACAGCTCGGCCGGCGACTGGTTGGTCGCGCCGATCATGCCCTCCTCGGAGATGTAGCCGAGCGAGTCGGCGCCGATCGAGGCGCGGATCTCCTCGACTCCGAGGCCGGTCGCGATGAGCTCGGCGCGCGTCGCGAAGTCGATGCCGTAGAAGCACGGCCACTGCACCGGCGGCGAGCTGATGCGCACGTGCACCTCTGCTGCACCCGCCTCGCGCAGCATCCGGATCTGCGCGCGCTGCGTGTTGCCGCGCACGATGGAGTCGTCGACGACGACGAGACGCTTGCCGCGGATCGTGTGCTCGAGCGGGTTGAGCTTGAGCCGGATGCCCAGCTGGCGCAGCGTCTGCGACGGCTGGATGAAGGTGCGGCCGACGTACGCGTTCTTGACGAAGCCCTGCCCGAACGGGATGCCCGACTCCTGCGAGTAGCCAA
>CBHRRQ010000265.1:0-5021 GCA_966081555.1 uncultured Terrabacter sp.
GCAGCACCGGCGCCCCCTCCCCCTGCCCTCGCCGCGTCCTCGAGTGCGAGTCCGACCACGTATGCCGTCGCCGCGCGTCGCGCTCGCGCGCCCGCTCGAGTGGGCGCATACTCTTCGGACGTGCGCGGGCGTCGGGACCGCGCCGTGAGCTCAGGGGAGTCAGATGTTCGGCATGACCAACGGTGCACCCGCCGGTGCGCGCCAGCGCGTGACCACCTCGCTGGCCGTCGCCGCCGCCCTCGGCCTGGGGCTCGCGGGCTGCACCTCGGCCGGGCCAACCACTCCCACGGCTGCGGAGTCGTCCGCCTCGGAGACAGCGACGGCCGCGGCCACGACCGGCAGCACCGCACCCGGACCTACCGAGCCGTTGCCGACGGTCACCGCCGACCCGCTGACCCCGTCGAAGCCGACCCCCACCGCGACGACGACCAGGCCGACGGCCACGGCCACCGACCCGGGGAACGTCGCGGGCGCGTGCGAGCGCACGCTGCCGGCATACCCGGTCCTCTCCCCCGGCGCGAAGGGCCCGGCCGTGAGCGCGCTCCAGTGCTTCCTCAACGACGCCGACTTCGGCCCGGTCGCAGTCGACGGGGTCTACGGCGCGCAGACGCGCGAGGCCATGCGCCGCGTCGAGGCGACGTTCGAGGGGCCGGCGCCCAAGCCCGGACGGGTCGACGCCGGCGTCTGGGTGCTCATCATCTCCCGGTCCATGGGCAGTGAGACGCTCAAGCAGGGCTCCAAGGGCCCCGACGTCGAGACGCTGCAGCGTGCGCTGCGGGCCGCGGGCGGCACGCTCACCGTCGACGGCACCTTCGGACCCGAGACGAAGAAGGTCGTCGAGCGCTTCCAGGACGCCAACCGCATCGGCGAGGACGGCGTCGTCGGCGAGGAGACGCTCTTCCTGCTCAAGAGCGGCGCGACGATCGGCTGACGAACCGGCTGACGAACCGGCTGACGAGCCCGCTGACGAGCCCGCTGACGAGCCCGCTGACGACGCCTCGGGTCAGGCGCGCAGGTCGTCGAGCCAGGACTGGGCGCGGCTGAAGTCCTCGTCAGAGGTGCCCGGCCGGGCGCCGGGGCGACCGCCGTCCGCGCGCGGGTAGGACCCGAGGAAGCGCACCTCGGCGCAGACGCGGCGCAGGCCCATGAGCGTCTCGCCGACGCGTGCGTCGAGCACGTGCCCCTCGAAGTCGATGGAGAAGCAGTACGAGCCCATCGCCTCACCGGTAGGACGCGACTCGAGGCGGGTCATGTTGACGCCGCGCACCGCGAACTGCTCGAGCAGCTCGAGCAGGCCGCCCGCGTGGTCGTCGCGCTGGAAGAGCACGACCGTCGTCTTGTCGGCGCCGGAGGGCTCGGGCAGCGTGCCGGGCCGGGCGACGAGGACGAACCGGGTGACGGCGGCGGCGTTGTCGCCGATGTTCTCGGCGAGCACCTCGAGGCCTTCGTTGCGCGCCGCCGCCGGGGCGCAGACGCCCGCGTCGAACATGACGTCCCCGGACTGCGCGAGGGCGGCGGCACTGGCGGCCGTCGACAGGGTGGGCACGTACTCGGCGTCGGGCAGGTGCGCCCCCATCCAGCCGCGCACCTGGGCCCACGCGTGCGAGTGGGTGCCGACGGTGCGCACGGAGTCGAGCGTGGTGCCCGGACGCGCACAGAGCACGAAGGTGATCGGCACGAGCACCTCGCCGATGACGACGAGCGGCTCACCCGTCGCGAGGGCGTCGAGCGTCGCCGACACCCCTCCCTCGACGGAGTTCTCGATCGGCACCATGGCGGCGTCGATGTCGCCGGCGCGCAGCGCGCTCAGCGCCGCGTCGACCGAGCCGAACGGCAGGTGCTCGCGGCCCTCGGCGGCGTCCCACGCGTCGAGCGCCATCTGGGTGAACGTGCCGCGCGGCCCGAGGTAGCCGAAGCGGTGGAGCTGGTCGGGGGTGCGGGGCGGGGTCACGACACGTCCTTCGTGCGGTCTGCCGGGCGAGCGCGGCCGACGCGGGCCGGCTCGTCGCGGTTGGCCGAGGCGAGCGCCTGCTGCTCCTCGGGGGTCAGGGTGATGCTCGAGCGGCCGCCGACGATGCCCTTGGCGTACGTGCGGGACTCCCCGCGGGCGTGGATCGAGCTGAGCACGATGCCGTCGCCGAGGTCGTCGACGATGGCGGCGGAGAACGAGAGCCGCCCGCCCATGTCGCCGAACGCGTCGTAGCGCACCACGGCGACGTTGCGCAGGCTCTGGCGCACGTCCTCCTCCGCCGTGGCGACGTGGTCGCGGAGGGCGGCCACCTCGGCCGTGAGCCGCTCGATGCGGTGGTTCTGGGTGGCGGCGACGCGTGCGATGTCGGTGCGGCCGTCCCCGCCGAGCGCCGCGAAGTCGCGGCGCACCCTGGCCAGGCGCAGCTGCGCCGCCGCGGCGAGCACCAGCGCGAGCAGCGCGACACCCGCGGCGACGACGGCCACGGTCGTCAGCGTCGAGGAGTCCACGATCGGCAAGGGTAGCCGTGCGGGGGCCGCTCACCCGGTCGATTCCAGCCCGTGACCTCGCCCTCGGCATACAGCCCCGGTTTGTAGTCTGTCCCCCGTGATCCGCCGCCATCCCGTCAAGACGCTCGTCGTCCTGCTCCTGGTGATGGTCGCCGGTCTCAGCCTCGCCTACGTCAACCGGACCACGGTCCCCGTGCCGCCGACGACGCAGCCGAAGCCGGGCGAGTCGCTCGTCGTCGTCGGGCTGGGCGGCCTGTCGTGGGACGACGTCTCGGCCAAGGACAGCCCGACCCTGTGGGGACTGCTCCGGGACGGTTCGGCGGCCTCGGTGTCGGTCAAGAGCCTGCGCCTGACGACCTGTCCCACCGACGGTTGGGCCACCGTCTCCGCAGGTGAGGCGGCCGGTCCCGACACCAGCGAGGCGCGCCCCTCGTGCGCGTCGCTGCCGTCGGTCGCCGGTGACGCGACGTCGGGCTACCGCGTCATCGGGTTCGACGAGCTGGCAACCGCCTCGCGCGAGGCCGAGTTCCGGGCCCGGCTCGGCCTGCTGGGCGACAGCTTCGCGGCGGGCAAGACGTGCATCCAGGCCATCGGCCCCGGCGCCGGACTCGCTGCGGCGACCTCCGACGGCAAGGTCGCGAAGTACAGCCTGTTCCAGGCCACCACGCTCGTGTCCGACCTCGCCCAGTGCCCCGTCAGCATCGTCGACGTCGGCGGCATCGACGCCACCGACCCCGACCGCACCCGCCACATCGAGAAGATCAACAGCATCGAGCGCCGGGTCGAGCAGGTCATCGACGCGATGCCCAACGGGGCCGACCTGCTCGTGGTGGGTCTCGCCGATCGCGACCAGCAGGAGCGGCTGCGGCTGCTCACCGCGTCGGGCCCGCACTACGGCCCCGGCCTGCTCGCCTCGGCCTCGACCCGCCTCACCGGGGTCGCGCAACTGTCTGACATCACCGCGACGATCCTCCAGCGCGGCGGCGTGAACCCCGTCGCGGCGATCGGTGGCCGTGCCCTCAGCGTCGTGCCGTCGGCGAACAACAGCGAGTCGACCGCCGCGAGCAAGCTGACCGTGCTCACCGACATCGACACCAGGGCCGACGCGATGCACCGCATCGTGGCGCCCTTCCTCGTCATCTGGCTGGCCGGCACCGCCCTCGGGCTGCTCGTGCTGTGGGTCGTGGTGCGCCGGGCCCGGCCCTGGAACCGCCGCCTCACGCGGGCGCGCGTGCTGCGCATGGTGCGGCTGGTCGGGCTGCTGTCCGCCGCGATGCCCGCGGCGACCTTCCTCGCCAACCTCATCCCGTGGTGGCGGTGGTCGACCGACACGATCGTGCTCGCCGTCATGCTCTTCGTGCTCGTCTTCGTCATCAGCGCGGCCATCACGCTGGTCTGCCTGAGGGGTCCGTGGAGCAGCTCCGCCCTCGGCCCGCTGGCCGCGATGTCGGCCGTGACGGCCGGGGTCATCGGCGTCGACCTGCTCACCGGCTCACACCTGCAGATCTCGTCGATCTTCGGCCTGCAGCCGCTCGTCGGTGGCCGTTTCTACGGCATGGGCAACGTCGCCTTCGCCCTGTATGCCGCCGCCGTCCTCCTGCTGTGCGCGGCCCTCGCGCACGCGCTGGTGCGCCGGAACGCGCCGCGCCTGGCGGTCTTCGCGATGGTCGTCGTCGGTGGCGTGGCGCTGGCCGTCGACGTGCTGCCCGCCTGGGGCGCCGACTTCGGCGGCCCGATCGCGCTCGTTCCCGCACTCGGCTTCCTGCTCATGGGTGTCATGGGCTGGCGTACGTCGGCGCGCAACGTGCTCATCGTGCTCGTCGCGGCCGGGCTCGTCGTCGGGCTCGTCTGCTACCTCGACTGGCGCCGGCCCGAGTCCGAGCGCTCGCACCCGGGGCGCTTCCTCCAGACCGTCATCGACGGTGGCGCCTGGGACGTGATGTCGCGCAAGTTCCTCGCCAACGTGTCGCTGGCGATCCACCTGCCGGTGCTGCTCTTCCTCTCCGCCGTGCTCATGGCCATCGTCGTCGTCATCGTGTGGCGACCGGGAGCGCTCGGCACCGAGCCGCTCAAGCGCCTGCTGGCCGAGGCCCCGCTCATGCACCGCGGACTCTGGTCGATCATCGTCATGGCCGCGATCGGCTTCCTCACCAACGACTCCGGGGCCGCGATCCCGCCGGTCGCCGCGATCTTCACGGTGCCGCTCGTCGTGTCGGCCGTGATGCACTTCCTGTCGATCGAGGCGCGCAACGCCCCGGTCCGCCGACGCCGCGACCGCCACCACATCTGAGTTCTGAGTTCTCTGGGCTCGCTGCGCGTTCTCTGGGCTCGCTCCGCTCGCCCGGGTTCGGCGGCGCCTCCACGTCACGCCTTCCCTCCTCGACTCACTCGCTCCGCTCGTCTCGCTCGTCAGTCCAGGCGCGACGCGCGCCGAACCATTACTTGGGCTCGCTGCGCTCGCCGGGTTCGGCGGCGCCTCCACGTCACGCCTTCCCTCCTCGACTCACTCGCTCCGCTCGTCTCGCTCGTCAGTCCAGGCGCGA
>CBHRRQ010000266.1:0-5016 GCA_966081555.1 uncultured Terrabacter sp.
CGCGCAGCAGCGCGACGGCTGCCTTGTCCTCTCGCGCGAGCGGCGCGGAGGACGGCGACGCCTGGAGGGCGCCGCGGCACGCGCCGCAGCGAAGCGAGGCGCCAAAGACTCAGTCGAAGTGGATGTCGAGGCCGTGCAGCGGGAAGACGGCGGTGCGGGTGGCCATGACGGCGCGGTCGACCTCGCTGCCGGGGTCGTAGCCCATCTCCCAGGAGCGCCACCAGAGGGGGCCGTCCTCGGCGGTGAGGTCGCCCATGCGGCGTGGCCCGGGGCGTCCGAAGACGTGCTCGACGTGGGCGCGCCAGTCCTCGGGGATCTCGACGGACGTCTTGATGGGCGCGTGGGCGGCGATGGCGGTGAGGTGGGTCCAGGTGCGGGGCACGACGCCGACGACCTCGTAGCCGCCTCCTCCGAGTGCGACCCAGCGCCCGTCGCAGACCTCGTGGGCGAGGCGGTGCATGGCGTCGGCGGCGGCCCGTTGGGCGTCGACGGTGACGGCGAAGTGGGCGAGCGGGTCTTCGGTGTGGGTGTCGCAGCCGTGCTGGGTGACGAGCACGTCGGGTTTGAAGGCGCGAACGACGGGGTCGGCGACGGCGTGCAGGGCGCGCAGCCATCCTGCGTCGGAGAGCCCGGGTGGGAGTGCGACGTTGACGGCGGTGCCCTCGGCGTCCTTGCCGCCGACGTCGCCGGGCCACCCGGTGCCGGGGAAGAGGGCGCGCCCGGTCTCGTGGACCGAGATCGTCAGCACTCGCGGGTCGTCCCAGAAGATGCGTTCGACGCCGTCGCCGTGGTGCACGTCGACGTCGACGTAGGCGACGCGTTCGGCGCCGTGGTCGAGGAGCCACTGGATGCCGACGGCGATGTCGTTGTAGACGCAGAAGCCGCTGGCCGCTCCTCGCATGGCGTGGTGCAGGCCGCCGGTGAAGTTCACGGCGTGGGCCGCGGTGCCCTCCCAGACGGCGCGACAGCTGTCGACGGTGCCCTGCACGACCCGTGAGCTCGCCTCGTGCATGCCTTCGAAGGCGGGATCGTCCTCGGTGCCGAGCCCGTATGCCTCGTCGGCGGACCGGGGGTCGGCGGAGGCGGCCTTGACCGCGGCGAGGTAGTCGGGGTCGTGGATCGTGGCGAGCAGCTCGTCGGGGGCCTCGTCGGCGCCGACGACCTCGACGCCGTCGACGTCGAAGACACCGAGTGCGTCGCAGAGTCGTGCCGTCAGGTCGAGGCGCACCGGTGCCATCGGGTGCGTGGGGCCGAAGTTGTACCTCGTGAAGGAGGAGTCCCAGACGACCCTGGCCTGAGTTGGCATGATTGAGACGCTATCGCGGAAACGCGCCACCGACGACGGAGGTACAACCCATGGGCCGCAACCGGCTCTTCGACGACGACGTGATCGTCATCGGGCTGGGACGCTTCGGCTCTGCCGTGGCGCTCGAGCTGACCCGTCTCGGGCACCGGGTCATCGCGGTCGAGCGTGACAACGCGATCGCCGAGAGCTACGTCAACAAGGTGGCGAAGGTCGTGCACGCCGACCTGTCGCACGCCTCGGGCCTCGACATGATCCGCGACGCCGAGCCGAAGATCGCGATCGTCGGCATCGGGTCGTCGGTGGAGTCGTCGGTGCTGGCCGCTGCCAACCTCGTCGACGCGGGCGTGCCCTCGATCTGGGCGAAGGCGATGTCGCCGGAGCACAAGCGCATCCTCGACCGCATCGGCGTGCACCACGTCATCTCCCCCGAGGCCGACTCCGGCCGCCGGGTGGCGCACCTCGTGAACGGCAAGATGCTCGACTACATCGAGTTCGACGACGGCTTCGCGATCGTCAAGCTGAAGCCGCCGAGCGAGACCATCGGTTTCACGCTCGAGCAGAGCCAGGTGCGCCGTAAGTACGGCGTCACGATCGTCGGCGTCAAGGCTCCCGGCGAGGACTTCACGTATGCCGTCCCGCAGACGAAGATCTCGGCGCACCACATGCTCATCGTGAGCGGGCCCACCGAGCTGATCGAGCGGTTCGCCGCTCGCCCGTGAGCGGGAACCGCCTGCCGCACAGACGAACCCACCCGCCCGGCATACGGGAGGTGGGTTCGTCGTTCGAACGCGGGGCCTGCTGTCAGAGGTGGGGCTGGGGGCCGGGGTCGTCACCCAGGGGCAGCACCATGGCGACCTCCTCGTCGCCGTCCTCCTCGCTGACGACACCCATCGGGCGGCGGTAGTCGGTGGGGCGGAAGCCCATGCCGCTCGCGAACGCGACGGCACGGCCGTTGTCGGTGCCGACCCAGTAGACGAGGTGTGAGTTGCCGCGCTTGGCTGCGAGCGCCGCGCCGTGCTTGACGAGGCGGGTGGCGACGCCGAGACCTCGTGCCTCCGGGCGCACCCACAGGCCGAAGAGCTCGCCCGCCGACCCGTCCGTGGCCTTGGCGGTGCCGACGCTGACGACGCCGACGGCGTTGCCGTCGCTCTCGGCGACCAGACGCGCCGACCGCTGCATGCGTTCGCGCCAGAAGGTCTCGTCGTAGGCCTCCTCCTCGTCGGCGGTCGCGACGAAGGCCTCGGGCGACTCGCGCAGTGCCGAGAGACGGACGGAGCGGTAGTCCTCCCAATCGTCCTCGCCGAGGGGACGCACGGTGATGTCGGTCATGGGGTCCACGATCGCACGACCCACCACGCGAGCGCACCAGCAGGTCGGTGAACGTTCGGGGTCCGTCGGGGTCAGGACCACGAACCGCACTGGCCGACAGTGGCGCTCAGAGCCGGTGGACCATCTCGATCTCCGACAGGTCGGGACGCCGGGGGTGGTCGTGGACCGCACCGGTGCGCTCGAACCCGCAGCGGGCGTAGAGGGCCTCGGCGGTCGCGTTGGAGCTGGCCACCTCGAGGACCACCTCGGACTTGCCCAGCCGCCGTGCCTCGTCGAGCACCGCTCGGACCAGGGCCTCACCCACACCCCGGCCGCGGGCTCGCGGCGCCACGTACATGCCGAAGAGTGTTGCGGTGGTTGCCCTCTCGGGCTCCCAGTGCGACCCGAGGCCCGCACTCCCGATGACGCCGTCGGCATCGCGGGCCTGCACCAGCCAGGCTCCCTCGATGCGCTCGCGCCAGTCCGCCTCGTCGTAGACGGCCTCGTCGGCGTAGGTGAACCAGAAGGCGTCGGGGGCGTCCTCGAGCATCGCGAGCCGCACCTCGCGGTGCGACTCCCAGTCGTCCGGCGTGACCTCGTGCAGGTGCATCCGCGGGCCGGGGCCGTTCGAGCCCCCGTCCGCCCGGCCTTCATCCGGCGCTGTCGGCGGCGGTGTGGCGGGGGCGTCTTTGTCTGGTGCGCTCACGCCTCCACTGTGCCCGCACGTGCGCCCCGCGTCACCTGCGATGCGTCCCGACGCTCCGGCGCGAAACCGCCCCGGCACGGTTGCCGGGCGTACGATCTCGCCATGGACCGTCGCCGTGAGGCCACGTCGTCGGGGCCGCGACGACGACGTGCTCGCGACCCGCACCGGGCTCTGCGTCGCGCGGTCGCTCTGGGGATCGTGCCCGTCGCCCTGGCGTCCGCCGCACTCGCCTCGGTGGCGGTCTCTCCTCTTGCGGCCCGGGCCGCCGGCACCGATCCCCTGGTGTGCACCTTCGCGACGCTGACCGTGCAGCCGAAGGTCGTGCTCTCCGTGCCACGCCGCACCTTCGCCGCCCACGTCGAGACCGACTGCTGGGCCGACCTCAACCCACCGGACTACCGCTGGCGTGCCTACGCGACCGACGGGTCCCCGCAGGACGACATCGTCTTCGCGCAGTTCGACGCCCTGCCGGTCGGCTCGGTCGTCGACCCCGCGCAGGTGTCCGACACCGACCACCTCGGCGTCTGGACCTGGCGCCCGCTGAGCGCCCGGGCACCGCTGACGACCGCCTCGCTCAACACGACCACGTCGGACGTGCGGCTCGGCTCGGTCGCCTACACCTCGGCCACACGCCGCGGCTCCACGGTCACGGTCGTCGCAAGGTCCTACCGCTACTGGACGTCCACGCACGCGTTCGGCCCGTGGTCGGGCGTCCGCGGCACCATCGAGTACGCCGTGCCGGGGCAACCCTGGCGACCGCTTAAGTACACCTATCCGTCGAGCACCGGGCGCTACACCTACACGTACACGACGACCCAGCACCGCAGCTACCGCGTCGTCATGCCCGACCAGCGGTACGTCTGGGGCTCGGTCAGCGCGTCCACACCCTCGACCTGACGGTCCCGCGCGCCGGAGTGCGGGGCAAGCCGGCGTATCGCCGTGCGCGGGTGCCCGCGTCCGCTCAGGCCTGCCCGGACGCCAGCTGCTTGGAGCGCGCAGCCGCGGCCTCCATCGCGGTGACGAAGGCCGCGCGCACCTTGTGGTCGTCGAGCTGGCGCAGGGCGGCGACGGTCGTGCCACCCGGCGAGCTGACCTGCTCACGCAGCACCGTCGGGTGCTCGTGGGTCTCGCGCAGCATCGTCGCCGCGCCGTAGAGGGTCTGCACCACGAGCTCGGTCGACGTCGCGCGGGGCAGCCCCAGCACGACGCCGGCCTCGATCATCGCCTCGACGACGTAGAAGATGTACGCCGGGCCCGACCCCGAGATCGCGGTGACGGCGTCGAGGTGCTTCTCGGCGAGCCGGACCACCTTGCCGCACGAGGACAGCAGGGCCTCGGCCTCGGCGAGGTGGTCGTCGGTGCAGTGGCTGCCCGGCGCGATGCCGGCCATCCCCTGGTCGACGAGCGCCGGCGTGTTGGGCATGACGCGCACGACCGACGTGCCCTCGGGCAGTCGCGACTCGAGGTACTCGGTCGTGATGCCGGCCGCGAGCGACACGACGACGTTGCCCGGGGCCACGTGGTCGTGGATCTCGTCGAGCAGTCCCTCCATGTCCTGCGGCTTGACGCAGAGCACGAGCGTGTCCGCGGCGTCGGCGGCGTCCGCGTTCGAGAGCACCCGGACGCCGTAGCGCCCGGCGAGCGCGTCGACCTTCTCCGGCGTGCGCCCGGTGACGACGAGGTCGGCGGCCGGGCG
>CBHRRQ010000267.1:0-4954 GCA_966081555.1 uncultured Terrabacter sp.
ACCGCGGTGCAGCCGTCTCGGGACCGGACTACCTCGAATGGTCCGACGCGATCATCGCGTCGGCCTCCGACCCGTCCGACATGCGCCGTCGCCTGGGTGCCGCCGCCCTCGAGCTGGCCGCCGCCGCACCCGCCTCCTCGCGCTGGCGCGATGTCGTCGCCTCGCGCCTGCCGAGCCACGAGTGGCCGTCCCAGGACGTCCGCATCGTCGCCGTCGACGCCCGGACCGGCCAGCCTGTCGTCTTCGACCGCCACAGCGGCGTCGAGCTCGTCGATGCGGTCGCGGCCAGCACGTCGGCCATGACCCCGTACGCCATCGGCGAGGACCGTTATCTCAACGGCGGCTACCGGCGAAGCGAGAACGCCGACCTGGCAACGGGATTCGCCCGTGTGCTCGTTCTGTCACCGTTCAGCGGACGCTCCCGTATGCCGTCCGGCTGGGGCATGGACCTCGCGACCCAGGTTGCCGAGCTGCGGGCCGGCGGCAGCGCCGTCGAGACCGTGTTTCCCGACGACCGGTCGGGCGACGTCTTCGGCGCCAACGCCCTCGACCCGTCGACGCGACCGCAGGCTGCGCGGGGTGGACACGCCCAGGGGCTCGAGCTCGCCGAGCGCCTCGCGGACTTCTGGGTCTGACCCGGCCGGTGCGACGGCATACGGCCCCTGTCAGCGGCGTGGCAGCGCCCCCGCGCGACGTCAGGACAGCGGCAGCAGGGCGCGACAGGCCTCGACCCCGTGCAGCTCGATGTCGTCGCGTCGGTGCTGCTCCCAGAGGTCCCGCGTGAGGCGCCAACGGTTGAGCAGGGCCGGCTGGCCCTGGCGCGTCGCCCACTCCGTCCCGTTGGGCTCGTAGCCGAGGGCGCGCGAGACGGCGTTGGAGCCCTGGTTGTCGACGAAGGCGTCACTCGCGGCCTCCTTGGCGCCGAGGCCGTCGAACGCGAGGTGCAGGATCGCCGCACGCATCTCGCGTCCGAGGCCTCGGCCACGCAGGTCGGCGGAGAGCCACGAGAACGTCGTGACGGTGCCCAGGGTTGCGAAGTCGACTCCACTCACCGTCTGCTCGCCCACCGGCCGACCATCGACCATGACCACGAAGTAGAGGCGCCAGCCATCCGGTTCGACGTGGCCACGCCCGCGCCAGACCCCCCGGAGCCATTTGGCCACGCGCACGTCGGGGTCCTTCTCGTAGAAGGACATCGGGTCGTCGTAGGGGGCCGGCTCTGCGTGGGTCTTTCCGGAACGCACGAGCTCCGAGAGATCGTCCAGCAGCTCGTCGGTGGCGCTGTGGAGCTCGAGCGTCGGGGTGCTCACCCGCACGCCCAGGAGCGGATAGCTCTTCATCGTCGGTCACGCTGCTCTCGTGGTCGTGGGTCCGTTGCCCGACGACCGCGACCCGGCCGCCGGGACGATCCAACCCCACCAGACCCTCGTCGTGCAGGTGGTTTTGTGACGACGCGGTCGTGCCCGGCCGACCTCTCGAGTCAGGGGGTCATGGCGGCATACCCGGCAGCGCTGTGGATGGCGAGCCCGGCGTAGGAGGAGTAGGCCGCCGCGCCCGCGTTCACCTGGGCCAGCTGGGCCTCCATGTCGGTGCGGGTCCAGCCGTAGAAGGTCTGCTTCCTGTCGACCGCCGTGTCGCCGAGGTAGGTCGTCTCCTGGCCGAGGCGCACGGGCTTGCCGAGCGCCACACCGGCGGCGAGCGCGGCGGCGGCGATGTCGAGCGTGCCGTCGGGGCCGGTGGCGGTGTTGCGGTAGGACATGACCGTGACCCCGGCCGTGCGCTTCATGATCTCGCGGTCGAGGCTCGATGAGGCGCCACCGCTCGCCGTGGCAGGGATCGTGTTGAACCAGAAGGGGATGTCGGCCTCGATGGGGCTGGTGCCGGCGTTGGCCTTGAGCTTGTCGAGCAGGGTCAGGTACTTCGACACCACGGTCGGCTGGTTGCTGGTCCAGGCCGGCGTCGAGTAGGGCTCGACGTCGACGTGGATGCCGGTGAAGAGCCCCGAGCTCTTGGCGGGCTTGAGCCAGTAGGTGACGACCCAGCTCGGGTTGTCGACCCAGCCCGGGTCACCACCCAGGGCGTCGACCCGGATGCCAGCGGCCTTGGCGCGGTCGGCGAGGGACTTGATGGCCGGCAGCTGGCTCGAGGTGGTCAGGTTCGGCGGCACCGCCACGAAGAGCTGGTCGATGCCGGCGCTGACCGCCAGGTCGACCGTCGCCGTCGGCGTGCTCGTGTCCCAGACCCACATGGCCCGGGTGTCGTTCGCCACCGATGCCGTCACCGTGGTGCTGCCGCTTCCGGTCGTCCGCGACTTCGACGCCGCAGCGGCCGCGGGTGCGACGGCGAGCGAGGCGGCCACCACACCGGCAGCGACGAGCAGCGCGCCGGCGACGCGGGCGGGGGTGCGGCGGGCGCGGCGGGTGCGGGACGTGAGGACCATGTGATGACTCCGGAGACTAGGACGACGACCCTCCGAATTGTCCGGTTCTTGCTAGTTGTCCGCAGGCTTTTCGCAAGAGTTGCGCAAGCGCTGCCAAGAGGCACCCCGAGCAACCGTCCGCGACCCGGGTGCCGCACCCTTTCGCGGTAGCGTCGTCCCGGACGCCGACCGTCCGGAGCGAGGACACGAGATGCGGCACGACACGAGCCCGACCGCACGGGCCCTGCTCGCCCTGGAAGCCATCCAGGACTCCCCCGGCATCACCGCCCAGCGACTCGGCGAGCTGCTCGGCGTGACCGAGCGCGCGGCCCGTCGCTACGTCGCCATCCTCCGTGAGGCCGACCTGCCGATCGAGTCGGCCACCGGGCTCAGTGGCGGCTACCGGGTCGGCCGAGGGCTGCGCCTGCCCCCGCTCATGTTCTCCGCCGCCGAGGCCCTGGGCCTCGTCCAGGCTGTGCTGGAGGGCCACCGTGACGCCGCCGACCCCACCGAGCTCGTCGGAGCCGCCCTGTCGAAGATCCTGCGCGTGCTCCCCCAGCCTGTGGCCGAGCCGCTGCGGGCCGTGCGACGCGACCCCGGCCCACCCCCGGAGGAGACCCGCCGGGTCGACGCGGCGGTCACGGGCCTGCTCGTCGAGGCCTGCACCAGGGCGCGAAGGGTCCACCTGACCTACCGTCTCGGCCCCGACACCGAGCGGCCCATGGAGGTCGACCCGTGGGCCGTCGTGCTGCGCCACAGCCGGTGGTACCTGCTCGGCTACTCGCACACGCGCCAGGCCGTCCGGGCCCTTCGCGTCGACCGCATCGCCTCGGTGTTCACGACGTCGCAGCCCTTCACGCCACCGCCCGACCTCGACGCCCTGCGTGCCCTCGAGGAGCATCTGTCGCAGGGGTGGCGCCACCCCGTCGAGGTGCTCTTCCGCGAGACGTTCGACGACACCGCCCGGTGGGTGCCGCGCAGCCTGGGCCGGCTCGAGGCCGCCGAGGGCGGCGTGCTGCTTCGGGCCACGACCGACAGCCCCGACTGGTACGCCCGCCAGCTCGCCGTCACGCCGCTCGACTTCGAGGTGCGGGGCTCGCAGGCCCTGGTCGACGCGACCGCGGGCCTGGCCGAGCGGCTCTCGCGTTCGGCACGACCTGCCCGACCCGCAGCAGCGGCTCGGCGCACCCCGAGCGGCCCCAGTGGGTACGACCCCCGTGCAGCACAGGACGAATCAGAGACACCGCGCACTAGGGTGATCTCGACCGGACCGGGGAGCACCCGGTCCCGATCCCGAGGAGCGGTGACATGAGCTTCAACGACAACGCCCAGCTCGACACCTCGCAGGTCGAGAGCGGCGGGAGCGGCGGCTTCGGGGGCGGCGGCGGAGGGGGCGGTTTCCCCGGCGGCATCCAGGTCGGCGGCGGCATCGGTGGGCTCATCCTGCTCGTCCTCATGCTCATCTTCGGTGGCGGCAAGATCCTCGGCGGCGGCGACTCCGGTGGCTCCGCCGGCGGCCTGCCGTCCCAGCAGCTCGACAGCAGCCAGGTCGCGGCGGCCGGGCAGGTCAACCAGAGCCAGTTCTCGCAGTGCAAGACCGGCGCCGACGCCAACAAGAACGACGTGTGCCTGATCATCGGCACCGTCAACAGCGTGCAGGACTACTGGCAGAAGACCCTGCCGAAGTACCAGATGAACTACGAGCCGGTGCGCACCGTGATCTACCAGGGCCAGACCCAGTCCGGGTGCGGCGTCGCGAACTCGCAGGTGGGGCCCTTCTACTGCCCGCTCGACTCCAAGGTCTACGTCGACGCGAGCTTCTTCCAGGAGCTCCAGGACAAGTTCGGCGCCGACGGCGGCCAGCTCGCCAAGGAGTACGTCATCGCCCACGAGTACGGCCACCACATCCAGAACCTCCTCGGCATCCTCAACCGGGCGCAGCAGGACCCCCAGGGCCCCAACTCCGGCGCCGTGCGGGTCGAGCTCATGGCCGACTGCCTCGCCGGCACGTGGGTCAAGCACGCGACCGAGACGACCGACGCGAGCGGCAAGCCGCTGCTCAAGGCGATCACCGAGCAGGACATCCAGTCGGCGCTCTCGGCGGCGTCGGCCGTCGGCGACGACCGCATCCAGGAGAAGATGCAGGGCCGTGTCACCCCCGAGAACTGGACGCACGGGTCGGCCGAGGCGCGCATGAACTGGTTCACCCAGGGCTGGCAGACCGGCGACATCAACCAGTGCAACACCTTCGGCGTCGACACCGTCAGCTGACCCCCGGCCGCCCATCGAGAAAGCGATTCGACGGGACGGATCGCTTTCTCGATGGGCAAGGGGGCGTCAGGGGGTCTCGGTGAGCTCGATCCTGACGGCGCGCCCGCGGCGCAGGGCGGTCTCGAGGACGTCGCGCTTCGGGTCGGGCAGGTCGTAGAGCTCACGCACCGGCAGGTGCCCCAGGGCCCGCAGGGCGTGCGCGCCGACGACCTCGCGCACGAGCGCGCGGTCTCCCCCGACGACGAGCCCACGAGGTATGCCGAC
>CBHRRQ010000268.1:0-4867 GCA_966081555.1 uncultured Terrabacter sp.
CCGTAGTAGGGGTAGATGCCGTGCATCGCGCAGGCGTCGACCATGCGGGCGATCGTGTAGTGCCACAGGTCCTGCTGGGCGGTGGCGCGCTGGCCCTGGACGTCGCCGTCGACCGGGTCGGTGCGCACGAGGTAGCCGGGGTGGCCACCCCCGACGCGCGTCGTCTTCATGCGCCGGTCGGCCGCGAGGTCTGCCGGGCCCAGCGAGAGACCCTGCATGCGCGGGGAGGCGCCGCAGATCTCCTCGACGTTGACCATGCCGCGGGCCGTCTCGAGGATCGCGTGCACGAGGATCGGGCGGGTCAGCCCGGCCTTCGCCTCGAGCTGGGCGAGGAGGCGGTCGACGTAGTGGATGTCCTCCGCGCCCTGCACCTTGGGCACCATGACGACGTCGAGCTTGTCGCCGATCTCGGTGACGAGCGTGGTGAGGTCGTCGAGGGCCCACGGGCTGTCGAGGGCGTTGATACGGGTCCACAGCTGGGTGTTCTCGCCGAAGTCGGTGGCCTTCGCGATGTCGACGAGGCCGGCGCGGGCCGCCTCCTTGCGGTCGGCCTTGACGGCGTCCTCGAGGTTGCCGAGCAGCACGTCGACGGTGCCGACGAGGTCCGGCACCTTCGCGGCCATCTTCGGGTTGCTCGGGTCGAAGAAGTGGATGACCCGGGAGGGGCGGGCAGGCACCTGCGTCAAGGGCGTCGGCGCCCCCACCGCGAGTGGCCGGAAGAAGTCCTTGGCGCTGCGCATGGGCGCCAACGTAGCAACGGGTCCCAGACGCGCGTTATGACGACAGTCACGCACGGCACCGATGAGGCCGGCATCACTATGGTGGCGGTGTGACCGAGCGCGCGACCGAGCCAGCAACCCCGCCGGCGAACCAGCCCGCCGACCCGCCGACCATCCCGATTCCGCAGAGCACCGCGGCGGACACGGCGGCGGGGCGACCGGCCGAGCCCCGGCCGGCCAACGCCTCGGCGCTGCTCAACGAGGCCATGACGAAGTCCGGTCTGCTCTGGATCGAGGTCGCCGACGACCGCACCTGGCCGGCCTGGCACGTGTGGGACGACGGCGCCGCCCTCGTGGTCAGCGGGCCCGGCGAGCAGCCGCTGCCGTGGCTGCCCAAGGAGGTGCGGCTCATCGTGCGCAGCAAGGACACCGGCGGCCGTCTGCTCACCGTGCGTGCCCACGTGCACGTGCTCGACCCCGGCACTCCCGAGTGGCAGCGCGCGACCGAGCTGCTGCGCGCGTCCCGTCTCAACGCCGTCGACGACTCGCTGACCCGCTGGGCCGCCGAGTGCACGGTCACCGCGCTCGTCCCCTTCGACAGCCCCCTCGAGTCACCCGGGGCGTATGCCGCTCACGACCATCGCGAGGCGCCCGCGCGCACCAGCGCCACGACCACCTCGTGGCGCCCCTGGCACTGGGGTGGCCGGGGCGAGGAGAAGGCCGAACGGCAGCGACAGCGCAGCGAGAAGAAGGCCGAGCGCCAAGCCGCCAAGGAGCGGGCGAAGCTGCGCAAGAAGCGCCAGCGACGTGGCGGCCGTCGACGGGGCCAGTGACGCCATAGCCTTGCCCCATGAGTGCGAGCACCCGAGTCTTCGTCGCACGCCTGACCGGACTGAGCGTCTTCGACCCGCTCGGTGACCAGGTGGGCCGGGTGCGCGACGTCGTGGTGATGTTCGGCGCCAACCGCCCCGAGCCGCGCGTCATCGGCCTCGTCGTCGAGGTCCCCGGCCGCCGGCGCGTCTTCGTGCCGATGACCCGGGTGACATCCATCGACGCGGGCGCGGTCATCACGACCGGGCTCGTCAACATGCGCCGGTTCGAGCAGCGCACCAACGAGGTGCTCGTCGCGGCTGAGCTCTTCGACCGCACCGTGCGCGTCACCACCCCCGATGCCATCGAGGCCGGCTTCGCCGACGCCCTGGTCGAGGACATCGCCATCGAGCAGGGCCCGCGCCGCGACTGGCTCGGCACCCGCGTCTTCGTCCGGCAGGCCCCCATCAGCATCTCCCCCGCGTCCAAGGCCATGTCGCGCCTCACCCGGCGCCGTTCGGGCAAGACGATGCTCGTCGACATCCGCGACGTCGTCGGCCTGCACGAACAGGCCGGGGCGCAGAGCGCCGAACGCCTGCTCGAGACCTACGACGACCTCAAGGTCGCCGACCTCGCCGAGGTCATCCACGACCTCAACCCCAAGCGTCGGGCCGAGGTGGCCGCCGCCCTCGACGACGAGCGCCTCGCCGACGTGCTCGAGGAGCTGCCCGAGGACGACCAGGTCGAGATCATCGCCGGCCTCGACACCGAGCGCGCGGCCGACGTGCTCGAGGCCATGGAGCCCGACGACGCGGCGGACCTGCTCGCCGACCTGCCGCCGGAACAGGCCGAGCAGCTGCTCCAGCTGATGGAGCCCGACGAGGCCGCCCCGCTGCGCCGGCTGCTCTCCTACGACGAGAACACGGCCGGCGGCATGATGACCACCGAGCCGGTGGTGCTCGGTCCCGAGGCGACGATCGCCGAGGCCCTCGCCACGGTGCGCCGCGAGGAGCTCGCGCCCGCGCTCGCCTCGATGGTCTACGTCTGCCGACCACCGCTGGAGGCACCGACGGGTCGCTACCTCGGTCTCGTCCACTTCCAGCGCCTGCTGCGCGAGCCCCCGCACGGTGCGGTGGGGTCGATCATCGACAAGGAGATCGAGCCGCTCGCCGCGAGCGCCTCGCTCGAGACGGTCACCCGCACCCTCGCGACCTACAACCTCGTCTCGCTGCCCGTCGTCGACGACGACGGCCGGCTCATCGGCGCGGTGACCGTCGACGACGTGCTCGACCACATCCTCCCCGAGGACTGGCGTGAGGAGCGGCACGAGCTGGAGGTGCGCCCGTGAGCGAACGCGCCGAGCGTCGCCCCGGCACGCGAGCCATCCGCAGCGACAAGCTGGACCAGCCCCAGGAGCAGCGGGCCCGCGTGCTGCCGCGGCTGACCTTCTCGCAGGAGGCCTTCGGCGTCCTGTCCGAGCGGTTCGCGCGCTTCATGGGCACGGCCGGCTTCCTCATCGGCATGACGGTCTTCGTCACGGCCTGGATCATCTGGAACACCCTCGCGCCCGACCGGCTCGTCTTCGACGCGTTCCCCTTCATCTTCCTGACGCTCATGCTGAGCCTGCAGGCGTCGTACGCGGCCCCACTCATCCTGCTCGCCCAGAACCGCCAGGCCGACCGTGACCGCGTCGCGCTCGAGCAGGACCGCGCCCGCGACGAGCGCAACCTCGCCGACACCGAGTTCCTCACTCGCGAGGTCGCCTCGTTGCGCCTCGCGCTGCGCGAGCAGGCCACCCGCGACTTCGTCCGCAGCGAGCTGCGCAGCCTCCTCGAGGAGCTCGAGGACCGTTCGCTCATCCGCGGCCCCGACGACTCGCCGCACTCGCAGCAGCCGCAGCAGCCGCAGCAGCCGCAGCAGCCGCAGCGCACCGACTAGGCCACCTCCCACCGGCATCCGAACGCGGTGCGTCGCGTCCTCCCCGGTGTGGTGCGGTAGACAGCCGGCGTGGTCGGGAGGGCCCGCACGGCGGCATACGATGGAGGACATGTCTGTCCCCGCTCTGCCCAGCCGTGACGCCATGCTCACGGCCCTGTCGAAGGTCAACGACCCCGAGATCCGCAAGCCGATCACCGAGCTCGGCATGGTCAAGTCGGTCGAGATCGACGACGCCGGCAAGGTGGACCTCGCGATCTTCCTCACCGTGTCGGGCTGCCCCATGAAGGACACGCTGACCCGCGACACGAGCAACGCGCTGCTGGCCCTCGAGGGCGTCACCTCGGTCGAGGTCGAGCTCGACGTCATGAGCGACGAGCAGCGCGCCGAGCTGCGCGCGCAGCTGCGTGGCGGGGCCCCCGAGAAGGAGATCCCCTTCGCCAAGCCCAACAGCCTCACGCGGGTGTATGCCGTCGCGTCCGGCAAGGGCGGCGTCGGCAAGTCCTCGGTGACGGTCAACCTCGCTGCCGCGATGGCCGAGCAGGGCTTGCGGGTGGGCGTCGTCGACGCCGACGTCTACGGCTTCTCGGTGCCGCGCATGCTCGGTGTCGAGCAGCGCCCGACGCAGGTCGACGACATGATCCTGCCTCCCATCAGCCACGACGTGAAGGTCATCTCGATCGGCATGTTCGTGCCCGGCAACCAGCCCGTCGTGTGGCGCGGGCCCATGCTGCACCGGGCCCTGCAGCAGTTCCTCGGCGACGTCTTCTGGGGCGACCTCGACGTGCTGTTGCTCGACCTGCCGCCCGGCACCGGTGACATCGCCATCTCGGTCGCGCAGCTCGTCCCGACCGCAGAGATCCTCGTCGTGACGACGCCGCAGCAGGCGGCCGCCGAGGTCGCCGAGCGGGCCGGCTCGATCGCGCTGCAGACCCACCAGCGGGTGGCCGGCGTCATCGAGAACATGAGCTGGCTGGAGCTGCCCGACGGCACGCGCCAGGAGATCTTCGGCTCTGGTGGTGGACAGGCCGTGGCCGACTCGCTGTCCAAGAGCATCGGCGCCCCGGTGCAGCTGCTCGGACAGATCCCGCTCGACACGCGCCTGCGCGAGGGCGGCGACACCGGCACCCCGGTGGTGCTCGGCGAGCCCGACTCGGCCGCCGGTGTCGCGCTGCGCGGCATCGCACGCGGGCTCGGCGCGCGCGCCCGGGGCCTGGCCGGCCGCAGCCTCGGGCTCACCCCCGCCGGCCGCTGACCCACGGCCTCCCTTCTCCGATCGAAAGAACAATTCGTCTGAGGACGAATTGTTCTTTCGATTAGAGGGGAGGCGCAGCCCGCCTCTTCATCGAGAAAGCGATCCGGCCCGCGGGCGGCTCGCTTCCACGCTAAGGGGCGGGGGCTGC
>CBHRRQ010000269.1:0-4842 GCA_966081555.1 uncultured Terrabacter sp.
GAGCGCTGCCTAGCCTGCGTCGCCTTGCTATTGCGGGCCGGGACCCGCCCCGCCCACGCCGGGCGGCCCTCTGCGGCGGCCCCCCTTCCTGCTGCGTGCGTACTGGCTCGTGGTCAGTCGGGCGTGAACGCGCAGAACTCGTTGCCTGCCGGGTCGTTCATCACCGTCCAGCCGAGGCCGCCGTCACCCTTCGCCCGGGCGACGGTGGCTCCGGCCGCTACGAGGGGGCCGAGGTCGTCGGTGCTGACGTCGATGTGGACCCGGTTCTTCGTCGTCTTCTCCTCGGGCACCGGCTGGAAGACGATCGTCTCGAAGGGCAGGCCGGCGACCTCCTCGACGTGGCTGAACCCGTCGTCGCGCACGGCTCGTCCGCCCAGGACGTCGGCCCACCACTGCGTGAGCCGGTGTGCGTCGGCCGCGTCACCCGTGACGTCCCACACGAGCTCGTAGAAGCGCTGCGTCACCGGTTCGTCGCGGACGAACACGCAGAACTCCTGACCGTCCGGGTCGAGGAGCACGGTCCAGCGGGGCTGTTGGTGGTGCAGGACCGCGCCGGTGTCGAGGGCGGGCTGAAGCGACGTGGCATTGACGTCGAGGTGCAGCCGGTTCTTGACGGACTTCGGCTCGGGCACGCGGTTGAGCCACACCTTCACCTCGTCGCCGGCCCGCAGACTCGAGTCCCCGTCGTCGTGCAGGTGCGGCTCCCAGCCGAGCAGCGGCGCCCAGAATCTGGCCAGCGCGTGCGGGTCCGACGCGTCGATGCACAGGTCCTTGTAGGTCGCGAGCGGCATACGGCGACGGTAGCCGCCGGCGGGGACTCTCGCGCTCCGTGGCGGCCGGGCCCCGTCTGTGGAGCGCAGGGAAGGGGGCGGGGCCGACGTCGCCCTGTCGGTGGCGGACGGCATACTCGGCCGCATGCAGCGCATCGACGGCCACCTGGTCCTCAGCCCCACGGACCTCACCAAGCACGTGGCCTGCGCGCACATCACCACGCTGGACCTGGCAGCCCTCGACGCCGCAGAGCCGCGTGGCACCCGCCCGTCGGGCACCGACGACTCGCTGAACCTCGTCTTCACCAAGGGGCTCGAGCACGAGCGCGCCTACCTCGACCGACTCGTGGCCGAGGGGCGCGTCGTCGAGGACATCGCCGCGCTCGGGCTGCGCGGCGTGGCCGCCGAGGCAGCGACCGTCGACGCCATGCGCCGCGGCGTCGACGTCGTCTACCAGGCCACCTTCTACGACGGGCACTGGGTCGGCCTCGCCGACTTCCTGCTGCGTGTCGACCTCCCGGAGGGCGAGAGCAGCGACCTGGGCCCGTGGCGCTACGACATCGCCGACACCAAGCTCGCCCGCCGGCTCAAGGTGCCGGCGCTGCTGCAGATGGCCACGTATGCCGCCCGCCTCGAGACGTTGCAGGGCGTGCCCCCGCAGTGGCTGACGGTCGTCACCGGCGACACCGAGGCGCACCCGTGGCGCCTGGTCGACGTGGCCCCCTACGCGCGGCGGCGCCGTGCCGAGCTGCTCGACGCCATCGCCAACCCCCGCGACACCGAGTCCTCCCGCGTCCAGCACTGCGGGCAGTGCCGCTGGAAGGAGCGGTGCGCCCAGGAGTGGCTCGACCGCGACGACCTGATCCAGGTGGCGGGCATGCGAGCCGACCACCGGGCCGCCCTCATCGACCTCGGCATCCCGACGCTGCGAGAGCTGGCCGGCTCGACCGAGGAGCAGCTCGCGCCGCGCCTGTCGACCGCCACCCGTCGCCGCCTGCTGCAGCAGGCCCGGCTCCAGCTAGCCGAGCGCGACACGGGTCAGGCGCAGTACGAGCTGCTCGCCCCCGAGCCGGCGCGCGGTCTGCAGATGCTGCCCGAGCCCGACGACAGCGACGTCTACCTCGACTTCGAGGGCGACCCGTGGGCCGAGGGTGGGGCCGGTCGTGAGTACCTCGCCGGCATCTGGACGCGCCAGGGCGAGTTCGTCGAGTTCTGGGCCCATGACTTCGACGAGGAGGGTCGCCTCACCGCCGACCTGCTCGACTGGCTGACCGAGCGCTGGCGGCTCCACCCCGGCATGCACGTCTACCACTACGCGCCCTACGAGACGACCGCCCTCAAGCGGCTCGTCGGCCAGCACGCCACTCGCGAGGCCGAGCTCGACCAGCTGCTGCGCCACGAGGTCTTCGTCGACCTCTACGCCGTCGTGCGGCAGGGCGTGCGCATCAGCAAGGGCTCCTACTCCATCAAGAAGCTCGAGGAGTTCTACTGGGGCCACACGCGCCAGGCCGAGGGCGACGGTGTCGCCGACGGTCTGTCGTCCGTGGTCGAGTACGAACGCTGGCTCGCCGGCCGTGACGACGGCGAGGCCGACCAGAGCATCCTCGACGACATCCGCCGCTACAACGAGGAGGACGTCCGCTCCACCCTCGCGCTGCACGAGTGGCTCGAGGACCGTCGGGCCGAGCTGGCCGCCGCCGGGCACGACCTGGCGCGGCCCGTGCCCGAGGAGCTGCGCGAGATCGGCGACGAGGAACGGGCCGAGATCCGGCTCACCGAGTCCCTCGTCGACGCCGGTCACCACCTGCTCGCCGGGCTCGTCGGCTGGCACCGGCGCGAGAAGCGACCCGAGTGGTGGGACTTCTTCCGCTACAAGGAGCTCGAGACCGCTGAGCTCGTCGAGGACGGCACCGCCATCGGCGACCTCAGCGAGCCCGAGGAGATGCGCATCGTCAAGCTCTCCAAGGTCTGGCGCTACCCGTTCCCGCCGCAGGACTGCAAGGTGGCCATCGGCAAGTACGTGCCTGATGTCGACACGCACGCGCCCGTCGGCAAGGTCGTGGGCCTCGACCCCGTCGAGGGCTGGATCGAGCTGTCGATGAAGAAGTCCCTCGAGCCGCCGCGCCCCCGGGGCCTCGGCGGCCCGGGCCCGGTCATGGACAAGGAGCTGCGCGCCAGCATCGCCCGCACCGGAGCGCTCGTCCTCGGCGGGGGCAGCAACCTCGCCACGCGGCTCCTCGATCGCGTGGTGCCGCCGGCAGACGTGCTGACGGCCCGTGACGGCGAGACGCCCAAGGACGTCGTCGTGCGGGCCGGACTCGGCCTCGACGCTGAGGTGCTCGCCGTGCAAGGTCCTCCCGGCACGGGCAAGACCTACGCCGGCTCGGCTCTCATCCGCGAGTTGCTCGACGCGGGGCTGCGCGTCGGCGTCACGGCCCAGTCCCACGCGGTCGTGCTGAACCTCCTCGACGAGGTCCAGCGCCCTGCATGGCACAAGGACGGCACCAACGCCGCGGAGGGCGCCGAGCCCGATGACCCGAACGCGCTGATTCGCCACACCACCGACAACGCCGAGATCGCAGCAGCGCTCGCCAGCGGTGAGGCAAACCTCGTCGGCGGCACGGCCTGGCTCTGGTCCCGCGAGGACATGGTCGCTGCTGTCGACGTTCTCGTCATCGACGAGGCGGGACAGTTCTCGCTCGCCAATGCGGTGGCTGTCGCTCCCGCGGCAAGGTCGCTCGTCCTGCTGGGCGATCCGCAGCAGCTGACCCAGCCGACCAAGGCGGTGCACCCCTTCGGCTCAGGCGTCTCCGCCCTCGACCACGTGCGCACCGACGACGACGGGGGAGTGCACGACGTCATCCCGCCCCATCGAGGCGTGTTCCTCGACCGGACGCACCGCATGCACCCGTCACTCACCGCGTTCGTCTCCGAGCTCGCCTACGAGGGCCGGCTCGAGTCTGCACCCGGCCGCGAGCTGCTCGCCGTCGATGCGCCCGGCGCCCTGTCCGGAGACGGGCTCAGGTGGGTTCCCGTCGAGCACGACCAGCCCACCGAGCAGTCGAGCCGGCAAGAGGCTGCCGTCGTCCGCGAGCTCGTGGACGACCTCCTCCGCGGTACCTGGACCGACGCGGCGGGCGTGACCCAGCCGATCTGCCTCGACGACATCCTCGTCGTCGCCCCGTACAACGCTCACGTCGCCGCGCTCGCGTCGGCTCTCCCCGAAGGGGCCAGGGTCGGCACCGTCGACAAGTTCCAGGGCCAGCAGGGTGCGGTGGTCATCTACTCGATGGCCAGCACGACCGCGGCGCTGGCGCCTCGTGGCGTCTCGTTCCTCTACGACCTCCACCGGCTCAACGTCGCGATCTCTCGCGCCAAGGCGATGGCCGTCCTCGTCGGCAGCCCGATGCTCACGGACGCCGAGGTGCACACGCCCGAAGAGCTGCGTGCGGTCAACGCGCTGTGCCGGTATGTCGACGAGGCCAAGGCCGTCTGAGCCGGGTCTCGGCAGAGTTGTGCCGCTGTTGGATCGGTCCCCGATTTCATTGCGGCCCTGTCGGATTCGTCGTCCACAGAAATGCCGCACCCCTTGCCATCTTGTCGAACATTTGTTCTACTAGTGGTAGGGAGCGAGTAGACAGGGGAGGTGGCCGTATGCCGTACATCGCGTCGTCGCGAGCCTCCGCGGGCCTGCTCGGTGGCGGTGCACCCCGCGTGCTCGACGTGACCTGGGCGCCTGACTCCAGAGGTCTCGGTGGCTCGCTGCGGCCGGTCATCTCGGTCCTGTCGGCCGGGTTCGTCGGCGAGGTCGAGTACGACGCGGCGGAGTCGAGTCATTCGTGCGGTTCGGGAGTGCGGGACGACAAGGCTGAGTCCGTCGCCGCCACCGAGTCCCTGCTGCGGGCGAGCGAGCGGGTGATGGCTCGGGTCGAGGCGCTCGAGGCCGTGAAGGCGCGGGTGGAGGCGGACCTGCTCGCTGCCTATGGCGCGTTGCACACGATCGCGGAGCAGCAGATCGCCGCGCTGCCGGCGGGGTCGTCGCGTCGGGCGGCGGCGCTGGTCTCGCCCGAGC
>CBHRRQ010000270.1:0-4787 GCA_966081555.1 uncultured Terrabacter sp.
CGCGGCGGAGTGTTCCTGACGTCGGGGTCGGTGCGCGCCGACTCGACGGCGGAGTCGCTGCGGCTGCTCGTCGAGATCCTCGAGAGCGGACGAGAAGGCTTCAAGGACAAGGAGGTCCGCTCCGGCGTCGACTTCATCGCCAAGACGGCTCCTGGTCGCTACGCCACCGCAGACACGATCGCCGACGAGGCCGTCGGCATGGCGCTCGACGGCCGCACCACCGAGTTCACGACGACGAACCTCCGCGACCTGGCCACGGTCGACCGGGCCCGCGTCGACGCGGCCTACGCCCGGTTCGCCGAGGGTGCCGGCATCGGCGCCGGTGCACCCGGAGCGGGTTGGACGATCGTCATGGTCGGCGACGCCTCGCAGCACCTCGAGGCGCTGCAGCAGCTCGGCCTCGGCGACGTCACCGTCGTCCAGGACGCCTGACCTCCGACCGACCTCCCCACCGAACGCCGCGTTCGGCGGCGAACGCGCTGGTAGAACACGGCGTTCGCCGCCCAACGCAGCGTTCGGTCAGGGGTGCGGGCTCAGGGTGCGTTCCATGACGAAGTCGTCCTCGTGGATCCCGCCGACGAGGAAACGCTTGGTGCCGACGCGCTCGAAGCCGCTCTTGGCGTAGAACCGCTGGGCCCGCTCGTTCTGCTGGTTGACGCCGAGCCAGACGCCCGCGGCCCCCGCGCCACGGGCCCAGTCGAGCGCGCGCTCCATCAGCAGGGCCGCAGCGCCGGTGCCGTGCGCCTCGGGCAGGACGTAGATCTTCGACAGCTCCACCGTCGGGCGCAGGCGGATCGCGCGCCGCACGTCGTCGTCGCCCGGCTCGCCCGCGACGAGCATGGCGTAGCCGAGCCCCGCCCCGTTCCGCTCGGCCAGCAGCACGTGGCGACCGGGGTCGGCGAGGTAGGCGGTGAAGCGCTCGGCCGAGAGCACCTCCGAGACGAAGGCCTCGACGCGCTCCGGTGACATCGACGGCGGGCACGCGAGCACGAACGTGGCCGCGGCGACCGCGGCGAGGGTGGGCACGTCGTCCACAGTGGCCGGGCGCACCGATGCCGCGGTGCCGGGGACGTCGGAGCCGGTCACGTCGAGAAGGCCTGTCGCAGAGGAGGGCTCGCTGAGCTGCTCATTCGGAGGGCATCCCGATGCGGCTCAGCACCTCGTCGTGCAGCAGGCCGTTCGTCGCCAGCGCGTTGCCGCTCCAGCAGCCGTCGCGGCCGTCGAGCCCGGTGAACCGGCCGCCGGCCTCCTCGACGATCGCGACGAGGGCCGCCATGTCGTGCACCGCCAGCTCGGGCTCCGCCGCGATGTCGGCGGCTCCTTCGGCCACGAGCATGTAGGACCAGAAGTCGCCGTAGGCGCGGGTGCGCCAGCAGTCGTCCATGAGGTCGAGGAAGTCGTCGCGGCGTCCGCGCACGCGCCACCCGGCGAGCGAGGAGTACGACAGCGAGGCGTCGCCGAGTCGCCCGACCTGCGACACCGAGATCCGCCGTGCCGACGAGAGGGACCGGCCGGTCCACGCCCCGGAGCCGGTCGCCGCCCACCAGCGCCGCTGCAGGGCAGGCGCCGACACGAGCCCGAGCACTGGCTTGTTGTCGACGACGAGGCCGATCAGCGTGGCCCACACCGGCACGCCGCGGACGAAGTTCTTGGTGCCGTCGATGGGGTCGATGATCCAGCGGCGCGGCCCGTGGCCGGTGGTCTCGAACTCCTCGCCCTCCACCGCGTCGCGGGGCCTCGTGCGCTTGAGCTGTGAGCGCACGAGCTCCTCGGCGGCGCGGTCGGCGTCGGTCACGGGGGTGAGGTCCGGCTTGCTCTCGACGACGAGGTCGGCCGCCCGGAAGCGCGCGATGGTCACCCGCTCGACGGCGTCCGCGAGGACGTGGGCCAGACGGAGGTCGTCGTCGTAGGAGGTCACCGGGTCAACCTAGCGGCAACGCCCGGCGGGCGGGCGGGGAGCACCCGGCATACGGGCGAGCCTTCTCCGTATCGTCATGCACCGCGGAACCGAGAAGCCGTATGCCGCTGCGGCTCAGTGCTCCTCGCCGGACCGGCTCGACAGCAGACGCCGCAGCGAGGCGAGTCGCGACGGACCCGCGGCGCCCGCATGGCCCTCGGCGACCCAGGCGTCGAGCGCGCACTCCTCCTCGTCGTGCGTGCAGCCGCGGGGACACTCGTCGGTGCCCGCGGCGAGGTCGGGGAAGTGGTCGATGATGCGGTCGACGTCGATGTGAGCCAGGCCGAACGAGCGGATGCCGGGCGTGTCGATGACCCAGCCGTCGTCGGCGCCGTCGGCGCCTCGCAGCCTCAGGGCGACGGCGTTGGTCGAGGTGTGCCGACCGCGGCCGGTCGTGTCGTTGACGACGCCGGTGGCGCGCAGGGCACCCGGCACGAGGCCGTTGACGAGCGTGCTCTTGCCGACGCCGGAGTGCCCGACGAGCACCGACACCTTGCCCGACAGGCGTTCCCGCAGGTCCTCGAGGCCTGCGAAGCCGTCGGCCGTGCGCGAGGTGACCACGTGCTCGACCTCCAGCGGTGCGTAGCTGGCGAGGAACGGGGCCGGGTCGACGAGGTCGGCCTTGGTGAGGGCGAGCAGCGGCTCGAGGTCGGCGTCGTAGGCGGCGACGAGGCACCGGTCGACCATGCGCGGGCGCGGCTCGGGATCGGCGAGGGCCGTCACGATGACGAGCTGGTCGGCGTTGGCGACGATGATGCGTTCGTACGGGTCGGTGTCGTCGGCCGTGCGGCGCAGCACCGACCGGCGCTCCTCGATGCGGACGATGCGGGCCAGGGCGTCCGGTCCTCCGGCGAGGTCGCCGACGAGCGCGACGTCGTCGCCGACGACGACGCGGGTGCGTCCGATCTCGCGAGCCTTCATCGCGGTGACGACCCGCTCGGGCTCCTTCTTGCCGAGGGCTCCCTTCGGCACGAGGCAGGTGTAGCGGCCCCGGTCGACGCCGATGACCATCGCCACCACGGCGTCGGCGTGAGCAGGGCGCTCCTTGGTGCGGGGCCTCGACCCCTTGCGGCTCGGGCGCACGCGGACGTCGCCCTCGTCGAGGTCCCGCCAGCTCATCGAGGCAGCACCACGGACGCCGAGCCGTCGAGCATGCCGCGCCACAGGCCGACGAAGTCGGGCAGCGTCTTGCGCGTGGTGCCGATGTCCTCGACCTGCACACCCGGGACGCGCAGGCCGATGATGGCGCCAGCGGTGGCCATGCGGTGGTCGTGGTAGCTGCGGAACCGACCGCCGTGCAGAACCGAAGGGGCGATGCGCAGGCCGTCGTCGGTCTCCGTCACGTGCGAGCCCAGGCCGCCGAGCTCGGCCGTCAGGGCTGCGAGTCGATCGGTCTCGTGGCCGCGGATGTGGGCGACACCGCGGATCCACGAGGGCGTGGACGCCAGAGCGGCCAGGGCGGCCACCGTGGGCGTCAGCTCCGCGGCGTCGTGCAGGTCGATGTCGATGCCGACCAGCTCACCACTACCCACCACGGTGAGCCCGGACCGGTCGAGCCGGACGTCGGCCCCCATCGTGTCGAGGATCTCGCGCAGCAGGTCTCCGGCCTGGGTCGTGTGCTGCGGCCAGCCGGGAACCCGCACCGTGCCGCCTGCCACGAGGGCCGCTGCGACGAAGGGGCCGGCGTTGGAGAGGTCGGGCTCCACCGAGACGTCGAGCGCGTTGATCTCGGACGGCTCCACCCGCCACGTGTTCGTCTCGCTGTCGTCGACGATGGCGCCCGCGTCGCGCAGGGTCTCGACCGTCATGAGGATGTGCGGCTCGCTGGGCACCGGCTTGCCGTCGTGGTGCACCGTGACGCCCTCGTCGTAGCGGGCGCCCGCGAGCAGCAGTGCCGAGATGAACTGCGATGACGCCGACGCGTCCATGGTGACCGACCCGCCGCGCAGGCGGCCGCGCCCGTGCACGGTCAGGGGCAGGCAGCCGCCCTCGTCGTCGACCTCGGCTCCCAGGGCGCGCAAGGCGTCGATGACCGGTCCCATCGGCCGCACCCGCGCCTGCGGGTCGCCGTCGAGCCGCACCGGGCCGTCGGCGAGCGCGGCGACGGCAGGCAGGAACCGCATGACCGTGCCGGCGAGACCGCAGTCGACGGTGACCCCGCCGGTGAGGGTCTCGGGTGGGGTCACCAGCCAGTCGGGCACGGCCCCGGCCCCGCCGGCTGCCGACTCGCCCTCTGGAGCGACGTCGTCGATGCGCACTCCCAGCGACCGCAGCGCGTCGGCCATGAGCAGCGTGTCCCGTGAGCGCAGCGGCGCTCGCAGGCGCGAGCGGTCGCCGGCCAGCGCGGCCAGCACGAGGTAGCGGTTGGTGAGGGACTTGCTGCCCGGCAGCGCGACCGTCGCGTCGAGGGGGCCCGGGGCCAGCGGTGCCGCCCAGTCCGGCTCGGCCGTCAGGGTGTCGCCTGCGGTGACACCGGTCGGGGAGGGGGACTGGGGCGATGGATCAGCGGGACTCAACTCAGCTCACGACGTCCTGTGCTCGATGGGCGAGGAGGCGGGCCTCGCGCTTGGCGGTCTGCTTGGCGTGCCGCGCCTCACGGCGCGTGGTCTTCGTGGCGTGCTGGGCGCGCCAGGCCAGGCCCGGCTTGCCCTCGGTGTCGACGGCGGCGAGGAGCAGCCCACCGAGCAGGCCGACGTTCTTGAGGAAGAGGCTGCGGCTCTGCGCCTTGCGCGTCGGGTCGGTCTCGTCCCAGAAGGCGTGCTCGATGGCCGTCGTCGGCACGATGGAGGCCGCGAGCACGGTGGACGCGAGGCGCGGCATACGTCCCGTC
>CBHRRQ010000271.1:0-4780 GCA_966081555.1 uncultured Terrabacter sp.
TCATCGGCCTCGACACCGCCTACGAGATCCTCGACACGATGTACAAGCAGGGCCGTGACCGCCTGCACGCGCCGAGCCCGATCATCAAGCAGATGGTGAGCGCCGGCCTCAAGGGCCGCAAGAGCGGCCGCGGCTTCTACACGTATGCCGAGCCCGGCAGCTCGCAGGTCGTCGACGACGCGCTGACCCCGAAGGGGACGGCCTCGGGGGAGGGCACCACCCGCCCGATCAGCAGCGTCGGCGTCGTCGGCTCCGGCACCATGGCCACCGGCATGGTCGAGGTCTTCGCGAAGGCGGGCCTCGACGTCACCTTCGTCGCACGCAGCGAGGCCAAGGTCGAGGCGGTGCGGGCCGCGCTCGCCAAGAGCCTCGAGAAGGCCGTGCAACGCGGCAAGGCCACCGAGGAGGAGCGCGACGCCGCCCTCGCCCGCGTGACCGGCACGACGCGTCTCGACGACCTCGCCCAGGTCGACCTCGTCGTCGAGGCGGTGGTCGAGGACCTCACCGTCAAGCGCGCCCTCTTCGAGAACCTCGACGAGATCTGCCGTCCCGGCGCGATCCTCGCCACGACGACGAGCTCGCTGCCCGTCGTGGAGTGCGCCGCCGCGACGAAGCGCCCGCAGGACGTCATCGGGATGCACTTCTTCAACCCCGCGCAGGTGATGAAGCTCGTCGAGGTCGTGCACACGGTCTCGACCGCGCCCGACGTCGTCGCGACGGTCCAGGCGCTCTGCGCGAGCATCGGCAAGCACGCCGTGACGTGCGGCGACCGCGCCGGCTTCATCGTCAACGCGCTGCTCTTCCCGTACCTCAACGACGCCGTGAAGATGCTCGAGGCCAACTACTCGACGGCCGACGACATCGACACCGCGATGAAGACCGGCTGTGGCCTGCCGATGGGCCCGTTCGAGCTGCTCGACGTCGTCGGCCTCGACGTGTCGCTCGCCATCGAGCGCGAGCTCTACCTCGAGTTCCGTGAGCGCGGCTACGCGCCGGCACCGCTGCTCGAGCACCTCGTCACGGCCGGCTACCTCGGGCGCAAGACGGGGCGCGGCTTCCGCACGTACGCCTGACACCTACGCTGGTGGCATGCCCTCGCGCCGTCGACCCAGCAAGCACGCGCGCGAGCACGTCCCCCTCGACGTGACGCGCATCCAGGGCGGGTCGACCCGCGAGGAGGCGTATGCCGGCACGCGCTGGACCGTGCGCGCCGTGAGCGGTGCTTCCGCCACCCGGGCGTACCTGTGCCCGGGCTGCCAGCAGGACGTCCCGCCCGGCGTGCCGCACGTCGTCGTGTGGCCCGCCGAGGGGGTCGGCGGCCTCGGCGACCGGAGGCACTGGCACACCGGGTGCTGGCAGAAGCGCGACGCGAGACCTCCGGGCAACGCCTACCGCTGAGCGCGCACCGCGTCAGGCGCGCTCGGCGAGCACCTGCTCGCGCAGGATGTCGGCGTGCCCGCAGTGCTGGGCGAGCTCACGCAGCACGTGGAGGTAGACCCAGCGCAGCGGCAGCGCGCCGAGCCGGTGTCCCGTCAGCAGGTCGTCGAGGCTCAGGGACGCCGTCGCCAGGCGCGAGGCCGCGCACGTGTCGGCGTGGGCCCGTGTCACCGACTCCACCGTGTCGGCGTCGGTGAGCACGAACGACTCGCTCGAGTCCTCGGGGATCCCGATCTCGGCCCGGCTGCGGCCGGTGACCGCCTGGTCGAACCACACCTTCTCGACGTACGCCGCGTGCTTGACCAGCCCGAGCAGGGTCGTGGCCGACGGCACGAGGGACCGCCTCGCCTCGGCCTCGCTCAGGCCCTCGAGGCTCTCGCGCAGCGCCGCCCGGTGCTCGTCGACGAACGACTCCATCTGGGCCTTGGACGGCTGCGCGATGACGTCCTGGCCGAAGGTCTGCGGGAAGGTCATGGGCCGAGCCTGCCATGGAGCAGCTGCGCCGGGACGGTCGTGGTCGCGGCTGCTCAGGGACGCCGGACCAGCAGCGACCTGCCCAGTGGCGAGCGCACGATGCGTGGGTCGGTGAAGCCGGCGTCGCGCAGCTCGGCCGCCAGCTCTGCGGGCGTGCGCAGCGGGATGTCCCACGAGGCCAGCCTCGCTCGGAAGGCGGCGACGTGGCTCGCGTCGTCGCGGGCGGGAGCGGCGACGAGCGGAGCGGCGAGGAGGCCGCCCGGGCGCACGGCCCGGTGCGCTGCCGCGAGTGCTCCCGGCCGAGATGGCGTCGGGAAGAAGAACTGGCTCCAGAAGCAGAGGTCCGCGCTGGCCGGCCGGTCGAGGGTCGCCGCGTCGGCGACGACGAACTCGATGCGCTCGGTGAGCCCGAGCCGGTCCGCCCTGGCGCGGGCCTCCTCGACGAGGTCGGCAGAGATCTCGACCGCGGTCGCCCGCAGGCGTGGGAAGAGCTGGAGCTGCGCGAGGAGACCGCCGGCGACACCGCAGCCGAGCTCCAGGTAGTCGGCGCCGGATCCGGCGCGCTCGCACCACTCGGGGAACCGGGCGAGGAAGCCGCCGACGAGTTCGACGTCGGCCGGGTCCTCGGGGTCCACGCTGACGCCGTTCGCGTACGCGAGGCGGGTGGCCGCGTCGGTCGTCCAGTAGTCGCTGGCCCGGGCGCTCGCGTCCATGTCGCCAGCGTACGAGCCGCCGCCGGTGCGACGAGGGCGTGCGCGACCGGATGGTGCGGCCTAGTGGCGTCGCTGCCGGGGGACGAGCACCTCCTCGTAGAGCAGCAGCGCCCCTGCGGCGAACGGGATCGCGAGCAGGGCACCGAGGATGCCGAGCAGCGTGCCGCCGGCCAGCGCGGCGACGACCGTGACCGCGCCCGGCACGGCGACCGTGCGCTGCATGATGCGCGGCATCACGGCGTAGTTCTCGATCTGCTGGTAGACGACGAAGTAGATGATGACGATGAGCGCCTTCTTCGGCTCGTCGAAGAAGGCGGTGATGGCGACGACCGACGCTCCGAGGGTGGCACCGACCATCGGCACGAGCCCGAGGAAGCCGACCGCGACCGCCAGCACCGCGGCGAACTTCAGTCCGATGAGGCTCATCATGATCCACGCGCAGAACGCGTTGATGGCCGCGACGACGACCTGCCCGATGGCGTACGACCCGACGCGTCGCATGACCTCCTCGGAGAGCGACACCGTGCGCGGGCGCCGGCTGGCCGGCACCAGGGCGTAGGCCGCCTGCTTGACCGCAGGGAGCGACGCGAGGAAGTAGAGGGTGAGGACCAGGACCGTCAGCACGCTGAAGACGCCCGCCGCGATGAGCTTGCCGGCGTCGAGCACGCCGCCGAAGATGCCGGCCCACAGGTTGCCGTCGGCGACGCGGCGGTTGACCTCCTCCTGGATGCGCTGGATCAGCTGGTAGCGGTGGTCGACCTCCTGCACCCACGGGTTCGCGAGCAGGTTGTCGAACAGGCGCGGCGCGTTCGTGGCCAGCTCGGAGCCCTGCTCGGCCACGGGCGGGATGACGACCCACCCCACGAGGGTGAAGACCGCGAGCACGCCGAGGAAGACGATGGTGACCGCCCACCCGCGCGAGACCCGGCGACGGGTCAGCGCCTCGACGAGCGGGTTGAGCGAGAGCGTGAGGAAGAGCGAGATGACGAGGAGCGTGATGACGGTGCCGAGGCGTCCGACAGCCTGCACGACGGCATACGCGGTGAGCACGCCGACGGCGCCGACGAAGCCGACGTAGAACGGCGACTGGGGGTTTAAGGGGGTGCCGGTCGGGCCGAAGTCGCGCCGCGGCCCCTTGGCTCGGCTTCGGCCCGCCGACTGGTCCGCCGCGTCGTCGACGCCCTCCCCGCCGGTCGCTCCTGCGGGAGCGTGGGCGTCCGGGGCGCCCACGTCGTCGATGCCGTCCTCGGCGTACGCGTCGTGCTCGGCGGGGGAGCGTCGCCCGGGCTGCGCGTGGCCGGGGGAGACCGTGGCCTCGGCGACCCCGGAGCCTGCCCCGTCGCGCGTGGGCTCGTCCGGCTGCGGTGTCTGCTCGTCGAGGCCGAGGTCGCGGGCCAGGAAGGCATCCATCCGGGCACGCTGGGAGCGGCGGTAGCGCGCCCACCGTCCCCAGATGCTCACGTGCGCGAGCCTACGTGAGAGGTCGTCCGGGACCGCACGAGCCGCGTCGAGCACGCCCCGGCGCCTCGCTGCGGGTACGAAGCAGGGGAACGCTCACGGCTTGCCCTGGCGCGAGCCCCACCCGAGCCTCACGAGGAGAACCCATGCCCAGCGTCACCCGCAGCTTCACCGTCCGTCGCGACCCCGCCGCCGTCATCGACTACCTCAAGGACTTCGGCAACGCCGCGGAGTGGGACCCGGGCACCGAGTCGTGCACCCGCATCGGCGACGGCCCCGTCGCCGTGGGTGCCCGCTGGCACAACGTCTCGAAGATCGCGGGCGTGACCACCGAGCTCGAGTACGAGCTGACCGAGCTCACCGACTCGCGGGTCGTCCTGGTGGGTCGCAACGACGGTGCGACGTCGACCGACACGATCACCGTGCTGCCGACTGCCGAGGGAAGCGAGATCACCTACCACGCCGACCTCGACATGCACGGGCTCGCGAACCTCGCGGCCCCGGCGATGAAGCTCGTCTTCGAGAAGCTCGCGAACGACACCGAGGATCAGCTGACCCGGGTCCTCGAGTCCCGCTGACCAGAGACGCCTGGCCACGCCTGCCGTGGACGACGACGAGGGTCGGGGGCCCCGCGGGGGGGGGGGGGCCCCCGGGGGGGGGGCTGCGGGGGGGGAGAGGGGGGGGGCGGGGGGGGTGTG
>CBHRRQ010000272.1:0-4735 GCA_966081555.1 uncultured Terrabacter sp.
TTCGCGGTGGTCTTCGAGGTGCTCTTTGCCGTGGACTTCGCAGTGGACTTCGCGGTCGTCTTCGCAGCCGACTTCGTCGTGGGGGCAGCCTTGGCCGTCGCCGCCTTGGCAGCCGTCGCCTTCTTGGCCGGGCTGGCACCGGCGCTCTTGCGGGCCGCAGCCTTGGGGGCGCTCTTCGCCGTCGCTGTCGCGGTCTTCGACGCCGCCTTCGTCGCTGCCTTGGACGCCGGCTTCGTCGGGGACGACTTCGCGGCTTTGACAGCGGACTTCGTCGGCGCGGCCGGCGAGGCCGTCGTGGAACCGCTGGTCGCCTTGCGGCCCACTGCTCGGGCGACGGCCCCCTTCACGGCGCCGGCAGCCTTCGCGGCGGTACGCGCCACGGCGGTGCGGGCGCCACCCTTCGGAGACGTCGCGGACGTCTTCGTCGTGGTCCTCGCGCTGGTCCTGGCGGAGCCGTTCTTCGACGCGCTCTGGGCCGCAGCGCTCTTCGAGGCCGCCGCCTTGGACGCCGAGGCGGAGCGTTTTGACGCCGCCGAGGTGCTCGTCGTCCTGGTCGCGGCCCCCGTCCTGCTGGTCGCGGTCGAGCGGGTGGCCGCGGTCGCCGCTGCCGTCGTCTTCTTCGCCGCCATCAGATCCTCCGTCGCTCGAGCCGTCGACGCTGACAAGTGGGGCTGACAATAAGCCCCTCCGGGGACGTTCACAAACGCGAAACGCAGATGCGTGCCAAGTGGTGGCCCCCCGAGTACAACGCAGGCCGTCCGGGAGGGTTCCCGGACGGCCTGCGTGCGTCTGTTCGAGGTGGGTGATCAGCCCTGGTTGCCGTCTCCGGCACCGGCATGGGCCGGCTCCTGGACGCTCGAGTCGAGGTCGTGCAGCTGGCCCTCGATGTAGGACTTGAGGTTGGTGCGGTAGTTCTTCTCGAAGCCGCGCAGCTCGGCGATCTTGCGGTCGAGCAGACCCTTCTGCTTGTCGAGCTCCTCGAGCAGGGCGGCCTTCTTCTGCTGGGCCTCGGCGACCATCCCCGTGGCACGCTCGCGGGCCTCGGTGAGCATCTGGTCGCGCTGCGCACCGGCCTCGCTGAGCATCTGGTCGCGCTGCGACGTGGCCTCGGCGATCATCTGGTCGCGCTGCGAGGTCGCCTCGGCGATCATCTGGTCGCGCTGGGTCGCCGCGGCGGCGGCCAGCTGCTCGGCCTGCTGGGTGGCCTCGTCGTGACGGGCCTGACCGGTGTTGATCAGCTCGTCGTGGCGGGCCTGCGCGGCCGCGAGCATGTCACGGTGACGGGTCTCGGCCTCGGTGATGAGCTCGTTGCGCTTGGCCTCACCGGCGGCGACGTGCTCGTCGTGGAGGCGCTGCGCAAGGGCGATGACGCCCGCGGCGTCGAGGTTGCCGGATACGGCCTGGGATGCCGGAGCCGCGGCTGCGGCGGAGGCAGCGGCGGGTGCCGCCGTCGCCTTGGCGGCCTCTTCACGCTGGCGCTTGGCGTCGGCAGCGGCCTCGTCGCGCACGCGCTTGGCGTCGGCGGCGGCGGCCTCGGCGTCGGAGAGCGCCTTCGCGGCGCGCTCGTCGGCAGCGCGGGCGTTCTCCTGCGCCTTGGCGAGCTTGGCCTCGGCCTCGGCGACCTGGGAGTTCAGCCCGTTGAGCTTGGCCTGGGCGTCGTTGAGGGCCTGGGAGTCCACGGCGGACTTCGCGGCTGCCTCGGCGCGCTCGGCCTCGGCCTTCGCGCGCTCGACGCGCTCCTTGGCGGCGCGCTCGGCGTTCTCGGCGTCGGCCTTGGCCTTGGCGGCGCGGTCGGTGGCCGCCTTGAAGGCACGCTCGGCGTCCTGGATCTTCGCCGTGAGGCCGCCGAGCTTCGCCTCGTCACCGGGGCGCCCGACGGGGGGCATGGCTGCGGTCGCGCCGTCGGCGCGCACCGCCGACTGGTTCTTGCTCGCGCGGCAGTCGTTGAGCTGCTTCAGGTAGTCGTCTCGCTGCTCGATGAGCGAGCGCATCTCCGCCACGATCTCGTCCAGGAAGTCGTCAACGTCCCGCTCCTCGTAGCCACGGCGAAACTGCGTGGTCTGGAAGTGCTTGTTGAGCACCTGTTCCGGCGTAAGCGCCATGTGTCACCTCGATACAGACGTAATGGTTCGGGTCAACGGTATCTAACGTTCCGGTCACGAACCAAAGCCATCCTCACGGATCGGCGTGCTGCTCGTCACCCGCACCGCGGGATCCGGCGAACGCCGACGGTCAGAAGAAGCTCGGCACGTTGAGGGCGAGAGAGGTCAGCAACATCAGGACGAGGAAGCTGAGGTCGAGTCGGACGCCACCGAGGCTCGGCGACGGGATCACCTTACGGAGGGCCCGCAGGGGTGGGTCGGTGACGGTGTAGACCGCCTCGGCCAGGACGAGGACCACCCCGGAGGGCCGCCACGAACGGGCCAGCACCTGCACCCAGTCGATGACGAAGCGACCGATGAGGGCGATGAAGAAGGTGAAGACCACCACCCCGTAGATGGTCCAGAACGCGTCCATGTCGGCCAGTGTCTCTGATCTGCGGGCGAGAGTGTGAACCGGGGTCGAGATCCATGCGCGACCCTGACCCCGGACGGCACCTCTGGGACCGGCGGCTCAGCTCTGGTTGAAGAAGCCGCGGGTGGAGGTCGTGGGCGTCTCGGGCTCGTCGGCCGAGATCTCGACGTGAGCCGGCGAGAGCAGGAAGACCTTGGACGTGACGCGCTCGATCGTGCCGTGCAGGCCGAAGACGAGGCCCGCGGCGAAGTCGACGAGACGCTTGGCGTCGGCGTCGTCCATGTCGCTGAGGTTCATGATGACCGGCACCTGGTCGCGGAACCACTCGCCGATGTTCTTGGCCTCGTTGTAGGTGCGCGGGTGGATCGTGGTGATGCGGTTGAGCGATCCCACCTCCACGTCACGGACGACGGCGGCGACGGGGCGCTTGGTCGGAAGCTGCGTCACGGCAGCGGTGTGCTCGGGCTCGTCGTCGTAGCGGTCGGACTCGTCGTAGGCGTCGTAGTCGTCGTAACGGTCGTGGCGCTGGTCCTCCTCGCTGAGTCCGAGGTACACCATCGTCTTGCGCAGTGCCCCTGCCATGGCCAACTCCCAAACGCTCGATTGCGGTCGCTGACGACGTTACAGAAGTGACGGACGTGATCCGAGGATTGCGGTGCCGACACGCAGGTGTGTCGCCCCGTGCCGAAGGCCCGCCTCGAGGTCGGCGCTCATGCCGGCAGAGAGCCAGTCCGCACCGGGGTGACGCGCCCGTATGCCGTCCGCCACCTCGCGCAGCCGGGCGAACGCGTCGTCGGGGTCGGCGCCGAGGGGGGCCACGGCCATCACGCCCTTCAGCGAGAGCAGCTCGTGGCCCTCCACCTCGTCGGCGAGGTGCGCGGCCTCCTCGGGAAGCACGCCGCCGCGAGCCGTGTCGCCGTCGAGGCTCACCTGCAGCAGCAGGCGCAGGCGACGGTCGGCCGCGTGGGCGCCCCGGTCGAGCGCGGCCACGATCTTGGCGCGGTCCACCGACTGCACCACGTCCGCGTAGCCGGCGACGTGACCGGCCTTGTTGCTCTGCAGCTGGCCGATGAAGTGCAGTGTCAGGTCCTCCTGGCCGGAGCCGGCGAGCGCGGCCCGCACGGCACGGAACTTCTCGCCCGCCTCCTGGTCACGGTTCTCGCCGAAGTGGCGCACCCCGAGCCGGTGGAGCAGCAGGACGTCCGACACGGGGAAGTACTTCGTGACGACGACGAGGGTGACCTCGCCGGGCTCGCGTCCGGCCGCGTCGCAGCCGCGCTCGATGCGCGCGTGGACGGCGGCCAGGTTGCCGCGCAGCTCCTCGAGGCGCTGCTCGTCGGGTCGGTCGTCGGGCTGCTGGCCCGGGTAGGGCGTCATGCCGCCACCGACCGGCGCAGGACGACTCCCGCGAACCGGCCCGTGCGCCCGTCGCGGCGGTAGGAGTAGAGGTCGTCGTCCTCCCGGGTGCAGCCGGGCACCCAGTGGATGCCCACCCCCTCCTCGGCTAGCTGTTCCACGACGCCGGCGGCGACGTCGATCGCCGGGGTGCCGGCCCACGACCGGGCCGCCGAGGCGGCGGTCCTGGCGGCTGCGGTCCGGGCCATCTCCTCGGGCACCTCGTAGCAGCGTCCGCAGACGGAGGGGCCCACGGTCGCCGAGATCGACCGGGCGCCGAGGTCGCGCATGGCCGCCACGGCGTGTCCGACGATGCCGGCGAGCATGCCGGGACGTCCGGAGTGCACCGCGCCCAGGACGCCGGCAGCGGCGTCGTGGAGCAGGACGGGCACGCAGTCGGCGACGAGCACCGCGACGGCGAGGTCCGAGGCGCGCGTGACCACCGCGTCGGCGGCAGGGGGTTCCCCTGCCCAGGGGCCGCCGACCTCGACGACGTCGGCACCGTGCACCTGGTTCAGGAAGACCACCCGCTCCCGGGGCAGGCCGAGCTCCCCCGCCAGGGCGCGGCGGTTGTCCTCGACCTCGCCGGGGTCGTCGCCGACGTGGCCGCCGAGGTTCAGCCCGGCATACGGCCCGGCGCCCCTGCCCGCGGACCGCCCGGTGAAACCGAGCTCCACGATGGCGTCGGTGGGCACCGTGGCGTCGGCGGCGGTGTCGGTCGAGGAGCGCCAGTAGAACACGGGGACAAACCTATCGCCGGCACGCGCGACGGGGGGGGGGGGGGGGGGGCCGACCCCCCCCCCCCCCGCGGGGGGTGGGGGGGGGG
>CBHRRQ010000273.1:0-4716 GCA_966081555.1 uncultured Terrabacter sp.
CGCACTGCATCTTCGAGGCGGGCGGCAACCACCTCGGCTGGATGGCGATGCACCTCGGCGTGCTGCCGTGGGAGATGACGGTGCTCGAGCCGCCCGAGCTGCGCGACATCATGCGCGAGCAGGCGGCCCGGATGCTCCGCGCCGCCGACGCGACACCCTGACAGACGAAAGCGCGCCATGGCGCAGTTTCGTGCGCGTCCCGGGCTTGCCATCGGCACGAAAGTGCGCCACGGCGCGGTTGGGTTGAGCGGTTGCGACCTCAGCCGGTGTTGCGCAGCCCCGCGGCGATGCCGTTGATCGTCAGCAGCAGGGCCCGCTGCACGTCGGCGTCGGGCTCGGCGTCGTCGGGCACGGCGCGCGAGCGCGCGAGCAGCGACGTCTGCAGCGCGTGCAACGGGGCGAGGTAGCTGTCGCGCAGCTCGAGGGTGCGTCGCAGCGTCGGTGCCGACTCGAGCAGCTCGGACTGCCCGGTCACCCGCAGCACCTCCTCGAGGGTGCGCTCGTGCTCCTCACGGATCGTGTCGAAGAGCCCCGCCACCTCGGGATCGACCAGCTCCTTGACGTAGCCGGCCGCGATGTCGAGGTCGGTCTTGGCCAGCGTCATCTGCACGTTCGACATGAAGGTGCGGAAGAAGGCCCACGACCCGTACATCTCGCGCAGCGTCTTCTCGCGACCGTCCTCGCGGGCGGCCGCGAGGCCCGAGCCGACGCCGAACCAGCCCGGCAGGATGATGCGCGACTGCGTCCAGCCGAACACCCAGGGGATGGCGCGGAGGTCGTCGAGACCGCCCTCGCCGCCGGGACGCTTCGACGGCCGCGACCCGATGTTCATCTTGCCCAGCTCGTCGACGGGGGTCGCCGAGACGAAGAACGGGACGAGCCCCGGGTCGCGCACGAGCCCGCGGTAGGTGTCCTGACCGCGAGCTGCGACGACGTCCATCGTGCCGTTCCAGCCGTCGAGGACGTCCTTGGGCAGCAGCGACTTGCGGTGCAGCACCGACGCCTCGAGCACCGCCGCGAGGGCCACCTCGAGGTTGAACCGGGCGAGCCCGGGCAGCGTGTACTTGTCGCTGAGCACCTCGCCCTGCTCGGTGATCTTGATGGGCCCGTCGAGGCTGCCGTAGGGCTGGCTGAGAATCGCCTCGCCGGTGGGGCCGCCACCGCGGCCGACCGAGCCGCCCCGGCCGTGGAAGAGGCGCAGCACGACGCCGTGACGGCGGGCGACGTCGCGCAGGGCGCGCTGCGCGCGGTGGATCTGCCACTGCGACGCGGCGATGCCGGCGTCCTTCGACGAGTCGGAGTAGCCGAGCATGATCTCCTGCACGTCGCCGCGGGCTGCGACGACCCTCCGGTATGCCGGGTCGCCGAGGAGCGCGTCGAGCAGGGGGCCGGCCGCCTCCAGCTCGGCCACGGTCTCGAAGAGCGGGGCGAAGCCGATGCGCGCGGTGGCCGCGTGGCTCTCGGTGCCGGTGTCGACGAGTCCGACCTCGCGCGCGAGCACGACGACGGCGAAGAGGTCGTCGATGTCGTGCGTCATCGACACGATGTAGGTCTCGACCGTCTCGGGGCCGTAGGTGTCGAGGACGGTGCGGATGGCGTACATCAGCGCGAGCGAGGCGGACGCCGACTCGCCGACGTCGACGGCCCGGCTGCCGGTGAGCGGCCGGCGCGACGAGAGCTCGCGCGAGAGCAGCTCGATGCGCGCCTGGCGGTCGAGCTGGCCGTAGGGCGTCTCGAGCTCGCCGATGCGGTCATAGAGGTCGGCGAGGGCCGCGTGGTGCTTGCCGCTGTGCTCGCGGATGTCGAGCGTCGCGAGGCCGAGCCCCACTGTCGTGGCAGTGCGGATGAGGCGGAGGATCGCGCCGTTGCCGGTGAGCTCGTCGCCGCCGGCGAGCATGGAGTCGCGCACGAGGGTGAGGTCCGCGAGCAGCTCGTCGAACGAGGCGTAGTCGCGACCCGGCTCGTGGGGAGTCTGGTGCGCGAGGCGGTCGCGGGTGCGCTGCAGCCGCACCCGCACGAAGCTCAGCTTGAGGCGGTAGGGCTCCTCGGCGTTGAGCCGCTTGAGCGCGTCGTAGGTGATGGGCAGGGCCTCGGCGTCGGCCTCGAGGCTGCGGGTCAGCTCGTCGGTCACCGTGACGACCCGCGTCGACGGGGAGATCTCGGCCAGAAGGCTCTCGGTGTGGGCGATGAGGTCACGCAGGGCGGCGTCGTGCTGCAGCCCCACGACCTCGAGCGTCACCTGCGGGGTGACGTTCGGGTTGCCGTCGCGGTCACCGCCGGCCCACGCGCCGAAGCGCAGCGGCCGGGCCGAGGCGGGCAGCTCGATGCCGATCGTCGCGAGGGACCGGTCCAGCTCGGCGAGCAGCTCGGGGACCACCCGCTGCGTGAGCGAGTTGAGGTAGTAGATGGCGGTGCGGGCCTCGTCGGTCGGCTCCGGGCGCTGGATGCGCAGCTCGTCGGTCTGCCAGACGAGGTCGACGAGCTCGGCGAGACGGCGCTCCAGACGAGGCTGGTCGGCCGGCGCGCTGCGCGGGTCTTCGAGCGTCTGCACGGTGTCGGCGATGCGCCGCAGCAGGTCGATGACCGAGCGTCGCGTGGCCTCGGTCGGGTGAGCGGTGAAGACCGGCCGGTACTCCACCCGGGCCAGCACCGAGTCCACGAGGTCCCGGTCGACCGTGCCCTCGTCGAGGGCCGCGCCGATGCGTCGCGCGGTGGCGGCCAGCGGCCCCTCGTCGACCGCCGTCACCTCCTGCCAGCGGTGCAGCTGCTCGGTGACGTTGACGAGCTGGAAGTACGCGGTGAACGCCCGGGCGAGCACGACCGCGGTCGGCGCGTCGACGGCGGCCAGCGTCGACCGCAGCTCGTCGTCGCTGGGCTGGCGGGCCAGGCTGCGCACCCGCTCGACGAGCGCGAGCAGCTCCGCGCCCTCGTGCCGCTCGAGCGCCTCGCCGAGGAGGGCCCCGAGCTGGCGCACCGAGGCCCGCAGGGCCGCGTGCTGCTGGGCCGACGAGACGCCGGAGGCAAAGGTGCCGACGTTCGGCTCGCGACGGTCGGCCTCGAGCAGCTGCTCGGTCGAGCGCGCGTCGGTGGCCCCCGTCGCGGGTGCAGCGGTGGCGGCGGGGGTGGGCTCGGTCGAGGTCTGTCCCGAGATCGTCATGCACTCTGTGTATCGCGGTGAGGTTTCCGTCACGTAACCCCGTCCACATTCGGGGACGGGCGTCTCACGTCTGGGCCCTGACAGGATGGCGGCATGAGCACCGGCACCCTCGTCCTGGCCGCCACCCCGATCGGCGACCCCCGTGACGCGGCACCGCGGCTCGCCGAGGAGCTCGCCACGGCCGACGTCGTCGCGGCGGAGGACACCCGCCGGCTGCGTCGCCTCCTCTCCGACCTCGGCGTCACGACCTCGGGTGCGGTCGTCAGCTACCACGAGCACAACGAGGCGTCCCGCACGCCCGACCTCGTCGATCGGCTCCTCGCGGGCGAGCGCGTGCTCGTCGTCACCGACGCCGGTATGCCGTCCGTCTCCGACCCCGGCTACCGTCTCGTCGCCGCCGCGGTCGAGTCGGGCGTACGCGTCACCTGCGTCCCCGGGCCCAGCGCCGTCCTCATGGCGCTCGCCGTGTCGGGCCTCCCGGTCGACCGGTTCTGCTTCGACGGGTTCCTGCCGCGCAAGCCGGGCGAGCGCGCCCGGGTCCTCTCGGAGGTGGCCGACGAACGCCGCACGCTCGTCTTCTTCGAGGCACCCCACCGGCTCGCCGAGACCCTCGCTGCGATGAGGGACGCGTTCGGTCCGGAGCGCCGCGCCGCGGTCTGCCGCGAGCTGACCAAGACCTACGAGGAGGTGCGCCGCGGCCCGCTCGCCGAGCTGGCCGAGTGGGCCGAGGGTGGCGTCAAGGGCGAGATCACGATCGTCGTGGCCGGCGCCGAGCGGGTGGTGCCCTCCCTCGAGGACGCCGTCGCCGGCATACGCCGGCGGGTCGACGCGGGGGAGCGGCTCAAGGACGTCGCCGCCGACGTCGCCGCCCGCACCGGGCTGTCGAAGAAGGCGCTCTACGACGCGTCCCTCGCTGCCCGCTGAACCCTGCGGCTGCGACCGCCGACCGTCGCCGTGGCCGTCCGCCCGTCGGCCGCCCCTTGTTTCGGTCGCGAATCCCCTTACGGTGGTGACGTACCGCGTCGCGGCCCAGAGTCGTGACCGTCCCGACAGCGAAGGAGAACTGATGGGCACCACGCGCACCGCCAGCACGCACTGGGAGGGCTCCCTCTTCGAGGGCTCCGGCCAGGTCAGCCTCGAGAGCTCGGGCATCGGCACCTACGACGTGAACTGGCCCTCCCGCGCGGAGCAGGCCAACGGCAAGACGAGCCCCGAGGAGCTCATCGCCGCGGCCCACTCGTCGTGCTTCTCGATGGCGTTCTCGAACGGCCTCGCCAAGGCCGGCACGCCGCCCACGACCCTCGACACGACGGCCGACGTGACGTTCGTGCCCGGCACCGGCATCACCGAGATCAAGCTGTCGGTCGTCGGCGACGTGCCCGGCATCTCGGCCGAGGACTTCCAGGCCGCGGCCGAGGACGCCAAGGCCAACTGCCCGGTGAGCCAGGCCCTCAAGGCCGTGCCGATCAGCCTCGAGGCCAAGCTCGCCTGACCGCGGATCCCCAAGCGTACGAGTGCCGCCCCGCAGCCGCCGGGGGGCCCTGGGCCGTGGCGGGCGG
>CBHRRQ010000274.1:0-4592 GCA_966081555.1 uncultured Terrabacter sp.
AGCGGTCCGCTCAGCTTGCCGAAGTAGGTGCGCCGCATCAGCGGGGTGCACGTGCAGTCGAGGCCCTTGCCCCACGCCTTGCCGCAGGGGCACGGGTTGGCGGCGAGCACGAGCTGGAACCGCGCCGGGAAGACCACCGAGTCGTGGGCTCGCGCGATCGACACGAGCCCACGCTCGAGCGGCGTGCGCAGCGACTGCAGCACGCTCTTGTCGAAGTCCGGCGTCTCGTCCAGGAAGAGGATTCCCCGGTGTGCCTGCGTGATGGCGCCCGGGCGGATGCGGCCGCTGCCGCCGCCGATGACGGCCGCCTGGGAGGCCCCGTGGTGCGGTGCCACGAAGGGCGGGTGGGTGATGAGGCGGGCGTCGTGGCCGGAACCGAGAGCGCCGAGCACGGAGTGGATCGCGGTGACCTCCATCGACTCGCCCTCGTCGAGCGACGGGAGCAGCCCCGGCAACCGCTCGGCCAGCATCGTCTTGCCGGCCCCCGGTGGACCGGCGAGGAGCAGGTGGTGGCCGCCGGCAGCGGCGATCTCGAGGGCCAGCTTCGCCTCGGCCTGGCCGACGACCTCGATGAGGTCGCGCACGGGCTCGGGCTCCGGCGCCGCCACCGACGGCACCGGGACCTCTTGGACCGCAACACCTTTCGCGAGGTTGCCATAGCGCCGCACCAGCTCGGTGACCTCGGCGACGGGATGCACCCGCACCCCTGACACGAGCCGAGCCTCGCCCGCGTTGGCGACCGGGACGACGACGTGCCGCACCCCGGTCAGCGCCGCCGCGTGCACGAGCGGCAGCACGCCCGGCACGGGACGGACCGTGCCGTCGAGCCCCACCTCCCCGATGTGGACGACGTCGCGCACCACCCGAGCGGGCAGCAGGTCCATGGCCGCCGCCACGGCCACGAAGATGCCGAGGTCGAAGCCGGTGCCGACCTTGCGCTCCCCCGCCGGCGACAGGTTGACGGTGACGCGACGCTGGCTCACGGCCATCTTCTCGATGAGCGCCGCAGCCGCCTTGATGCGGTCGGAGGACTGCTTGACCGCCGAGTCGCCGAGGCCGCTGATCGCGAAGCCGGGCAGACCGGTGGTGACGTGCGCCTCCACGTCGACGACGAAACCGGTGACGCCGCGCAGCCCGACCGACCGCGTGCGCCCCAGACCGACGCCCATCAGCACACCCCCCGCAGGTGCTGCAGCCGCGCCGCGCCCGTGGGCGGCCGGAGGATCGAGATGACGTCGATGCGCAGGTCGAGCCCGCGCACCGCGTCGGAGTGCTCGTCGCGCCAGAGACCGGCCAGCCGGCGCAGTCGTCGTTGCTTGCGCCAGGTCACCGCCTCGAACGGCGCACCGAACGCCTCGGTCGTGCGGGTCTTGACCTCGCACACGACGAGGTCACGGCCCTCGCGGGCGACGACGTCGATCTCGCCCCGGACGCACCGCCAGTTGCGGTCGAGGAAGGTCAGGCCGTGGGCCAGCAGGTAGCGGCAGGCGAGGCGTTCGCCGTAGTCGCCCAGAGCTCGGGAGGAGAGGTCCATGCGGTCCACCCTCCCGGCACGCCGTCGAGCGGGACAGGCGTCAGCGGGAGGCTGTGGACGGCATACGTGGTCGGCGAGGGGGTGTGGACGAAACCGCGGTGCGGGTCAGCCCGGGATCAGGTGAAGTCGCCGTTCTCGGGCAGCTTGATGTCGGGCTTGGGCAGCTCCTCGACGTTGACGTCCTTGAACGTCACGACGCGCACGTTCTTGACGAAGCGTGCCGGCCGGTAGATGTCCCACACCCAGGCGTCGGCCATCGTGACGTCGAAGAAGACCTCGCCGCCGTCGCTGCGCACCTTCACGTCGACGGAGTTCGCGAGGTAGAACCGGCGCTCGGTCTCGACGACGTGGGTGAAGAGGCCGACGACGTCGCGGTACTCCTTGTAGAGCTGGAGCTCCATCTCGGTCTCGTACTTCTCGAGATCTTCCGAACTCACCTGATCGCCGTCCCTGTCTGCTCTGCCGTGATGGCCACCGGAGCGAACGTCTCCGTGACCTCATTCAACACCTCCACCGGCGTCTCGGCGTAGACGCCGGGCAGACGCCACGACCGCCGGTGCAGCTCGCACGGGCCGAGGCGCGCCAGCGCGTCGAGGTGCTCGGGCGCGGAGTAGCCCTTGTTGAGCCCCCAGCCGTATGCCGTGTGCTGCTCTCCCAGCGCGACCATCCGCGTGTCGCGCTCCACCTTCGCGAGCACGCTCGCGGCGGCGACCGACGAGCACTTCATGTCGGCCTTGATCATCGTCGTGACCGGCGGCGTGGCCGGACCGGCCTCGTCGGCGAAGGCGAGCAGGCCGACCTCGGTGGGGGCCGTGAGCCAGTCGTGGTTGCCGTCGAGGATGACGAGGTCGGGCACGACCCCGAGGCCGTCGAGGGCCCGGAGGCCGGCGAGCCGCAGGGCCGCCATGATGCCGATCTCGTCGATCTCGTCGTTGCTCGCGTGCCCCACCGCGTGCGCCACCGCCCAGCGCTGGATGCGCGGCACGAGGCCGAGGCGCGCCTTCTCGGTGAGCAGCTTGGAGTCCTTGACGCCGACCGGGGCGGAGCGCACCGTCTCGTCGATGACGACGACGCCGACGCTGACGGGACCGGCCAGCGCCCCCCGCCCCACCTCGTCCATGCCGGCGAGCAGCCGGTGGCCGGAGCGCTGCAGCGCGCGCTCGAGCCGGAGGGAGGGCTTCTTGGAGGGTGCGGGAGGTGCCATGGTGCTGCTCGCGTCCGTCAGCCGGCCGCGACCTTCGTCGCCGAGGCCGTCGGCTTGCCGCTCGGCTTCGGCGTGACCGTCGCCTTGGTGGTGGGCTTGTTCAGGGGTGCGTTGCTGGTGCCCTTGGGGGCCGGCACCGAGGCGAAGGTGCGCTCGGGCACGCCGAGCCACGTCACGTGGTCGATCGGCCAGACGACGAAGAGGGCCCGCCCGACGATCTTGTCCATGGGCACGGAGCCCTGCGCGCCGGTGCCGTCGTCGTGCCAACGGCTGTCGGACGAGTCGGAGCGGTGGTCGCCCATGACCCAGATGCGCCTGGCCGGCACGGTGATGTCGAACTTCTTGCCCTCGCTGGGGAAGTCGCCGGGCTTGATGTAGGGCTCGGTGATCTCGACGCCGTTGACCTTGAGCTTGCCGGTGTCGCCGTCGGCCTGCACGCGGTCGCCCGGGAGGCCGATGACGCGCTTGATGAGGTGGTTCTCGGCGTCCTCGGGCAGCAGGCCGACGAAGACGAGGGCGTCGTGGAACGGGCCCCCGACGTCGCTGCGCTGCTCGCCGAGGCTGCCGAGCCACGGGGCGGGGGTGCCCGGGTCCTCGAAGACGACCACGTCGCCCCGCTTGAGGTCGAAGGGGCCGGGCGTCAGCTTGCTGACGATGACACGGTCGTCCTTTACGAGGGTGTTCTCCATCGACCCGGAGGGGATGTAGAACGCCTGGAAGAGCCACGTCTTGACGACGAACGAGAGCGCCATCGCCAGGACGACGACGATGAGCAGCTCCTTGAGCCCGGCCAGGACGGTGCCGACGAAGCCACGCGGCTCGTCGTCGTCGTAGTCCTCATCGAGGTCGTCGACGTCGTCCCTCTCGTCGATGCCGTCGACGGGTCGCCCGCGCGTGGGGTCCTCGGGGCGTCCGGTGTACTGCGACATCACTCACCATTTCGTGGGACGGAGGCAATTTGTCCTTGGTCGACCGACCCGAGCCGATCGAGCGGCCAGTATCGCACCCAAACCTTGCCGATGATGTCGGTGCCGGGCACCATGCCGCCACCCGGCTCGCCGAGGTGTGCGCGGGAGTCGGCGGAGGCCCCGCGGTTGTCGCCCATCATCCAGAAACGGTCGGGCGGGACGGTGACGTCGAAGGGGATCGCGCTCGGGCGGGCACCGGGCGCGAGGTACGGCTCGGTGACGGCGACGCCGTTGATCTCGAGGCGGCCGTCGGCCGAGCAGCAGCGCACGTGGTCGCCCGGCAGGCCGATGACTCGCTTCACGTAGTCGGTGGGCTGCCCCTTGCCGGCCAGGCTCTCGACGGCCTCGACGAGCCGCTGGAGCACGCCGCGCTGGGGCACGTCGAGGTTGAACGCCTCGGACGCGTCGAAGACGACGATGTCGCCCCGCTGAAGCTGGTCGGAGGGCGTCGTGCGGGACACGAGGAGGCGGTCACCGACGAGCAGGGTGTCCTGCATCGACTCGCTCGGGATGCCGAAGGGCGTCACGAAGAAGGCCCGCAGGACGACGACCGCGAGCAGCAGGACCGCCGGACCGAGCAGCCAGCGGTGCCGTCGGGCAGGGGCCCGCAGCCCGATCTCTCCGGCAGCCCCCGGGCGTGACGAAGGCGCGGCGGATCCCGAGTCGTCGGGCGTCTCGGAACTCGTGTCCGGGACGGCCCGCTCGGGGTCCACCGCGCCTCGCGTGGTCAGACGGTCGTCTGCGTCAGCAGGTCGTCAGCTCTTCGCGCCGGCCTTGGCCGGGATGCTGTCGCGCTTCTCGCGGATCTTGGCAGCCTTGCCGCGCAGACCACGCAGGTAGTAGAGCTTCGCGCGACGCACGTCACCGCGGGTCACGACCTCGATCT
>CBHRRQ010000275.1:0-4524 GCA_966081555.1 uncultured Terrabacter sp.
CCTCCCACGGTCAACCCGGCACGCCGTAAACAACGTCCCAGGTCACGACACCTAGCCCTTGCCGAGGAACTTCTCGAAGCCCTTGGGCAGGTTCGACGGGTCGAAGCCGGCCATCGGGTCCGCGTCGGCGCCCTGCCCGTTCGGCCCTGGCGCACCGAAGGCGCTCGCCGCCGACGCGGCGCGACCGGCCGCGGCCTTCTCGGCGGCGGCCCGCTCCTCGGCGGCGCGCTTGGCCGGGTTGCCGCTCTTGCTCTTCTTGCGCTGCGGCTGCTGCTTGCCACGCTTGCCGGAGCCGGGGATGCCGGGCATGCCCGGCAGGCCGCCACCGCCGCCGCGGGCCATCGACTTCATCATCTTCTGCGCCTGCCCGAAACGTTCGAGCAGATGGTTGACGTCGGTGACCGTGACACCGGAGCCCTTGGCGATGCGTGCCCGGCGCGAGCCGTTGATCTGCTTCGGGTGCGTGCGCTCGAACGGCGTCATCGAGCGGACCATCGCCTCCACGCGGTCGAACTCACGGTCGTCGAAGGCGTCGAGCTGGTCACGCATCCCCTGCATGCCCGGCATCATCTTGAGCATCGACTTGAGCGAGCCCATCTTCTTGATGGCGTTCATCTGCTGGAGGAAGTCCTCGAAGGTGAAGTCCTCCTCGGCGAGGAACTTGCGCGCCATCTCGTCGGCCTGGCGCTTGTCGAACGCCTTCTCGGCCTGCTCGATGAGGGTGAGCACGTCACCCATGTCGAGGATGCGGCTGGCCATGCGGTCGGGGTGGAACACCTCGAAGTCGGTGACCTTCTCGCCGACCGACGCGAACATGATCGGCTCGCCGGTGATCTCGGCGACCGAGAGGGCGGCACCACCGCGGGCGTCGCCGTCGAGCTTGGAGAGCACGACACCGGTGAAGGCGACGCCGTCGTGGAAGGCCTGGGCCGTCTCGACGGCGGCCTGGCCGATCATGGCGTCGATGACGAAGAGGACCTCGTCGGGCTGGATGGCCGTGCGGATGTCGGACGCCTGCTGCATGAGGTTGGCGTCGACGGCGAGGCGGCCGGCGGTGTCGACGATGACGACGTCGTACTGCTTGGCGCGGGCCTGCTCGATGCCCATGCGCGAGACCGACACCGGGTCGCCGAAGGAGCGGGTGCCCTCGCCCGACTCGAGCACGGCGTCGTGGCCGCCCATGTTGCCGCGCTCGGGCGCGAAGACCGGGATGCCGGCGCGCTCGCCGACGACCTCGAGCTGCGTGACGGCGTTGGGGCGCTGCAGGTCGGCCGCGACGAGGAGGGGCGTGTGGCCCTGGTCCTTGAGCCACTTGCCGAGCTTGCCGGCGAAGGTCGTCTTGCCAGAGCCCTGGAGGCCGGCGAGCATGATGACGGTCGGGGGCTGCTTCGCGAAGCGGATCGTGCGCGTCTGCCCGCCGAGGATGCCGACGAGCTCCTCCTGCACGATCTTGACGACCTGCTGGGCCGGGTTGAGGGCCTGGCTGACCTCGGCACCGAGCGCGCGCTCGCGCACGCTGGAGGTGAACCGCTTGACGACGGGCAGCGCCACGTCGGCGTCGAGCAGGGCGAGGCGGATGTCGCGGATCGTCGAGTTGACGTCGGACTCCGAGAGCCGTCCCTTGCCGCGGAGGTTCTTGAACGTCGCGGTCAGGCGGTCAGACAGAGATGCAAACACCCCGCAAGGTTATCCGCTCCCGCGCACGGGTCCGACCCGGCGCCCGCGGTGGCCGTGTGCGTCAGCGTTGCGCCCCGTGGAACAGTGACGCACCCCGCGCCCGACGAGGTATGCCGTCTCCACCGTCACGCCGTGGCCTACCGTGGGCGGGTGCCTGACCTCATCGACAAGATCGCGTGGATCCACCTCGAGGAGCGCCGCCTGCTCGTGGCCCGCAACGCCGGACGGGAGCGGTTCTACCTGCCCGGCGGCAAGCGTGAGCCCGGCGAGAGCGACCTCGAGACGCTGGTGCGCGAGCTCGAGGAGGAGCTCACGGTCGTCGTGGACCCGGGCACGGCGGCCTACGTCGGCACGTTCGAGGCGCTGGCCGACGCTCGCACCGACGGCCTCGTGGTGCGACTGACCTGCTACACCGCATCACACGCCGGACCGTTCGCACCGTCGCGCGAGATCGACGAGATCACGTGGATCACCTCGGCCGACGGCGACCAGGTGTCGGCGGTCGACCGACTCGTCCTCGGCCACCTGCGCGACGCCGACCTCGTCGACTGATGAGGGTCACCGCGCTCAGGCGCCGTCGCAGGTGTCGATGATCATCGCGACCGCCTGAGCGGCCCGGGCGGGCGCGAGCTGCCCGCCGCCGAACTCGGTGACGTAGAAGGTGTCGAGCGTCTGGCCGGCATACGTCGCGATGTGCGCCGACCGCACCGACAGCGAGGCCCGGGCCAGCGTGATGCCGATGTCCTGGAGCAGGCCCGTGCGGTCGGTCGCGCGCACCTCGATGACGGTGGCGGTGTCGGAGGCGCTGCTGATCACCATCGCCCGGGTCGAGTCGACAGACCCCGACCCCGGGCTGCGCACCCCGGCCGACCTGCGGCGCTGCAGCTTGCCGAGCGGCGAGCGGTCGCCGCTCGCGACGCGGGTCAGGTCCCGTGAGATGACACCCGGCAGCGGCGTCTCGCCACCCGGCGAGTCGACCCACCACACGTTGACCGCGAGGCCGTCGACGGTGCGGACGATGGCCGAGCGCCCGACGAAGCCGGGCGCGGCGAGCAGGCCCGCGGTGTCGGCGAAGAGGCCGGCGCGGTCGCGGTCGATGATGTCGATGCGGTGCGCCCCGCCGAGCGAGGTCACCGTCACGTAGGGCTCCCCGGACGCGACCCGGTCGAGCGCGTCGTCGGAGAGCTGCAGGGTCTCGATCGGTTCCACGACGAGAGGTCCCTCCGTCTCTGCCTGGGCGGTGAGAGCCGTGCGACAGGCCTCGTAGAGACGCTGGACGAGCCCGGCCCGCCAGTCGCTCCAGGCCTTCGGGCCGGCTGCTGACGCGTCCGCCTCGGTGAGGGCGCGAAGAAGGTCGAGCGTCGTCGCCGACCCGTCCACGGCCGCCGAGAGCGCGGCGATGGTCGCCGGGTCCTCGGGGTCGCGACGGGTGGCCAGGTCGACGAGGGTCAGGTGCTCGCGCACGAGCCGGACCACGGTGCGGCGGTCGGCCTCGACGACGCCGATGCGCCGCAGCACCTCCTCGGCCAGGTCGGCGCCGGTGGCCGAGTGGTCCTGCGATCCAGGCACCTTGCCGATGTCGTGCAGCACGGCCGCGAGCATGAGCAGGTCGGGGCGCGAGACGTCGCGCACCATGCCGCTCGCGGCGACCACGGTCTCGATGAGGTGGCGGTCGACCGTGTGCCGGTGGACGGCGTTGCGCTGCGGCCGGCTGCGCACGGCCTTCCACTCGGGGATCCACCGCTCGACGACCCCGGCGAGGTCGAGCCCCTCCCACACCGTCACGAGGCCGGGACCGGCCGCGAGGAGATCGGCGAAGAGGTTGCGCGCCACCTCGGGCCACGGCTCAGGCATCGCAGGCGCCTGCCCGGCGAGGTTCTTCAGCGTGGTCGGCGACAGGGGTATGCCGCCCCGGGCCGCGACGACGGCGGCGCGCAGCGGGATGATCGGGTCGGACGCGAGGTCGGCCGACGGCCCGAGGACCGCCTCGCCGTCGTGCCGGTAGAGGCCGTAGCCGAGCGGGGCCAGCTGCGGGCGCCGGGGACCGACGCGCAGCGTCCTGGCGCGCTGGGACTGCATGGCCCGACGCAGGGTGCCGTCGACGGCATACGCGATGGTGCGGGCCGACGTCGAGAGGTCGGTGAGCAGGTCGTCGGCGTCGGTGTAGCCGAGCAGCGCCGCGCAGGCGTCCTGGTCGTCGCGGGTCAGCCGGTCACGGCCACGGCCCGTGACGACGTGGATCGCGTCGCGCACGTCGAGGATGCGTTCGTACGCCTCGTCGACCTCGCCGTGCGGGCGGTCGGTCAGCCACGCGGCCGTCAACGCGCGCAGCACCGACATGTCGCGCAGGCCGCCGTGGGCCTCCTTGAGGTCCGGCTCGATGAGGTGGGCGAGGTCTCCCTGGCGGGCGTGCCGCTGGATGACCGACTCCTGCATCTCGCCCAGCCGGGTGCGGGCGTTGGCGCGCCAGTCGTGCGCGACGGTGGAGCGGGCCGCGTTGACGACGTCGGCGTCACCCGCGACGTGCGTCAGGTCGAGCAGCCCGACTGCTGCGGAGAGGTCGTCGGAGGCGACGGCGCGGCAGTCGGCCACCGTGCGGACGCTGTGGTCGAGGCGGACCCCGGCGTCCCAGATCGGGTACCAGAGCTTGTCGGCGAAGGCACCGACCTCCTTGCCCGACAGGCCCCGCGGGTGGTGCACGAGGACGAGGTCGTAGTCGCTGAGCGGCCCCCCGTCGCCGCGGGCGAGAGAGCCGACCGCCCCGAAGGGCCCCCACCCCTGCCGGGGGGCCGCGCCCCCCGCGCGCCCCCGCGCCAGGGGCCCCCCCGCGCCCAACAACGCCAGCGG
>CBHRRQ010000276.1:0-4496 GCA_966081555.1 uncultured Terrabacter sp.
AGGTCGTCCCACCACTTCATCGTCACGAGGTTGCCGAACCACATGTGGGCCAGCTCGTGCAGGATCGTCAGGGCGCGGCGCTCGATCTTCGCCTCGGACACCTTGGAGCGGAAGACGTAGATCTCGGTGAACGTCACGGCGCCGGCGTTCTCCATCGCGCCCATGTTGTACTCGGGCGTGAAGATCTGGTCGTACTTCGCGAAGGGGTAGGGCTGGTCGAACTCGGCCTCGAAGAAGGCGAAGCCCTTCTTCGTGCAGTCGAAGATGTTGTCGGCGTCGAGGTGCTGCGTCAGCGACTTGCGGCAGAAGACCCCGAGCGGCACGACGCCGTTGCGGGTCTGCACCTCGTCGCGCACCTCGTCGTAGGGGCCCGCGACGAGAGCCGTGATGTAGGAGGAGATGCGCTGGGTCGGCTCGAACGACCACGTCGCGCGCTCGACACCGTCGGCCACGCCGGCCGCCGTCGGGGCGGGCGTGGGGGAGTTGCTGATGACCTTCCAGTGCGCGGGCGCGGTCACCGTGAAGCGGAACGACGCCTTGAGGTCGGGCTGCTCGAAGACGGCATACATGCGGCGGGAGTCGGGCACCTCGAACTGCGTGTAGAGGTAGACCTCGTTGTCGACGGGGTCGACGAAGCGGTGCAGTCCCTCGCCGGTGTTGGTGTAGCGACCGGTGGCATCGACCGTCAGCTCGTTCTCGGCCGCGAGACCCGGGAGCGAGACACGCGAGTCCGCGAAGACCTCGGCGGGGTCGAGGTCGACACCGTTGAGGGTGACCTTCTCGACCGAGTCGGCGATGAGGTCGATGAAGGAGTCGGCACCGGGCTCCGAGCAGGAGAACGTGACCGTGGTGACGGTGCGGAAGTTCTCCGGACCCGTCGTCAGGTCGAGGCTGACGTCGTACGCGTCGACGCGCAGGATGCCTGCACGGGTCGCCGCCTCGTCGCGGGTCAGGTTCTTGCCGGGCACGTAGGGACCTCCTGGGACTGTGTGTGGGCGCGGCGCACCGTCGGTCCGACGGCGCCGTCGCGGGCCATCCTCGCACGGAAAGCCGCGCCCTCCACCACCGCGCGGGACGGGCGGGGAGCAGTGCCATGATGGGCCGCATGGCCGAGACGACAGACCAGCTGAAGGCCCCCCGGACCGACGCGCAGCGCGCCGAGGTCGAGATGTGGTTCGACCCCATCTGCCCGTGGGCGTGGATGACGTCGCGCTGGCTCATGGAGGTCGAGAAGCTGCGCGACATCGACGTGACCTGGTCGGTGATGAGCCTCGCCGTGCTCAACGAGCACCGCCACGACCTCGACGCCGCCTACCGGGCGCGCATGGACGAGGCGTGGGGCCCGGTCCGCGTCATCATCGCGGCGATCGAGGCGCACGGCGAGTCCGTCATCAAGCCGCTCTACGACGCGATGGGCACGCGCATCCACCTGCGCAGGATGAACGACTTCGACCAGGTGATCCGCGAGTCCCTCGAGGAGGTCGGCCTGCCCGCCGCGCTCGCCAAGGAGGCTCACCACAAGAAGTACGACGCCGCCCTGCACCGCAGCCACAAACGCGGCATCAGCCTCGTGGGCACCGAGGTCGGCACCCCGATCATCTCCGTCGAGGGCGTCGCCTTCTTCGGTCCGGTCGTCACGCCCGCGCCCAAGGGCGAGGACGCCGCGAAGCTGTGGGACGGCTGCGTGCTGGTGGCGAGCACACCCGGATTCTTCGAGCTGAAGCGCACCCGTACGCTCGGCCCGATCCTCGACTGACCACCCCCGGCACCCCGACGCACCCAAGGACCCAGATGCGCATCCACATCGGCGGCGACCACGCGGCCTACGAGCTCCACCAGTCCCTCCTCGCCCACCTGCGCGACGCCGGCCACGACGTCGTCGACCACGGCCCCTTCGCCTACGACGCGCAGGACGACTACCCCGTCTTCGTGCTGCGGGCGGCCGAGGCCGTCGCCGCCGAGGAGGGCTCTCTCGGGGTCGTGCTCGGCGGGTCGGGCAACGGTGAGCAGATGGCCGCCAACAAGGTGCGCGGCATCCGCGCCGCCCTCGCCTACAACGCGGAGCTCGCGAGTCTGGCCCGCGAGCACAACAACGCGCAGGTCGTCTCGATCGGGGCGCGCTTCACCTCCGACGACGTCGCCAAGCAGATCGTCGACACGTTCGTGTCGACGGCCTTCACGGATGAGGAGCGCCACAGCCGACGTCTGGGTATGGTTTCCGCGTACGAAGACACGGGGGATCTGCCTGCACTGCCGGACGCCGGCGCGCACTGACGCGACCACGCCGGCACTTCCCCGTCGTTTCCCCTCAACGCCGCAAGGGAGGCCCGTGGCCCACAACGAGAGCATCGTCTCTCGACACTCTCGCTACGGTGCCGGACCGATCAGACGCCTTCGCCTGCTGGGCCCCTGGCTCGGCCGGGCGCCCTGGGCTCTCGTTTGTCTGTTCCTCCTGCTGAGCGTGGTCGCCACGGCAGCCGTCGGCAAGTTCCCTGACCAGGTGCCTTGGGGCGTCTACGGTTTCGTCGTCGTCCTGGCCGGTCTCTTCCTCGAGCCGCGCTTCCTGCTCGTCGTCTACATCGGGCTCTTCCTGTCGATGGCGATCCTCGGCGCCTACCTCGGCAACGTGAAGACGACGACGACCGGCGCGCAGATCGTCACGGTCGCGACGATGATGCTCATGCTGTGGCTCTCGCACGCGCGCGCGCAGGTGGGCGTCGTCGGGGTGAGCGGCGAGTCGATGCTCGTCGACATGCGCGACCGGCTGCGGGCGCAGGGCGTGCTGCCGGATCTGCCGCCGTCGTGGGGCGCCGAGGTCGCCCTCGAGTCGGCCTTCGGCGATGGCTTCTCGGGCGACTTCGTCGTGGCGAGCCGGTCGACCGACGGGTGCACGCTCGAGGTCGCCCTGGTCGACGTCTCGGGCAAGGGGCGTGAGGTCGGTGCCCGTTCGCTGCTGCTCTCCGGTGCGCTCGGCGGACTCCTCGGCGAGCTGAGCGAGCGCGGCTTCCTCCAGTCGGCCAACAACCACCTGCTGCGACTGCGTTGGAGCGAGGGCTTCGCGACGGCCGTTCACGTGGCCGTCAACCTCGAGACCGGCAACTTCACCATCGGGTATGCCGGCCACCCGGCTGCCGCACAGTTCACCGCGGGTTCGGGACGGTGGCGCATGCTGGCCGGTGGCCGGGGCCCGCTGCTCGGGGTCATCGAGCAGGCTGAGTTCCCTCGCGAGAACGGCACGCTGCGCCGTGGCGACGCGCTGGTGCTCTACAGCGACGGCGTCATCGAGGCGCGCGACAAGGCGCTCGACGACGGCATCGACCGCATGCTGGGCCGGGCGGAGTCGTTCATCCGCACCGGCTTCGAGGGGCTCGCGCAGCGGCTGTGCGACCAGGCTGCGGCCGGCCTCGGCGACGACCGTGCCGTCGTGACCATCTGGCGCACCTGAGCACCGACTGCCCGGCTCACTACGATGCCTGCGTGACCGACGACCCCACCGACCTCTCACGCGACCAGGGCGACCTGGCCGAACCCACCCAGCCTGCGCGCGCCCTCCGGCGCAAGCAGCACCAGGTGCCGGAGCTGCCCGCCGGTGTGACACCCGCCCGCGTGCGCACCTTCGTGCGTCGCGGCCGCCTCTCGTCGCTCACCCGTGACCGCGTCGAGCGGCTCGGCCCGGCCCGTTCGCTGCCCGAAGGGCCCTTCGACGCCGCGGTCGCCTTCGGTCGCACCGCCCCCGTCGTCCTCGAGATCGGCTGCGGTCACGGACACGCCGCCATCGCGTATGCCGCCGCGTTCCCCGAGCACGACCTCCTCGCCATGGACGTCCACACCCCGGGGCTCGCGCGGATGCTCGCCGACGCGGACGAGGCGGGGGTGCCGAACCTGCGCATCGAGATCGGCGACGCCGTGCTCTTCCTCGAGGAGCGGGTCGCCGACGCGACCTTCGACGCGGTGCACCTGTTCTTTCCCGACCCGTGGCGCAAGCAGAAGCACACGAAGCGCCGGTTCGTCAGCCCCGGCAACCTCGACCTGCTCGCGCGGGTGCTCAAGCCCGGCGGGCACGTGCTCGTCGCCACCGACCAGGACTTCTACGCCGAGCACGTGCTCGCCGAGGTGGCCGCCCACCCCCGTTTCGAGGCGCACCGCGTGGAGCGACCCGCATGGCGACCCGGCGACGGGTTCGAGGCCAAGGGCATCGCGGCCGGCCGCACGATCAACGAGCTGCGCCTCGACCTGCTGCCGTAGGGGACCAGCCCCGAAGGGCCGTGGAGTTCCATCGGCACCAGGTGCCGGGACTTCTCCACGACTCTCGGGGCAGGTCCGGCCTCGTGCCTCGCAGGGTGACACGACGCCGGCATCGTGTGCACCCCGACGCAGCGAAGCGGGGAAGGAGGGCCGACTCCGTCGGCTTCCTTCCCCGCTTCGCGAAGTCGGGGTGACAGTGTCCTGGTCGGGCACATAGGAAACGGGTGTCTCGGGACATAGGAAACCTCGGC
>CBHRRQ010000277.1:0-4483 GCA_966081555.1 uncultured Terrabacter sp.
TCCTGTCGGTCCTCGACCGCAAGTGGCGCGAGCACCTCTACGAGATGGACTACCTGCAGGAGGGCATCGGGCTGCGGGCCATGGCCCAGCGCGACCCGCTCATCGAGTACCAGCGGGAGGGCTTCCAGCTCTTCGAGGCGATGATGGAGGCCATCAAGGAGGAGTCGGTCTCGCACCTCTTCTCCGTCGAGGTCCAGGTGCCCGAGGCTCCCGCCGCGGTGGGTGCGACGCCGATGTCCGTGGGCGACCTCGTCGGTGGTCTGGCGGCAGCACCGGTGCCCGACGACTCCACCGGTGCGGCGTCGGCGGACGAGCCGGCCGCCACGAACGGGAGCCGGGCCTTCGGTGCCGGCGTCAAGGTCTCGGGCGTCGACCTCGACACCGAGGGTCAGCGTTCCGGCGCACTGCGCTACACCGCGCCGGGCGAGGACGGCCGCGCCGTCGAGACGGGTGGCCAGCAGACCGTCGAGCGCAAGGCCGACCGCCGGGGCAAGAAGGTCAAGCGCAAGCGCCGGTGACCCCGTATGCCGTGACCCCCATCCGTGGTCCGGCACACCCCCGGCACACGCCCGGCACGGGCACCCCACCCAGCCATCGCGAATGCGGTCCCGGCGGGCGGGGGGGGGGGGTTGTAGGTGTGGGGCGGCGGGCGGGGCGCGGTGGCGGTGAGGGGGGCCGGACGGATCGCTTTCTCGATGAGGGGTGCCGTCGTCTCACCCGATGGTGAGCGCGGTCAGCAGCCACCGGCCGTCCAGGCCCTCGAGGCGCAGCGCGATCGCCCGAACACGGCCGTGCGAGACGACGACGGCGCACGCCTCGACGATGCCGTCGGCCGGCTCGCAGACGCGGACGCGACGCACCACGGCCGCGCGCCGTGGGCCCGGGGTGCGCCGCCGCGCCGCCACCATGGCCTGCCGCGCGATCACGGAGTAGACGGTGGGGGCGGTGTGGCGGATCAGCTGGGGCGCCGGCCGCTGGCCCGAGACGACCTCCACGACGGCCTGGGCGAGCCGTGCCACGACACCGGCCGGCTCGGGCAGCAGGCTGCTGTGCGTCGGCTGCCGCCCGAAGTCCTCGTCGTCGCGCGCTCCGAAGAAGTCGAGCGCGAGGGCGTCCTGGGCGTAGGGCTGCTCGCCGTGCCAGGCCTCGTCCGCGCTGATGACCCGCGGTGCTGTCTGCGGGATGCGGCGCACGACGAATCCGGCGGACCCGCCGCCTGCGGGAACGCCCGCGTCGTCAGGCGCGGTGGGGAACTGGCCGGGAACGCTCGAGATGCTGCTCATCGGTGTGCTCCTCGATCGGCGGGGACGGGTGTCGCGTGGTCGGCCCTCGGCGCGCTGGTCAGGTCGGACGGCGGGCGCAGCTGCTGACCCGGGACGAGCAGGTCGGGGTCGTCGCCGATGACCTCGCGGTTGGCGGCATACCAACGGGGCCACTCGCGGGCGACCTGCGCGTCGGACGCGTCCGGTCCGAGGTGCCGGGCGGCGACGGCCCACAGGGTGTCGCCGCGGTGGACGGTCACGACGTCGTGGGCGCCGACCGTCGCCCGGGGCGTGGGCGCCAGCAGCCGCGAGCGGTCGGCCGGGAGCACCGGCGGCGGCGCGGAGGGGACGTACCCGGGCCCCTCGCTGTCGCCGCCACCCGGCAGGCGCGCGCCCGGCGTGGGGACGAAGGCGGGCGCGAGCTCAGGGACGGCCTCGGGGGCGGTGGGGACGGCCGCAGATCCGCTGGGCGTGTACCCCGGGGCGAGGTCCGGTGCGCCGGCCGGGGCTCCGGAGGTCGCGTCTCGCGCCGAGGCGACGAGCACCGGTGCGGAGCCGGCGCTCGACACCTGTGCCGGGGGCAGGGCGACCGAACCGACGGACGCCCCGAGCACCAGCGTGAGAGCCTTGCGTGCCGCCAGGGGTGTGACGCGCTCGGCCAGGTCTGCGGCCACGCGCCCGGCCGCACCCGGGAGCGTCGCCAGCACGCCGAGCAGCGAGCCGAGCGCGAGCCATCCGGCGAGGGCGACGCCGACCCACGCCAGGAGCAGGACCAGCACGTCGTCCAACCGGGTGGCCCCGGCGGGTGCCTGGGCGTCACGGACGGCCACGACCGTCAGCACGCGGAGGGCCACCAGCGCCACGGCGAGACCCACGATGCCGGCCGCGAGAGCGCGGAGCGACGGTCGCCCATGCGGGCTCGGGCGTCGAGCGAAGCCCCGGTGCGACTGCGCGGACCATCCCAGCGGTGCCTGCGACTGACCGGTCGTGCTCCTTGAGCCGTGCTGCGTTCCTCTGTGCATGCCTTCATTCAATGCAGTTTGCTTGTGTTTGGTCAAGTATGGTGTTGGTCAAGAACGATGACCGGTGGCCGGCAGTCGCCGAGCAGGGGAGGGTGTGCACATGCGCTGGGACCGGTTGTTCGACGACCTCGCGGCTCAGCTCGCGCTCGACGAGAGCCGCGGGCTCGAGTCGGAGGTCGCCGACCGCGTCCGCCGCGAGCGGGCGCTGCTCGACGTCCACACCCGGATGCTCGCCAACATCGACGCGAGCCGCGTGGGGCTGAACCTGCCGGGACGCGTGGTCGCCGGTCGCCTCGTCGACGTGGGGCCCGACTGGGCCCTCGTCGAGACGGCTCCCGGGCGCCCGTGCCTGGTGGCCCTGGCCGCGGTTCGCGGCGTCACGGGCCTCGCCCCGGGTGCACGCACCCCGTCGGTGATCGCGAAGCGCTTCGGACTCGGCGCCGCCCTGCGTGCCGTGAGCCGTGACCGGGCCGTCGTCGAGCTGGCCGACGTCGACGGGCGGCTCGCCACCGGCACCATCGACGTCGTCGGCGCCGACCACCTCGAGCTCGCCGAGCACGCCGCCGACGAGGCGCGGCGCTCCGCGAACGTCACCGGTCGGCTGCTCGTGCCCTTCTGGTCACTGGGGTCGGTGCGCCGGATCAGCTGAGCGGCGGGTCGGCCCACCCGCCGCTACGGTCAGGTCGCCGGGAAGAGGCGCCGGCTCACTCGTCGGCGCCGCCACCGAAGGGGTGGGCCTGCACGAACGACTTGGTCTCGGCGTACATGCGCTGGATGTAGCTCTCGAGCTCGGTGGCCTCGACGCGCCACTGGCCGCGACCACCGATCTTGATCGCCGGCAGCTCGCCCGATCGCACGAGGGCGTACGCCTGGGCCGAGGAGATGTTGAGGATCTCGGACACCTCGGCGAGCTGCAGGAACCGCTGGGCCACGTTTGAATCCTCCTCAGGCACCGGCACGCGACGATCTCGCCCTCATCGTAGTTGCGTGGCGACCGCGTCGTGGGCAGCCGTCCACAGCTGTGGGTCCGGACGCGCGGTGCGCCGCGACCTGATGCAAGATGTTCCCGGCGTCGGACGGACTTCGTGCCCACCGGCGTCGCCATCGACAGCGGACCACAGGGGGCCCACATGACCGAGCTGGCCAGGCCGAGCGCCAAACGACTCCAACGACCCTCGTGGCGCGACAGCCGCCTCGTCGTCGGAGTGCTCCTCGTCATCCTGGCCGCCACGCTCGGTGCCAAGGCCGTGGCGAGCGCCGACGACCGTGTTCCGGTCTGGGTCGCAGCGACCAACCTCGTCGCCGGTGACGCGGTGGAGGCCACCTCGTTCGTGCGCGCCGACGTGCGCCTGGCCGACGGCATGAACGCCTACCTCGGTGCCGACGCCCCGGCGCCCACCGGCTCGTTCATGCTGCGCGACGTGCGGGCGGGGGAGATGGTCCCCGTCTCCGCCGTCGGGGCCGCCGGCGAGGTGGACGTCCAGCGGGTGACCGTCCGGGCGGATTCCATGTCGACGTCCGGCCTCACGCGAGGCAGCCGGGTCGACGTGTTCGTCACCCCCAAGGCCGCGACCACCGGCCAGCAGGCCTCGGTGTCGACCCAGCGCGTGCTGCGCTCTGCGGCCGTCGCGAACGTGCTCACGAGCAGCGGCGGCTTCGGAGCCGGGTCGATGACCTCCGTCCAGATCTACGTGCCGGCAGACAAGGTCCAGCCCCTCGTCGAGGCGGTCGACGCCGAGGCCAAGCTGACGCTCGTGCCCTCGGTCGGTGCGGTGTCCGGCGGCGGGGCATGACCGAGGTTCTCACCGCGCTGGGCCACCGCTGGGAGTCCACGGTCGCGACGACACTCGAAGCCGTCCGGGGTGTCGTCGTCAGCCGGCGGTGCGCCGACGTGTCGGAGCTGCTGTCGGTGGCAGAGGCGGGGCTGGGCGACACGGCCGTCGTGTCGTCCGACCTGCGCGGTCTCGACCTGTCCGTCGTGGACCGGCTGCGCTCGCACCGGATCCGCGTCGTCGGCATCCACCCTCCCGACGACGAGCAGTCCGAGCGGCGGCTGCGTCAGCTCACCGTCACCAGCACACTGCCCGCCGACGCGGGGCCCGAGCGCTGGTCGGCCTGCCTCGAGGGCGATCCCGCCCTCGAGGACCTCGAAGCCGCCGCAGCGAACGACTCAGTAGGCAAAGTGCTGCGGGAGCTGCA
>CBHRRQ010000278.1:0-4459 GCA_966081555.1 uncultured Terrabacter sp.
GGCCCCCCCCCTCCCGCGGGGGCCCCTTTGGCGTCGGCCCGGCCCGGGGGGGGGGCCCTGTCCCCGGGGCCGGCCCGTGGCCCCCCCACGGGCGGTCTCGAGGGTTCTTCAGGCGGAGTCGCGCTCGACGAGGTGCGTGGCGAGCGTCGTGACGCGAGGGGGTGTCTCGCCGGCGAGCAGCCGCAGCAGGGTGTCGGCCATGACCACGCCCATCTCCTGCGCCGGCTGGGCCACGGTGGTGAGGCCGACCTTGCCGCGCGTGGCGTAAGGGCTGTTGTCGAAGCCCACGACGGCGACGTCGCGCGGCACCGACAGCCCCCGCTCCTCGAGGGCGAGCAGGGCGCCGCTCGCCATGAGGTCGCTGGCGACGAAGATCGCGTCGACGTCGGGGTGCTCGTCGACGAGGGCCAGCGCTGCCCGGATGCCGCCGGCCTCGGTGAAGTCGCCGTGCGCGATGCGGTGGTCCGACAGCCCGGCCGCCGACAGCGCGTCGTGCCAGCCCAGCTCGCGGTCGACGGAGGCGGGCATGTCGGCGGGGCCCGTGATCGTGGCGATGTTGTGGTGCCCTCGGGCGACGAGGTGCTCGACGGCGTGCCGCGCCCCGGCCCGGTTGTCGACGTCGATGTAGTAGTCGCCCGGGTGGGCGATCTCGCCGATCGGGCGGCCACCGAAGACGACGGGGAGCGACCGGCCGAGCGAGGCGAGGAAGTGGTCGCCCGAGTGGTGCGAGACGACCAGCGCGCCGTCGACGTTGCCGCCGAGCAGGTAGCGCCGGGTCTTCTCGGACGGCGAGCTCGGGTGTGTCAGCTGCAGGTTGAGCACGTAGTCGCTGTCGTCGAGCCGGTCGCTGATGCCCTGGACCACGTCGGCGAAGTACGGGTCGCCGAAGAAGCGGTGCGCGTCCTCGGGCACGACGAGCGCGATCGACATCGTCGCCCGGGCGACCAGCGAGCGGGCCGCCCGGTTGGGCACGTAGTTGAGCTCGGCGATGGCCTTCTCGACGACGGCGAGCACGTCTGGGCTGACCTTGGGCGAGCCGTTGATGACACGCGAGACCGTGGCACGGGACACGCCGGCCACCCGGGCGACCTCCTCGAGGGTGGGTCGCCCGACAGGCGATTCCAGCGTCCCGTCGCTCATGCCTCGGTGTCTCCTGCGGATTCGGTGCTCACGTCGTCGGTGGCGTCGGCTGCCGGGAGCAGCTGGCGCGTCGCGATGATGCGGGCGAAGTCGAGGGCGCTCGCCTTGGGCGTGCGCACCTGGGTGTCGTAGTCGACTCGGACGATACCGAAGCGCTTGGCGTAGCCCCAGGCCCACTCGAAGTTGTCGAGCAGCGACCAGTAGAAGTAGCCCCGAACGGGCACGCCGGCGTCGACGGCGTCGAGCACGGCGCCCAGGTGGGCCCGCACGTATGCCGTGCGCCCCCGGTCGTCGACGAAGCCGTCCTCGTCGGGGACGTCGTCGAAGGCGGCGCCGTTCTCGGTGACGTGCAGGACGGTGCCGGCGGGGCCGGCGTACTCCTCGTGGAGGCGCACGAGCAGCCGGGTCAGCCCCTCGGGCTGGATCTCCCAGTCCATCGCGGTGACCGGCAGGCCGCGCGGGTGCCGGAAGGAGGAGTCGGCCGCCGGGAAGGGCGACCGGGTCTCGCGGCCGCCGTTGACCGCGTCGTCGAGGGCGGAGGCGGGCGGCCGGTGGCCGATCGCCTCGCCGTTGTAGTAGTTGACGCCGAGGACGTCGATCGGTGTCGCGATGACCTCGAGGTCGCCTTCCAGGATGTGGTCCTCGAGTCCCAGGTGCCGGACGTCCTCGAGCACGTCGGCCGGGTAGTGGCCGCGGAAGACCGGGTCGAGGAAGATCCGGTTCATCTGGCCGTCGATGCGGCGCGCGGCGTCGACGTCGCGGGGGTCGGTCGGGTCGAGCGGGTCGGCCACCGTGAAGTTGAGCGTCAGGCCGAGCTCGAGCGAGGCGTCGCGGGCGCGCAGCTCCTGCACGACCCGGCCGTGCCCGAGCAGCAGGTGGTGTGCGGCGGCGAGCCCGTCGGCCGGTGACGTGCGCCCGGGGGCGTGCATGCCGCCCGTGTAGCCGAGGAACGCCGAGCAGAACGGCTCGTTGAGCGTGGTCCAGGTGCGCACTCGGTCGCCGAGCCGGTCGTGGACGGCGAGCGAGTAGTCGACGAACCGGTCGACCGTCTCGCGCGACGTCCAGCCGCCGCGGTCCTCGAGCGCCTGCGGGAGGTCCCAGTGGTAGAGGGTCAGCCACGGTGCGATGTCGGCCGCGAGGAGCGAGTCGACGAGCCGCTCGTAGAAGTCGAGCCCCTTGGCGTTGACCGGCCCGCCGTCGGGGCAGACCCGACCCCACGCCGTCGAGAAGCGGTAGGACTGCAGGCCGAGCGACCGCATGAGCTCGACGTCGGCGGCATACCTGGTGTGGTGGTCGCACGCGACGTCGCCGGTGTCGCCGTCGACGACGGCGCCCGGCGTGTGCGCGAAGGTGTCCCAGATCGAGTCGGTGCGCCCGTCGACGTGCCGGGCCCCCTCGATCTGGTATGCCGCCGTGGCGGCGCCGAGGTCGAAGTCCTTGGGGACCGGGCGGGCTTGGGTGACAAGGGTTCTCGCAGACGTGCGCAGCGAGGTGGCGGGGTTGGCGGTCATCCCTTGACTGCTCCTTGCATGATGCCGGAGACGAGCTGCTTCCCGGCGAGGACGAACAGGACGATGAGGGGCAGGGCCATGAGCACGACCCCGTTGAGCACGAGCGAGTAGTCGACGAAGTAGGCGGCCTGCAGCTGCTGCAGCGCGACCGGCAGGGTCGGGTTGCCCGGGTCGAGCACGATGAAGGGCCAGAAGAAGTTGGTCCACGTCGCGATGAAGGTGAAGAGGCCGAGCATCGCGGCGCCGGGCCGGGCCGCCGGGAGCGCGACCGACCAGAAGGTGCGCAGGGTCGAGGCGCCGTCGACGCGGGAGGCCTCGATGAGCTCGTCGGGCAGCGCCTCCTGGAGGTACTGCGTCATCCAGAAGACACCGAACGCGCTCACCGCGCTGGGCAGGATGACGGCCCAGACGCTGCCGATCCACCCGAGCTTGCTCATGACGATGAAGAGGGGCACGATCCCGAGCTGCGTCGGCACGGCCATCGTGGCGATGACGAAGACGAGCAGGCCGGAGCGGCCGCGGAAGCGCAGCTTGGCGAACGCGAAGCCGGCGAGGGCCGAGAAGAGCACGACGAGCAACGACACGGTGCCGCTGACGAGCACGCTGTTGCCGAGGGCCTTCCAGAACGGAATCGTCGTGATGACCGTGCTCGCGTTCTGCAGGAAGTGCCCGCCCGGCACGAGCGAGTAGGGGTCCTGCACGATGGCCGCGGAGTCCTTGCTGCCGATGACGAACGACCACCAGAGCGGGAACGCCGACGCGAGCAGCACGATGGTGAGGACGACGTATGCCGTCCGGCCGGCCTGGGCGCGGCGCACGACCCGGGTGCGGCGTGCGGGGCGCGGTGGGGTCACGGTCGAGGTGGTCATCGCTGTCCCTTCGACGCGATCCGGCGGGTGACGAGGAAGTTGACGAGGGCGAAGACGACGACGATGAGGAAGAGCATCCAGGCGACGGCGGCGGCGCGGCCGAAGTTCTTCTGGGTCCAGCCGAGCTGGTAGAGGTAGAGCGTCAGCGTCTGCCACTGCCGGTCGGCGCCGCCGAGGCCGTACTGGTCGTACATGCGGGGCTCGTCGAAGATCTGCAGGCCGCCGATGGTCGAGGTGATGACGACGAAGATGATCGTCGCCCGCAGCTGCGGCACGGTGATGGAGAAGAAGGTGCGCACCCGGCCGGCGCCGTCGATGAGGGCGGCCTCGTAGTAGTCGCGGGGGATCGCCTGCATCGCGGCGAGGAAGATGAGCGCGTTGTAGCCGGTCCACCGGAAGTCGACCATGGTCGCGATGGCGACGTGGCTGGGCAGCACGTCCTTGTGCCACTGCACGGGGTCGATGCCGACGAGGCCGAGCAGGTGGTTGACGAGGCCGAACTTGTCGCCGAAGAGGTCGCTGAAGACGAGCGCGACGGCGACGGGCGCCACGACGTAGGGCAGCAGCACCCCCATCCGCCAGAAGGTGCGGCCGCGCAGCCCGCTGTCGAGCGCGGCCGCGATGAGCAGGGCCGCGATGACCTGGGGCACGCTCGAGAGCAGGAAGATGCTGACCGTGTTCTTCAGGGCGTTCCAGAAGAACGGCTGGGCGAGCACGTCGGTGTAGTTCTTGAGGCCGACGAAGTCGCCCTGGCCGCCGATGAGGCTCCATTTGTGGAGCGAGACCCACGCCGTGTAGAGCAGCGGGAAGAGCCCGACGACGCCGAAGAGGATGAAGAAGGGGCTGACGTACGCGTACGGCGAGCCCTTCTCGTCGAGCTTCGTGAGGCGTCGCCGCCAGCGGGACCGAGGCTGCACCGGGGAGCGCTGGGCGAACGGT
>CBHRRQ010000279.1:0-4459 GCA_966081555.1 uncultured Terrabacter sp.
CCTTCCCTCCTCGACTCACTCGCTCCGCTCGTCTCGCTCGTCAGTCCAGGCGCGAGGCGCGCCGAACCAGCCCTCCCGGTGGTCAGCCGGGGCCGAGGCGGCGGAGGCGGCGCACGCCCAGTGCGAGGGCGACGTCGCGGTACTGCGCTGCCCGGTGCACCTGCGAGCGCCAGTCGGTGCCCGTGACGCGATGGTGCAGCTCGCACGGCACCTCCACGACGTGCAGCCCGGCATCGAGCACGTCGACGGTCATGCCGACCTCGACGCCCCACCCTCGGGCGAACGGCGTCGCGGCGGCGATCGCCGCCGGGGACAGGCAGCGCATGCCCGACAGGGGCTGGTTCGGTGACCAGCCGGTGAGCTCCTCGATGCCTCGGCGGGCGAGACCGACGACGAGACCGTGACCTCCGGCGCTGCCGCGCTGCTGGGGCAGGTTCGCGATCGTGAGGTCGGCCGCGCCGCTCGCCACCGGGGTCACGAGGGCACCCACTGCGCTCGCCGACGCCTCGAGGTCGGCGTCGACGAAGAGCACCGCCGTGTCGGGGTCGAGCCGGCCGACGCGCCGGAGCCCGTTGACCCGACCGAGCCCGCTCATCATCGCGTCGGCCTTGCCGTGGTTGCGGGCGTGGCGCACGACCTCGGCGCCCTCGCGGGCGGCGATGGCCGCGGTTCCGTCGCTCGACCCGTCGTCGACCACGACGACCGTGGCCACGCCCGGGATGGTGCGCACCCCGCGGATCGTCTCGGCGATGCGGGCCGCCTCGTCCTTGGCCGGGATGACGACGGCGACGGAGAACGGCACGGTCGTCATCGTCGGCCGGGCCTCAGCGGAGGGTGACCTGGCGGTTGGTGAGGCCGGCGCGGGCGCCGCGCTCGGCGGCCGTGAGCGTCTCCTTCGAGGCCGCCGCGGCGTCGATGCGCTCCTTCATCGCGGTCACGGGCTTTTCGAAGTCCGCCGCCTCGGCGTCGGGGTCGACCTCCCACACGGGGATGAGCAGGCCGCTGGAGCGGAAGCAGCCGAGCAGTCGGCCGTCGTCGCCGAGGTGGCTCTCGCCGGCGGCGTGCAGGCGCGCGAGGGCGCTCGTCGCCGTGTCCTCGTCGAACGGCAGCACCCACCGCACGTAGGTGCGGTCGCCGATGCGGCACCAGAAGGCGGACGGCGCGGCGTCGAGCTTGACCGTCGGGATCGCCGACTCGTTGGCGCGCTCGAGCGACTCCTTGCCCTCGGCGTCGAGCTCGGCGTCGGCGACCCAGAAGTCGAAACCCTCGTGCAGCTGCATCTCGAAGGGAGCGTCGAGGTCGAGCAGGTCCTGCAGTCGCGGGGTGTCGGCCATCGACACGGGCAGCGCGGTCACGGGCGAACCGGCATCGGCAGCCGAGGCCAGCGCGATCGCCGAGGCGATGTCGCGGCTCGTGTCGCCGCTCGCGTTGCCGGACTGGATGCCGACGAGGACCTCACCGCCCTCGCGGTGCAGACCGGGCCAGGCCAGCGGCAGCACCGTCGCGATGGTCACCTCGTCGGGCGCGCCCTCGGGCGCCTTGCCCTCGGCGAAGCGCACCGTCGCGGTGGCGGCCGGGACGATCTCGCGCATCGCGACCCAGTCGGTCTCGTTGGGCAGGCCCTCGAAGGGGCGGGCCACGAACGGTGCCGGCTGCGGACGTGCGGAACGGTCGGTGCGCTCACCGCGCGGACGACGTGATGCCTTACCCATGCGCGCCACCCTAGTGGCCGCCGGTGGGTCAGCCGAACGCGGACGCGAGCGGTGCCAGGGCGAGCACGTCGTCGGGTGTCGCCAGGCCCACGGGCGCCAGGAACGCCGTCGTGACGCCGCGCTCGGCCAGGGCGGCCAGGCGCGCGGCGTGCTCCGCCGCCGTGCCGGCGTGGTGCCGGGCCGCGAAGGCAGCAGCCGGCTTGCGCCCGCGGTGCCGCTCCACCCGCGCCCACACGTCGTCGCGGCCCGCGCCCACCAGCGGCAGGTCGAGCACCGTGGCGTGCACCTCCGACGCGTCGCGACCCTCCGCGCGCGCCAGCTCGAGGTAGCGGTCGACCTTGGCGAGGCCCGCCTCGTCGGACGGGACGTTGCAGCCGTCGCCAAGGCGTGCGGCGATCCGCAGCGTGCGGGCACCCCCGCCTCCGACGATGACGGGGACCGGACCGACCGGCCGCGGGTAGCAGGTCGTCTCGGGCAGCGAGACCCGCCGTCCGGCATACGGCTTGGTGCCCGGAGCCCAGAGCGCCTTCATGAGCTCGATGCCCCGCTCGAGCGCATCGAGGCGCTCTCTCGCAGAGGGGAACCCGAGGCCGTATGCCGCGTGCTCGCGTTCCCACCAGCCCGCGCCGACACCGACGAACGCCCGGCCACCGGACAGCGCGGACAGCGTCGCGGCGGCCTTCGCGGTGATGCCCGGCTCCCGGAAGGTCACCGGCGTGACGAGGGTGCCGAGCTGCAGCCGCGTGGTGGACGCGGCCAGAGCGCCCAAGGTGACCCACGGCTCCGGGATCGGGTCCCAGGCGCGGCCCACCTGCGGGATCTGGATGAGGTGGTCCATGAGGGCGATGCCGGCCAGTCCGGCGGTCTCGGCGGCTGCCGCGACGTCCCGCAGCCACTTGAGCAGGTCACCCTCGGCGGGGAACCGCGACAGCTGTAGCACCACCCCACGCAGGCTCCCCGGCCGGCGGCGATCGGGAGAGGGCTCTGGAGCCACCTCGATGGGCGACGACGGGTGCTCGTGCGGCGACACCGTGACGACGTGCCAACCTTCCTCCGCGAGGAGGTCCGTGGTCGCTGCGACGGCAGTGAGCTGGCTCGTGAGGACGCGGGCCGGGACCGGGCGGTCCCGCGCGGCGTTGCGCGACCGGCATACGGCGGCGGGCGTGTCGAGCACGACGGCGACGGCGGGAAGCCCTGCAGCACGGGCGGTGTCGAGCCAGCGACGGCGCCGCACGGTGTCGGTGCCGAGCGTGTCGACGACGGTCGTCAGGCCACGGCCGAGGCGCGCGGCGACGACCTGCTCGAGGAGGGCGAACGCGTCGACGGAGGCGTCGAGGTCGTGCTCCCCGCTGCCGACGATGCCGCGGAGGGCGTCCGACGAGACGACCTCGGCGGTCCGGTAGTGCTCAGCGGCCCACGTCGACTTGCCGGAACCCGACGCCCCGACGAGCACGACGAGTGCCGGGTCGGGCAGGCTCACCGCTGGCTCGGTCGGTGCGGGACGGCGCGGTCAGTGCGACCGACGGCGGGACGGGCCCCCGAGCGAGGCCCAGACGGTGCGACCGTGCGGCTCCTCGATGACGCCCCACTCGTGCGCCAGCGATCGCACGATGCGGAGGCCGCGGCCCCCCGGCGCCCAGGTGGTCGGCGGCGAGGGGCGCGGGGCGGTGGGACCGCCACCGTCTGACACCTCGACCTCGACGACGTTGTTCTTGACCTTCCAGTGGATGCGGATCGCACCGTCGGCGAGCGGCTTGGCGTGCCGGATGGCGTTGGCCACGAGCTCGCTGACGACGATCTCGGCCTCGTCGATGACCTGCGACGGCAGCGCACGCGCCAGGAGGTCCTCGACGAGCTCCTTGCGGATGCGCGGAGCCGCGGAGGGCGCCCACTGGATGCGCACGGTGCGCTTCTCGCCCAGCGGCGTGGCCGGCACGTTGGTCATCGTGGCTCTCCTCGAGATTGCTTCGGCTCGTCGGGCGTCCACACCGCTGCGTGATGCGGTGTGGGCGCGAGGGCCGATCCCCTGTGCGCTCGCCACGTTTCAGGACCTCCTCGGGCAATTCGCATGTCCCCGTCGTCGCACGCTAACCAAACCTGCGCCGTACCTCAACGAACCTGTGACTTTTTCCCGCGTCAGGGGCGTCGATGGCCACGTATCGCGCGATCTAGGACAGGCACTAGAACGGGGGATACGTACCCAGCCTCATCGGATCCGAGCACGCACGACCTTCGGCTCTTGATTCCAGAACAGTCGCGATATATCGTCAACCTATCGCGACTGTTCGTGAGTCGCGTCGACAGACAAGGAGAACCACCATGCACGGACACCGACACAGCAGACGAGAGTCCGGGTTCGACGGCGGTTGGGGCGGCGGCTGGGGCGGCGGGTCGGGCTTCGGCCCGGGTCGCGGCCCTTGGGGCGGCCCCGGCGGTCCCGGCCCCGGTGGTCGCGGACGCCCGGGCCCGCCGCCATGGGTCGCCGACCTGGTGCGCCACTTCGGCGGACCCGGCTTCGGGCCGGACTTCGGCGGACCCCGCCGCGGCCCCCGAGCCCGACGCGGCGACGTCCGCGCCGCCATCCTCGACGTCCTCGCGGGCGACGAGATGAACGGCTACCAGCTCATCCAGCAGATCTCCGAGCGCACCGGCGGCGCGTGGAAGCCGAGCCCCGGCTCGGTCTACCCCACCGTCCAGCAGCTCGAGGACGAAGGCCTCGTCGAGGGCCGCGACGTCGAGGGCCGGCG
>CBHRRQ010000280.1:0-4440 GCA_966081555.1 uncultured Terrabacter sp.
CCTCCGCCGTGACAGGGCGGCGCGCTAACCAACTGCGCTACGGGGCCTTGCATATGAAGTTGTGGTCTTGCGTATCCCCAACGGGATTCGAACCCGTGCTGCCGCCGTGAAAGGGCGGAGTCCTAGGCCGCTAGACGATGGGGACCGGCCCTACCTATCCGTTGGGACGTCGAAACTATAGGGGAGTTTCGGGCACCCGCCAAATCCGCCGGGAGCGCCCGTCGCACGGGTGGTCGCTCAGCCCTTCGCCCACGCCCGGACCTCGTCAACCGGCCACGTCGTCACGATGCGTTCGGCCGGGATGCCGAGTCGTTCGGCGCGCTCGCACCCGAGCGACTTCATGTCGAGCTGCCCGGGCGCGTGGGCGTCGGAGTCGATGGTGAAGAGGCACCCGAGGTCGCGGGCCAGCTCGATGAGCTCGTCGGGCGGGTCGCAGCGCTCGGGGCGCGAGTTGATCTCGACGGCGACGTCGTTCTCGAGGCAGGCGGTGAAGACCTTCTCGGCGTCGAAGGCCGACGGTGGACGCTTGCCCCGGCCGCCCGTGACGAGCTGACCGGTGCAGTGGGCGAGCACGTTGGTGCGGGGGTTGCGCACCGCCGCCACCATGCGCGGCGTCATCTCGAACGAGGGCTGCCTCAGCTTCGAGTGGATCGAGGCCGTGACGACGTCGAGCTGGTCGAGCATGTCGTCGTCCTGGTCGAGGGTGCCGTCGAGGTGGATGTCGACCTCGATGCCCTTGAGGAGGGTGAAGGCGTCGCCGAGGCTCGCGTTGATCGCGTCGACGCGCTTCAGCTGGTCGGCCAGGCGCTCACGGCTCAGGCCGTTGGCGACGGTCAGCCGGGGGGAGTGGTCGGTCAGGGCCATCCACTCCTGACCGAGCTGCACGGCGGCGAGCACCATCTCCTCGATGGGGCTGCCGCCGTCGCTCCAGTTGGAGTGGGCGTGCAGGTCGCCGCGCAGGGCCGCATACAGCTCGGCGCCCCCTGTGGTGAGCGGCTCGCCGTGCTTCTCCTCGGCCGACACCAGGTAGGCGGGCAGCACGCCTCGCACGGCCTGCCCGATGATTGCGGCGCTCGAGTCGCCGATCCCCTTGATCTGCTTGAGGGTTCCGGCCTCGACGCGTTCGCGCAGCTCGTCGTCGGAGATGAGCGTGATGGCCTCGATGGTCTTGCGGAAGGCATCGATGCGGTAGCTGCTCTCGCGGCCCCGCTCGAGCAGGAAGCAGATGCGTCGCAGGGCGTCGAGCGGGCTGATCGGGGCCTGCGCTGGGGTCGGCTGCTCCATGCCGTGCAGCCTAACTGCGCGGTGTGACGCGGCGCGGGCCTCGATGCGGCTAGCGCTGGAGGGTGGGCAGCGTGGAGCCGTCGGGCAGCTTGCCGGTGGGGACCGCAGTGGACGGCACGACGCGCACGAGGTCGCCGTAGCGCTGGGCGAGGAGGCCGGGGGAGGACCCTTCGTCGGCGAGGACGACCACCGTGTCGGTGCGTGCGTCGATAGAGAGGCCCAGCACCTCGACTCCCTTGGCACGCCAGCTTTCTCGCTCGCTCCCGATCTGCTGCCGCACGCGCGCCTTCTCGGCGTAGGAGTGCTTGACCACGACGAAGTCGACGTCGCCCGGTGAGGGCATGGCGCCCCGCACGACCGCCTCGAGCTCTGGGTCGTGACGGGTCACGGTGACCACGAGGCGAGCTCCGGTGGCGTCTGCGGCATACGCCCCTGAGAAGACGTCGGCCCAGCGGGTCTCGAGCTGCTGCTCGACGCTGTCGAAGGCGGCCGTCTGCGGGGTCGCAAGGGTGCCGAACCACGTCGAGAGATCGCGCGCCGGCGGCACCACCGAGGGCGCCACCTCGCGGCCGGACGAACCCGTGTTGTCGAGGGGCTGCGGGGTGCTGCCCGAATCGTTGTCCGCGCCGCTGCCTGCCCCCCTGACGCCCTTGGGCGCCTCGGCCGCCGACCCGGCACTCGCGGTGGTCGACGACGCCGACTGGTTGGCCATCCAGGCGGTGCCGACCGCGCCGACCACGACGAGCGCGGCGGCCGCCCCGAGCACGGCGTTGCGGCGCCGCGACGTGCGTGCCCGGCCGCGGAGGAGCGCCCGCTGCACAAAGAGGTCGTCGCGTGGTGGCTCGAGGTCGTTCATGGTCGACAGCGCCTTTCGCAGCTGCAGCTCGCCCGCCTCGGGGGCGGAGCGCTGCTCCGGTGTCTCCCGGGGGTCAGGGCCGGACTCGCCGTGGACGTCGCTCATGAGACGGCTCCTGCCCCGGTCAGTGGTGGTTCGGCGAGCCGGTCGCGCAGCGCCGACAGCCCGCGCGAGATCTGGCTCTTGATGGTGCCCTCGGCCACGCCGGTGCACTCGGCGATCTGGGGCACGGTGAGGTCCTCCCAGAAGCGGAGGACGAGTACGGCGCGCTGCTTCTCCGGAAGGTCGCGCAGCAGGTCGGTGAGGGTCATCGCGAGCTCGCGGTCGTGGTCGGTCGTGGCGGGCTCCGGCGCCTCGTCGGTGAGCACCTCGCGGCGCCGTTTGCGCTGGTCGTTGAGGTAGAGGTTCATCATCGTGCGTCTCGTGTAGGCGGTCTCGGCGCCGGTGGCGATGCGTGGCCAGGCCACGTAGACCCGGGCCAGCGCCTCCTGGACGAGCTCGTCGCCGTCGGCCCAGTTGCCGCAGAGCAAATAGGCGCGCCGGCGCAGCATCGTCTGCCGCTCCTCCACGAAGGCGCGGAACGCGGCCTCGTCCCTCCGTCTCATGTGCTCCCGCTCGTCGGCGTCGTCGGTCCGGTCAGGTCGTCACTGGTTTCGTACACCCCCTTGGACACGGCAGCACCCCGAACCGTTGCATCGCCGTGACGGGTCGACCAACAGGCCGTCGCCGGCTGGGCTCCGCTCACACCGAGGGCGTATGCCGTGTGCGTCCTGTTGCTCGACCCCGCGGCGGGAGGGGGTCAGTGCACGCGGCCGAGGTGGACCAGGGCGAGCATGAGTGCCGCGATGGTCTCGCCGTCGGTGATCGTGCCGTCGCGCACCAGGCCGAGCACGTCGCCGACCGGCACGGTGCGCACCTCGCCGATGCCCTCGAGCGCCCGCTCGCGTGCGCCCTCGCCGGTGTCTCCGTGGTAGCCGTGGACCGCTTCGAGGCCGGTCGCGAGGTAGACGACCTCCGGTGCGCGGCAGACGCCGTTGAGGGCGTTCATCGCCCCGACCCGGCGCCAGTCGCGAGCCGTGAGGCCGGTCTCCTCGACGAGCTCGCGGCGGGCCGCGACGAGGGGGTCCTCACCGTCGGTGCCGCCCGCCGGCACCTCGACCGACCGGCCCACGGTGTGCCGGTCGACGGTGACGAGCACGACCTCGTCGTCGTCGGTGAGCGCGACGACGAAGACAGCAGGGCGCTGCAGCTCGACGACCCCGTAGATGCCCTCGCTGCCGTCAGGGCGCGTGACGGAGTCCTCACGGACCCGGATCCACGGGTTCTCGTAGACGAGGCGGGTGTCGCGGACGGGCCAGCTCACCGCTGCCCTCGCTCGAGGCCGAGGAGCAGCTCCTTGGCCGGCAGGCCGCCGAGGTAGCCGCCGAGCGAGCCGTCGGATCGCACGACCCGGTGGCACGGGACGACGATCGGCAGCGGGTTGGTCGCGCACGCCGACCCGACGGCGCGGACGGCGCGCGGGCTGCCTGACGCCGAAGCGACCTGGCTGTAGCTCTCGGTGGCGCCGTAGGGGATCTGCGTCAGGTGGTTCAGCACCGAGAGCCGGAAACCGTGGGCCAGCCGGAGGTCGACCGGCACGTCGAAGGCGCGGCGGCCTCCGCCGAAGTAGTCGTCGAGCTCGCGGGCCAGGGGGTCGAGCCGGTCGCCGCCCCGGAGGATGCGCGAGCCGACGTGGGTGCCGAGCGACTCGAGGACCCGGTCGTGGTCCTCGACGTCGAAGGCCACGCGTACGACCCCGGCCTCGGTGGCGGCGAGGAGCAGGGCGCCGACGGGGGAGTCGACGACGCGGTAGGTCACGTCGACGGCGGACTCGGCGGTGGCGCGGCCGACAAGCGCGGCGTGGAGGGCTGCGAGGTGCTCACCCTCCTCGCGCGTCTCTCGCGTGAGGAGCTCGATCGGGTTGTCAGACATGGAGGCTCAGCCTTCCTTGGGGGGCGTACGTGGACCGGAGCCGGGCGACGCCGTCGGCGGCTGCGCGGCGGGCGGCGGCGGCAGTGCCGCCGACGATGCGGGCGACCTCGGGATGGGGCAGTCCGGCCACGTGGTGGTAGGCGACGCAGAGGCGTTGCTTGTCGGGCAGGGCGGCCAGCGCGGCCCAGAGGTCGCTGTCGGGCAGCGCCTCCTCCGGCTGGTCGCCGCGTGGGGCGGTGACGTCGGGCACCTCCGCGACCGGGACCGCGTGGCGTGCGCCCGCCCGGACGACGTCGACGGCCTTGCGGTGCGCGATGGTGACGAGCCAC
>CBHRRQ010000281.1:0-4402 GCA_966081555.1 uncultured Terrabacter sp.
CGGTGCCGCGCCAGCTCGTCGAGCTCCTGGAACGAGCCCTCGTCGAAGAGCATCTCGATCCGCTCACGGGCGGTCTTGCGGCCCTTGGCGTGCTGCTTCTCGACCGCCTTGGCCGAGCCGGCGTGCACCGCCTCGTCGATGCGCCGGTCGAGGTCGGCCAGCTTCCCGGCCGTCGTGTGCAGGTCGGGGGTGGTCTCGTCGGGCTGTGCAGAGGAGGCAGTCACAAACGGGCAGACTAGTGCCCGTGACGAACGACGCGAATGGGCGAGCTCCCCTGGATTCTGTGAGGATCGCCACGGCCGACGACACGTTCGTGGTCGACATCCTGCCCGAGGCCGCGTCGACGAACGCCGTGCTGGCCCAGCGCGCCCGCGACGGAGCCCCGGAGGGGCTGGTCGTGGTCACCGAGCACCAGACCGCCGGGCGCGGCCGCCTCGACCGGACCTGGCAGACCCCGGCGCACTCGGCGCTGACCTTCTCCGTCCTGCTGCGCCCGCCGGTCGCGCAGGTCCCGCCGCAGCGCTGGCCCTGGCTGCCACTGCTGGCCGGTCTCGCCGTCACCTCCGCCCTGCGCGAGGAGGGGTACGCCGCCGGGGTGAAGTGGCCCAACGACGTGCTCATCACCGGCTCGGCCGGTGACGCGCCCACCGACCGGAAGGTGTGCGGCATCCTCGTCGAGCGGGTCGAGTCGCCCGACGGCCCGGCCGCGGTCGTCGGCATCGGGCTCAACACCTCGCTCACGCCCGAGGAGCTGCCGGTGCCGACGGCGACCTCGCTGGCCATCGAGTCGGGCCGGCCGGTCGACCGCACGGCCGTCCTCCAGCACGTGCTGCGGGCGGTCTTCGCGCACTACGCCGACTGGGTCGCCGACCCGGACATGCTCCGGCCGGCGTACGCCGCGGTGAGCGCGACGCTGGGCCGCCAGGTGCGGGCCGAGCTGCCCGACGGGCAGGTCGTCGTCGGGACCGCGACGGCGGTGGACGAGACCGGTCGTCTCGTCATCGCGACGCCCGGTGGCGACCGGGCCGTCGGTGCGGGTGACGTGGTTCACCTCCGCCCCGCCGAGTGATGAGAGGATGCGACGCGTGGGCATCTCGAGCAAGCTCCTCAACGACGGCGAGACCGTCGTCCTGCACACGCGGACGCATGCCAAGGCGCTGCTCCTGCCGCTGCTCGCCCTCATCGTGCTCGTCGCGGTCGGGGAGGCCGGACACCTCTGGCTGCCCCGCGTGGCCTCCCTCGTGGTCTGGGCGCTGCTGGCCGTCGGCGTCGTCTGGCTCGTGCTGCGGCCCGTCCTCGAGTGGGCGACCGCGACCTACACGGTCACGACCCGTCGGCTGATCACGCGTCGGGGCGTCCTCACCCGCCGGGGCCACGACATCCCGCTGAGCCGGATCAGTGACGTCGCCTACGAGTTCGGCCTGGTCGACCGGCTGCTCGGCTGCGGGACCCTGATCATCAGCGACGCGAGCACCGACGGCCGGGTCGTGCTGCACGACATCCCGCAGGTCGAGGAGGCGCAGCGCCGCATCAACGACCTGCTGCACACCACCCACCGCGGCGCCGACGAGGGCGTGTAGCCGGTGCCCGAGTCAACGCCCGAGGGCGCGCGCTTCACCGCGCCCGAGATCGCCGAGCGCGCCGGCGTGAGCGCCGACCAGGCCAAGAGGCTCTGGCGGGCGCTCGGCTTCCCCGAGGCGGGCGGTGAGGCGTTCTACACCGAGGACGACCTGGCGGCCCTGACCACCCTGAGCGACATCCTCGCCACCGGCATCGTCGACTTCGACGTGGCCGTCAACATCACCCGCGGGGTCGGCCTCACCATGGCCCGCCTCTCCGACTGGGAGGTCTCGGCGATGGTGCACCACCTCGAGGCGCTCGGCCGCCTGGAGGAGGGGGGCGCGAGCGTCGCGAAGATCGCCGCGTCGGTCACCGAGGAGTTCAACGCCCGCTTCGAGGAGCTGCTCACCTACGCCTGGCGCCGGCACATGACCGCCGCCCTGGCGCGCCTGGAGGCGACCGAAGCGGAGGACCTGGGCACCACGCAGGTGACCGTCGGCTTCGCCGACATCGTCTCCTTCACCGCGCTGTCGAACACCCTCACCCAGGAGAAGATCGGCGATCTCGTCGAGGTGTTCGAGTCCCGGTGCGCCGACGTCGTCGCGCAGCAGCAGGGCCGGGTCATCAAGAGCCTGGGCGACTCGGTCCTCTTCGTGAACGACGACCCGATCCGCGCCTACGACACCGCCGAGGGGATCATCAACGTCATCGGCCGCGACCCGCGCATGCCCGACGTCCGCCTCGGTCTGGCGAGCGGCTCGGTGGTCACCCGGCTGGGCGACGTCTTCGGGCCTCCGGTCAACATGGCCGCCCGGCTCACCGCGGTCGCGCGACGCAACCGGATCATCATCGACGAGCCGACCGCGGCACTCCTCCCGCCCGAGCAGTTCGAGACCCGGCGGCTGCCGGCCCGCCCGGTGCGCGGCTTCGGCATCGTCGAGCCGGTGGCCGTACGACGGCACTGAGTGCCTTCCTGTGAGCCACCTTTGAGCTGGCAACAAGATGTCACTGGCAGGATCGGGCAATCGAGCAACCGGCGGTATGTCGGCTGCCTACATTTTGCTTGTGATCCAGGTTCAGGACATCCGTGTCGACCCCGAGACGCGCCGCGTGTGGCGTGGCGAGGAGGAGGTGAGGCTGTCACGCAAGGAGTTCGACCTCCTGCACAAGCTGATCAGCAACGCCGGCACGATCGTGAGTCGCGACGAGCTAATGCAGGACGTCTGGGCGACCCGGTTCTGGACCTCCTCCAAGACGATCGACGTGCACCTCGGATGGGTTCGGCGCAAGATCGGTGACGACAGCCGCCACCCCCACCTGATCACCACGGTGCGGGGCAAGGGGCTGCGGTTCGAGCCCGGCGCAGTTTCCGTCTCCTGACGTCTCCCGGGTCGCGGGCGCTGCGCCGGGCAGAGCCGCGGGTCGATACTCTTTGCCGGTGTCCGCCCCCACTCTCGCCGTCATCGGCGGTGGTCAGCTCGCCCGGATGATGGCCCAGCCGGCCATCGCCCTGGGCCTTCCGCTCCGGCTGCTCGCGGAGGCCGAGGGAGTCTCGGCCGCGCAGGTCATCCCGGACCACCTCGTCGGTGACTACCGCGACCTCGACACCCTGCTGAAGGTGACCGACGGGTGCGCCGCGGTCACCTTCGACCACGAGCACGTCCCGACCGAGCACCTGCACGCCTTGGAGCGCGCCGGGGTCGCCGTGCGGCCGGGACCCGAGGCGCTCGTCTACGCCCAGGACAAGGGGCTGATGCGCGAGCGGCTCGCCGAGCTCGGCGTGCCGTGCCCGCGCAACGCGATCGTCACCTCGGTCGAGGAGGTCGAGGCCTTCGGGCTCCCGTGCGTCCTCAAGACCACGCGCGGGGGGTACGACGGCAAGGGCGTCTGGGTGGTTCGCTCGGCCGCGGACGCCGCCGGGCCGTTCGAGGTGGCCGCGAGTGCCGGTGTGCGGATCCTCGCCGAGGAGCTCGTCGACTTCCGCCGTGAGCTGTCGGCGATCGTCGCCCGCTCGCCGAGCGGTCAGGCGGCGGCGTACCCCGTCGTGCAGACCACCCAGCGTGACGGCATCTGCCACGAGGTCGTCGCGCCGGCGCCCGGCCTCTCCGACGAGCTCGCCGGCGAGGCGCAGGCGATCGCCCTCAAGGTCGCCGGTGAGCTGGGCGTCACCGGGATCCTCGCGGTCGAGCTCTTCGAGACCACCGACGGCCGGATCCTCGTCAACGAGCTCGCCATGCGGCCGCACAACACCGGTCACTGGAGCCAGGACGGCGCCGTCACCTCGCAGTTCGAGAACCACCTGCGCGCGGTGATGGACCTCCCGCTCGGCTCGCCGGCGCCGCGCCAGCGGTGGACGGTCATGGTCAACATCCTGGGCGGGCCCGACCCCGACGTCGGGCACCTCTACGACGGCTACCCGCACGCCCTCGCCCGCGACCCGCAGCTGCGGGTGCACCTCTACGGCAAGGAGCTGCGGCCGGGCCGGAAGGTCGGCCACGTCAACACCTACGGCGAGGACCTGGACGACTGCCTCGAGCGGGCGCGGCACGCGGCCGCCTGGTTCGCCGGGGACCTCGGGAACGAGAGCGAGTGAGATGAGCGCGCAGGTGCAGCCCCGGGTCGGGATCGTGATGGGCTCCGACTCCGACTGGCCGGTCATGAAGGCCGCCGCGGAGGCGTTGGACGAGTTCGGCATCGGCTACGAGGCCGACGTCGTCTCGGCGCACCGGATGCCCGAGGAGATGATCGACTACGGCAAGCAGGCGCACGGTCGCGGCCTGTCGGTGATCATCGCCGGGGCCGGGGGAGCGGCCCACCTGCCGGGCATGCTCGCCGCGGTCAC
>CBHRRQ010000282.1:0-4395 GCA_966081555.1 uncultured Terrabacter sp.
CGAGGCCGTGATCTTCGGGCGCCACGCTCGTTGACCCCGGCATGCACATCACGAGAAGACAGGCCCTGAGTGCTGCCGCGGCGACGGCCGGTGCGGTCGCCCTCGGCGCCTCCACCACCGGGAACGCGACCGCCGCCACCGCGCCTGCCCCCCTCCCCCCTCCTGAGCAGTCCGGCATCGACCACGTCGTCGTCGTCATGATGGAGAACCGATCGTTCGACCACTTCCTCGGCTGGGTCCCCGGCGCGCGCGGCAAGCAGGCCGGCCTCACGTACGTCGACCGCTACGGCATCCCTCACGGCACTCACCACCTGAGGGACTTCCAAGGCTGCGGGCACCCCGACCCCGACCACTCCTACGAGGGCGGGCGGGTGCAGTACAACGACGGGCGATGCGACGGCTGGCTGCGCTCGGGCGACAACGACGAGTTCGCCATCGGCTACTACACGGACGCCGACCAGGCCTTCTACGGCAAGGCCGCACGCGACTGGACCGTCTGCGACGGCTACTTCTCCGCCGTGCTCGCCGAGACCTATCCGAACCGGTTCTACATGCACTCCGCCCAGACCGACCGCATCCACAACTCCACGACCATCACCACGATGCCCACCATCTGGGACCGGCTGGCTGCGGCGGGCGTCCCGGCCCGCTACTACTTCAACGACGTGCCGTTCACCGCCCTCTGGGGGACGAGGTACGCCGACATCTCGAGCCCCTTCGCCCGCTTCCGGGCCGACGCCGCCGCCGGCACCCTGCCCGCCGTGTCGTTCGTCGACCCGCAGTTCACCGACGAGGCGACCGGTACCTCGGCCGACGACCACCCGCACAGCGACATTCGCGCCGGTCAGCACTTCCTCGACACCGTCTACTCCACCCTCGTCGACAGCCCCAACTGGGAGCGGACGGTGCTCGTCATCAACTACGACGAGTGGGGCGGCTTCTACGACCACGTGGCCCCGACCACGGCACCCGACGCACGGCCCGACTGCACCCTGCGTGGCTTCCGCGTCCCGTGCCTCGTCATCTCGCCGATGGCGCGGCGTGGCCACGTCGCCCACGACACCTACGACCACACCTCGGTGCTCAAGATGATCGAGTGGCGCTGGGGGCTCGCCCCGCTGAGTCCCCGCGATGCCGCGGCGCGCAACCTCGCCGAGGTGCTCGACTTCACCCTGCACGACACGTCGGCGCCGCGTTATGACGTGCCACCCTTCGTCGGAACACCCTGCGCCACAGCAGGTCTCGCCGACTACGAGGACTGGAACGCCCTCAAGAAGCTCGCTCTCTCGCAAGGATGGACCCTGCCGTGAACCGCTCCCGCAACTCCGTCGTCGTCGCCCTGGCGGCCCTCGTCGCGCTCGTGACCTCGACCCTGGCGGGCGGCGGCAGCGCCGGTGCCGCCGTTGCCACCAGTGCCGGAGCTGGCGCAGCACCGGGCGGCTACCTGCCGCCCGTGGGTCACGTCTTCGTCATCAACCTCGAGAACAAGGGCTACGACGAGACGTGGGGCGCCGGCTCGGCCGCTCCCTACCTGTCGCAGACGTTGCGCTCACAGGGCGTGCTGCTCAGCCAGTACTACGGCACCGCCCACAACTCGCTGCCCAACTACATCGCGCAGGTCACGGGCCAGGGACCGAACGCCCAGACGCAGGCCGACTGCCAGGTGTACTCACCCTTCGTCACGGCACCGTCCGCTGTCGTGTCCCCCGGACAGTACGTCGGCGACGGGTGCGTGCTGCCGTCCTACGTGCCGAGCCTGCCCGGGCAGCTGACGTCGTCGGGCACCACGTGGCGCGGCTACATGGAGGACATGGGCACTCCCTGCCGCCACCCGCAGCTCGGCGCGGCCGACGACACGCAGAGGGCGCGCGTCGGCGACCAGTACGCGGTGCGGCACAACCCGTTCCTGTACCTCGCGTCCGTGACCGGCTCGTCGACCTGCGCGCGCGACGTCGTCGACCTGACGCAACTCGCCTCCGACCTCGGCTCCGCCGACACGACACCGGCCCTCAGCTACATCACGCCCAACCTGTGCCACGACGGCCACGACAGCCCGTGCGTCGATGGCCAGCCGGGGGGCCTGACAAGCGCCGACGCCTTCCTGCAGGAGTGGGTGCCGCGCATCACCGACTCGGCCGCCTTCCGCAAGGACGGGCTGCTCGTCATCACCTTCGACGAGTCCGACGGGCCGCAGAGCGACGCCTCCGCCTGCTGCGGCGAGGGCCCGGGCCCGAACAGCCCCGCGCCGGGCATCACCGGGCTCGGTGGCGGGCGGGTGGGAGCGCTGGTGCTGTCGCCGTTCACCAAGGGCGGCACGGTGAGCAGCACGTCCTACAACCACTACTCCCTGCTCGCGAGCCTCGAGGACATCTTCCACCAGCCCTACCTGGGGTATGCCGCGCAGCCAGGACTGAACAGGTTCGGGCTCGACGTCTACAACCGCTGAGGGCACGACGCGGCCCACACACCGCCAAAAGGGGCAGCGTCAGTCGATGTCGCGTTCCTCGATGGTCTGGCGCACGGTGTTCGTCACGCCGTTGGGGCCCTCCTCGCGCGTGATGATGCGCTTGCGGCGGTGGCCCTTGCTGCCGTGCCAGATCAGCAGACCACCGGCGATCATGAGGATGACCCCCGCGATGGGCAGGTTGATGACCGTCGTGTTGGCCCGGACCGCGAAGGTCAGGATCGCACCCACGACCGCGAGCAGCACTCCGACACCCAACGTCCCACCCCCTCCTGGCTGGACCTGCGACGCGACGATCTCGTCCTTCTTCATTATCTTCCCCTACCCGCACGCAGCCCTCGAAGGACGCGACACTCGCTGCGACGGACGGCATACATCTGCCAATCCGGCTGGTGTGGTTGGGCAGGAGGTGACAACGCGCCCGCTCGCACGCGCTCCCTAGGCTCACGCCATGACGACCGCCCCCACTACTGCCTGCATGAGCAAGGACGCACCGTGAGGGTGCTCGTGGCGCTGGGCGGCAACGCCATGACGGGGCCTGACGGCAGCGCGACGCCGCACGCCCAGCGCGCCGCGATCGCGGTCGCCAGCGAGCACCTCGCCGACCTCGTCGCGGCCGGCCACGAGGTCGTCGTGACGCACGGCAACGGTCCCCAGGTCGGCAACCTCCTCGTCAAGAACGAGCTCGCCGCGCACGTCGTGCCCCCGGTCCCGCTCGACTGGTGCGGCGCTCAGACGCAGGGGACCATCGGCTTCACCCTGCTCGACACCCTCGAGGCGTCGCTCGCCGCCCGCGGAGCCGAGCGTCCGGTCGCGGCGCTCGTCACGCGTACCCTCGTGGCCGCCGACGACCCCGGCTTCGCCCGCCCCACCAAGCCGATCGGACGCTTCCTCCCCCGCGAGCAGGCGCAGACGCTCATCGACCACGGAGAGCGCTGGGAGGACCGCGGCGAGAAGGGCTGGCGACGCATTGTCGCCTCGCCCGAGCCGATCGAGGTCCTCGAGACGCACACGCTGCTGACCCTGCTCGGCGCCGGCTACGTCGTCGTCGCGGCCGGCGGCGGCGGCATCCCGGTCGTGCGGAGCGCTAGCGGTGCGGTGCACGGCGTTGAGGCGGTCATCGACAAGGACCTCACCGCGGCCCTGCTCGCCCGGGCGGTCGACGCCGACGTGCTCGTCATCGCCACCGACGTCGCCCACGCCGTCGCCGGCTGGGGAACCCCTGACGCGCATGACATCGGCCGCGTCACCCTCGCCGAGATGGAGGCGTATGCCGCCGCCGGCCACTTCGCGTCGGGCTCCATGGGCCCGAAGGTCGACGCCGCGATGCGCTTCGTCCGCGCCGGGGGCCGGCGCTCCATCGTGACGGCGCTCGACCAGCTCGCCACCGCCATCGACGGCCACATCGGGACCGTCATCGAAAACCCTGAAAGAGAAAGGTGATTCACGTGCCCGAAGCCATTGAGGTGCGCAAGGTCCCCATCCACTCGGTCGCCGACGCGTCCGAGCTCGCGAAGCTCATCGACGACGGCGTGATGGAGGCCGGCCGGGTCATCGCCATCATCGGCAAGACCGAGGGCAACGGTGGCGTCAACGACTACACGCGCATCATCGCCGACCGCGCCTTCCGCGAGGTGCTCGTCGAGAAGGGCGCACCGGCCGAGCAGGTCAAGCAGGTGCCGATCGTGTGGTCCGGCGGCACCGACGGCGTCATCAGCCCGCACGCCACGATCTTCGCGACCGTGCCGGCCGACAAGGCCGAGCCGTCCGACGACCTGCGGCTCACGGTCGGCTTCGCGATGAGCGAGCCGATCAAGCCCGAGGAGATCGGCTACGTCGCCATGGTGCAGAAGGTCGCCGACGCCGTGAAGGTCGCCATGGAGCGGGCCGGCATCACCGACCCCGCCGACGTGCACTACGTGCAGACCAAG
>CBHRRQ010000283.1:0-4353 GCA_966081555.1 uncultured Terrabacter sp.
CCCCGCCCCGCTGGCGGGTTGTTGGGGGTGGCGCGGCAAAACGCGCCCCCCCGAGGGAGTGGGCCCCCCCCTCTTCTGTGCCCGGACCGGCCTCCTTCCGGCGGCGCACGACGGCGAGTCACGGGCCCCGCATGGGCACACGGCGGCGCGCCGAGCACGGGGCGCTAACCTTGGCCCCATGGCTGACGCACCCGCCCTCGGACGTGTTCTCTCGGCGATGGTCACGCCCATGCGGCCCGACGGTTCCCTGGACCTCGACGCCGCCCAGCGCCTCGCGACCCACCTCGTCGACGCCGGCCACGACGGCCTCGTCGTCTCCGGCACCACCGGCGAGTCCCCGACCACCTCGGCGGCGGAGAAGGACGAGCTGCTCCGGGCCGTCATCGATGCCGTGGGCCAGCGCGCGGTGATCATCGCCGGGGCCGGCAGCAACGACACCGCCAAGAGCATCGAGTCGGTCCAGGCCGCGGCCAAGGCGGGTGCCCACGCGGTGCTCGCCGTTACCCCCTACTACAACAAGCCGCCGCAGGCCGGTCTCGTCGCGCACTTCACGGCGATCGCCGACGCGAGCGACCTGCCGGTCATGCTCTACGACATCCCCGGCCGCTCGGGCATCGCCATCGCGCGCGAGACCTACCTGCGCATCGCCGGGCACGAGCGCATCGCGGCGGTCAAGGACGCCCGCGGTGACCTCTGGTTCGCCAGCGAGATGATGCAGGAGACCGGTCTCGACTGGTACTCCGGCGACGACGCGATGAACCTCGGCCACTTCGTCAACGGTGCCGTCGGCTTCGTCGGCGTCACCTCGCAGGTCGCCCCGACGGCATACCGCGAGATGGCCGACGCCGTCGTCGAGGGACGCTGGGACGACGCGCGCGCCGTCCACCGCCGCCTCACGCCGCTCGTCAACGCCGTCATGAACGTCACCCAGGGCGCCATCATGGCCAAGGCCGGTCTCGCCGTTCAGGGCGTCATCGCCTCGCCGGTCGTGCGCCTGCCGCTCGTCGAGGCCGACGACGCCCAGACCGCGCTCGTGCGCGACGCCATCTCGGCGGTCGGATGACCGCCGCCTGACCTCTGCCCGCGGCCCTCGCCGGCACGGGCGCACCACCCAAAGACAGGACACCTGTGAGCCATCCCCACCCCGAGCTGACCACGCCCCCCGCCCTTCCCGACAACGGCCTGCGGGTCGTCGCACTCGGAGGGCTCGGCGAGGTCGGTCGCAACATGGCCGTCGTCGAGACGAAGGGCAAGCTCCTCGTCATCGACTGCGGCGTCCTCTTCCCCGAGGACCACCACCCGGGCGTCGACCTCATCCTCCCGGACTTCAGCTACATCGAGGACCGCCTCGACGACATCGAGGCCATCGTCCTCACGCACGGCCACGAGGACCACATCGGCGCGGTCCCGTACCTGCTCCGCCTCAAGGGCGACATCCCGCTCATCGGGTCGACCCTCACGCTCGCCCTCGTCGAGGCGAAGCTGAAGGAGCACCGCATCCGGCCGTACACGATGGCGGTCCGCGAGGGCCAGCGCGAGCGGCTCGGCGTCTTCGACCTCGAGTTCGTGGCCGTCAACCACTCGATCCCCGACGCGCTCGCCGTCTTCGTGCGCACCGAGGCCGGCACGCTGCTGCACACCGGCGACTTCAAGATGGACCAGCTGCCGCTCGACGGCCGCCTGACCGACCTGCGCGCCTTCGCCCGCCTGGGCGAGGAGGGCGTGGACCTCTTCCTCACCGACTCCACCAACGCCGACGTGCCGGGCTTCACCACGCCCGAGCTCGAGATCGCGCCCGCCATCGACAAGGTCTTCCGGCACGCCGAGCGGCGCATCATCGTCGCCTGCTTCAGCAGCCACGTGCACCGCGTCCAGCAGGTGCTCGACGCCGCCGAGAAGGCCGGCCGCAAGGTCGCGATGGTCGGCCGCTCCATGGTGCGCAACATGGGCATCGCCTCCGAGCTCGGCTACCTCAAGGTGCCCGACGGCATCCTCGTCGACATCAAGAAGATCGACAGCCTCCGCGACGACGAGCTCGTCCTCATCTGCACCGGCTCGCAGGGCGAGCCGATGGCGGCGCTCTCGCGGATGGCCAACCGCGACCACCGCATCGACGTGGGTCCGGGCGACACCGTGCTGCTCGCGAGCAGCCTCATCCCCGGCAACGAGAACGCCGTCTACCGCATCATCAACGGCCTCATGCGCCTGGGCGCGAACGTCGTGCACAAGGGCAACGCCAAGGTGCACGTGTCCGGGCACGCCAGCGCCGGCGAGCTGCTCTACTGCTACAACATCGTCAAGCCGCGCAACGTCCTGCCGGTCCACGGCGAGTGGCGGCACATGTACGCCAACGCCCAGCTCGCGATCCAGTCCGGTGTCCACCCTGACAACGTCGTGCTGGCCGAGGACGGCGTCGTGGTCGACCTCGTCGACGGGCACGCGTCCGTCGCCGGCGTCGTCGAGTGCGGCTACGTCTACGTCGACGGCAGCAGCGTGGGCGGGGCCGACGAGGCGCTGCTCAAGGACCGCCGCATCCTGCGCGACGAGGGCTTCATCACGTGCATCGTCGTGCTCGATGCCGCCACCGGCAAGATCGCGAGCGGCCCCGAGATCACCGCGCGCGGCTTCGTCGAGGACGAGGAGATCTTCCAGCAGGTCATCCCCAAGGTCGAGCGGGCCGTCGAGGAGGCCGTGGCCAACGGTGTGCGCGACGACCAGCAGCTGCAGCAGGTCGTACGCCGGGCCGTCGGTTCGTGGGTCGGCGGCAAGATCCGCCGTCGGCCGATGATCATCCCGGTCGTGCTGCAGGCCTGACGTGACCGTGCAGCGGGTGGGCGGGGCGGGTGCGGCGGGCGCTCCCGACCGGTCCGACGGCACGGACCCGAAGGATGCGATGGGCGGGCCCCACGGTCCCGACGAGCCCGGAACGTCCCTGGCGGACGGCGTCCCCTCAGCACCTGCGCCTCGGCGACGCCGGGGGCGTCGTGGCCGCCGTGGCCGCTGGCTCGACGCGGCCATCGCGCTCGTGCTGCTCGTCCTGGCCGCAGTGGGGGCGCTGCGCTGGCTCGACTCGACGGCATACCTCGTCGTCGTGCTGCAGACGGCCGGCCCGTTCGTGCTCATCGGGCTGGGTCTGCTCCTCGCGGCGACGCTGGTGCTGCGGCGCTGGGTGATGGCGATCCCCGTCGCCGTCGCGCTGGCGGTCGCGGTCGCCGTCGCCGCTCCGGCCTTCCGCGCCTCGACGTCGCCGAAGGTCGAGCCCGACCTCACCGTCATGTCGGCGAACGTCTGGGTCGGCGCGGCCAACGCCAACCAGCTCATGGATGCCGTCCGCTTCCACTCCGTCGACGTGCTCGTGCTCGTCGAGGCGACGCCCGCCCTGCTCCAGCGGCTCGACGCCGAGGGGGCGGGCGACTACTTCACGCACCGCGAGGGAGCCGCGCGGCCCAGCACCTACAGCGGCACGATGGTGCTGTCGCGCTACCCGCTCTCGGTGCGCAGCGCCGGCACCGACCCGGCGGTCGAGGCCACGCAGAGCGTCCAGCCCGAGCTCGACGTCACGACGCCGAAGGGGACCGTGCGTCTCAAGGTGGCCCACCCGACGGCTCCCTTGCGTGGCGACACCGTCGAGTGGCGTGCCGGGCTCCGGGCGCTCCAGACGTGGAAGGAGCGCCTCGACGGCGACGAGCCCGTCGTCATGGCGGGCGACTTCAACGCGTCGTACGGCCATCCGGCCATGCGCGACGTGGCCGCAGGGCTCTCCGACGCGCAGGTCACCGACGGGCAGGGATGGGTGCGCACGTGGCCGTTCGCGGGCAACCGCCTGCCGGCCTTCGTGCAGCTCGACCACCTGCTGAGCGGCGGGCTCACCGTCGTCTCGGCCGGGCAGGTCGCGGTGAACCGCGCCGACCATGCCGCGGTATGGGCCAGCTACGCCCTGCCGAAGCGCTGACCGCACCGGGCCCGACGGGTCACCTGCCGGATGGTCTGGCGTCTGCTGTGGCGATCACCCCACCGGAAGGCAGACGACCAGCAGGCCCTCTGAAGGGTCACACCCGCAACAGGATCAGGTGGCCGCAGCCGCGGTCACCAGGGACGCTCGACCTCGACGTCGCGCGGGTCGGTGCCCTCGACGGCCCACCCCGTCTCGGTGAGGGTCCAGTCGGCCGACGGGCCGTGCGCAACGAGCTCGGCGACGGCGGAGACCAGGCGGTCGACCCCCTCGAGCGTCGAGCCGAGGCCGATGCTCGCGCGCACCGCGGTGCCCGCGCGCTCGCCCCACGGGTCCTCGAGCAGCTCGTCGACGAGCAGGTGGGCGCAGAACTTGCCGTCGCGCACGCCGATGCCGTGCTC
>CBHRRQ010000284.1:0-4325 GCA_966081555.1 uncultured Terrabacter sp.
GCAGCAGCGCGCGCATGCCGCCACCGTCGAGCTGGAAGACGCCGAGCGTGTCGCCGCGACCGAGCAGGTCGTAGGTGGCCTTGTCGGTCATGTCCTTGGACAGGGCGTCGAGGTCGATGTCCTCGTCGCGGTTGACCTTGATGTTCTCGATGGCGTCGTCGAGGATCGTGAGGTTGCGCAGGCCGAGGAAGTCCATCTTGACCAGGCCGAGCGACTCGCAGCTCGGGTAGTCGAACTGCGTGATGACCTGGCCGTCCTGCAGCCGCTTCATGATGGGGATGACGTCGACGAGCGGCTCGCTCGACATGATGACGCCGGCAGCGTGCACGCCCCACTGGCGCTTCAGGCCCTCGAGGCCCTTGGCGGTGTCGACGACGTCCTGGAAGTGCTTCTCGGTCTGCACGAGGGCGCGGAAGTCGACGCCCTCGTTGTAGCGCTTGTGCTCGGGGTTGTAGATCTCGGAGAGCGGCACGCCCTTGCCCATGACGTCGGGCGGCATCGCCTTGGTCAGCTGCTCGCCGACGGCGAACGGGTGGCCCATGACGCGGCTGGCGTCCTTGACGGCCTGCTTGGCCTTGATGGTGCCGTAGGTGACGATCTGCGCGACGCGCTCGGAGCCGTACTTCTCGGTGACGTACTTGATGACCTCGCCGCGCCGGCGCTCGTCGAAGTCGACGTCGAAGTCGGGCATCGACATGCGCTCGGGGTTGAGGAACCGCTCGAAGATGAGTCCGTGCGGCACGGGGTCGAGGTCGGTGATGCCCATCGCGTAGGCGCACATCGACCCGGCGCCGGAGCCACGGCCGGGGCCCACGCGGATGCCGTTGCGCTTGGCCCAGTTGATGAAGTCGGCGACGACGAGGAAGTAGCCGGGGTAGCCCTTGGAGACGATGACGTCCTCCTCGAAGGCCGCCTGCTTGCGGGCGTAGTCGGGCACCCCCTCGGGGAAGCGCCGCTGCAGGCCGGTCTCGACCTCCTTGATGAACCAGGAGGTCTCGTCCTCGCCCTCGGGCACCGGGAAGCGCGGCATGTAGCGGCCCTCGCCCTCGGTGAAGGAGACCTCACAGCGCTCGGCGATGAGCAGCGTGTTGTCGCAGGCCTCGGGCAGCTCGCGCCACAGGTGGCGCATCTCCTGGGCGGACTTCAGGTAGAAGTCGTCGGCGTCGAACTTGAACCGGTTGGGGTCCATCAGGGTCGAGCCGGACTGGACGCACAGCAGCGCCGCGTGCGCCTTGGCGTCCTCGGCACGCGTGTAGTGCAGGTCGTTGGTGGCGACGAGCGGCAGCTTGAGGTCGCGGGCCAGGCGGATGAGGTCCTTCTGGGTGCGCCGCTCGATGTCGAGGCCGTGGTCCATGAGCTCGACGTAGACGTTCTCGTTGCCGAAGATGTCGCGCAGCTCGCCGGCCACCTCGCGGGCCTCGTCGTACATGCCGAACCGCAGCTTGGTCTGGATCTCGCTCGACGGGCACCCGGTGGTGACGATGAGGCCCTTGCCGTAGGTCGAGAGCAGCTCGCGGTCGATGCGCGGCCACTTCGTGTACACCTGGTCGAGGCTCGCGATGGAGCTCATCCGGAACAGGTTGTGCATGCCCTCGTTGTTCTGGGCGAGCATCGTCATGTGCGTGTAGGCGCCGCTGCCGGAGATGTCGTCGCGACCCCCGTCACCCCAGCTGACCTTGGTGCGGTCGGTGCGGTGCGTGCCCGGCGTGATGTAGGCCTCGACGCCGATGATCGGCTTGACGCCGGTGCCCTGCGCCTTCTTCCAGAACTCGTAGGCGCCGAACACGTAGCCGTGGTCGGTGGTCGCCAGCGCCGGCATGCCCATGCGCGCCGCCTCGGAGAAGAGGTCGCCGATGCGGGCCGCACCGTCGAGCATGGAGTATTCCGTGTGCACGTGGAGGTGCACGAAGTTCTGGTCGTTGCGCGGGGCTGCTTCGGTCGACATCGTGGACGAGTCTAAGCCCGGCCACCGACGCCCCCGCGCGTGTCGGCGGGGGTGTCGGCGGGGGTGTCGATCACGGCATACGGCGCCTGTCGACGGCAGGCTTCACCCTCTGCTCGAGGGTGAAGGGTCAGAGCGTCGCGACGATGTCGAGCGCGCGCTGCAGGTCCTCGGGGTACGCGTTCTCGAAGTGGACGTACTCCCCCGTGCCGGGGTGCTCGAAGCCGAGGCCGGTGGCGTGCAGCCACTGCCGGTCGAGCCCGAGACGCGCGGCCAGCTTCGGGTCGGCCCCGTAGAGCGGGTCGCCGCAGCACGGGTGCTTGAGGGCGGCCATGTGGACCCGGATCTGGTGGGTGCGCCCCGTCTCGAGGTGGATCTCGAGCAGGCTCGCGTGCCGGAACGCCTCGAGCACCTCGTAGTGCGTCACCGACGGCTTGCCGGTGCTCATCACCGCGAACTTGAACTCGGCCCCGGGCCTCCGGCCGATGGGCGCGTCGACCGTGCCGACGAGCGGGTCGGGCAGGCCCTGCACGAGCGTGTGGTAGGTCTTGTCGACCTGCCGGCTCCGGAACATCTGCTTGAGGCGCGAGTAGGCGTACTCGCTCTTGGCGACCACCATCAGACCTGACGTGCCGACGTCGAGCCGGCTCACGATGCCCTGACGCTCTGGGGCGCCGGAGGTCGAGATGCGATAGCCGGCGGCCGCCAGGCCACCGACGACGTCGGGCCCCGTCCAGTTCAGGCTGGGGTGGGCCGCGACGCCGACCGGCTTGTCGACCACGACGATGTCGTCGTCGTCGTGGACGATCGTCATGCCCGGCACGGGCTGGGCGATGACCGCGATGCTCGGACTCGCCGCGGCGGCCGGCAGCGACACCTCGAGCATCGCACCGGCCGAGAGCCGCTCGGACTTGGCGACGGTCTTTCCGTCGACGACGACGTGGCCGTCGGCGGCGAGGTCGGCCGCCTTGGTGCGGGAGACCCCGAAGAGGCGCGCGACACCGGCGTCGACGCGCTCTCCTTCGAGCCCGTCGGGGACGAGGACGGTGCGCACGTCAGGCATCGTCACCCCGCCCGGCCGGCGTGTCGTCTTCGGTCTTCGACGAGCCGTGCTCACGGCGACCGTCGACGCCGATGCCGACGAGAGCGAGCACGACGATGAGGCCGGCCGCCGAGACGATCCAGATGTCCGCCACGTTGCCGATGAACCAGCGGTTGTAGTCGATGAAGTCGACGACGTGGCCCTGGCCACCACCCGGCGGCCGCACGAAACGGTCGGTGAGGTTGCCGATGGCCGACCCGAGCAGCAGGCCGAGCGCCACCGCCCAGGCGCGCGAGCCGAGCTGGCGCGCGACGACGACGATCGCCACCAGGACGGCGAGCGCGATGCCCGTCATCACCCACGTGTTGCCGGCACCGAGCGACAGCGCGGCACCGGGGTTGCCGATGAGCTTGAAACGGATGACGTCGCCGATGAACGGCCGCGGCTCGCCGTCGGCGAGCACGTCGAGGGCGACGAGCTTGGTGAGCTGGTCGCTGAGGTACGCGAGCACCGCGACGACCCCGAGGAGGACGAAGAGCCGCTTGCGCCGAGCAGGCGTCGGACGGCTCTCGTCGGGAGGGGTCGAGCTCACGGTCTCGTCGCTCGTAGTGGTGGACACGCAGTCGACGCCCGCTCGGGGCGTCGACGTGGCGTGATCTGGCGTCAGTGGCGGTCCTGCTTCTGCTGGCATGTCATGCACAGGGTCGCACGAGGACGTGCCTGAAGTCGAAGCTTGCCGATCGGGTTGCCGCAGTTCTCGCAGATGCCGTAGGTGCCGGCCTCGAGCTGCTCGAGCGCGTGCTCGGCCTGGAGCAGGCTCGCGCGCGCGTTGGCGGCCACGGAGATCTCGTGCTCACGCTCGGCCGTCTTGGCCCCGGCGTCGGCCTGGTCGTCGCCGGCGCCGTCACCCGATGCCCGGAGCAGGTCGTCGAGCTCGTCCTCGGCGAGCTTCAGCTCGACCCGGTGCTGCTCGATCTCCTCGACCAGGACGCCACGCACCTCGCGGATCTCGTCCTCGCTCCAGGGGCTCTCGTCGTCCTTGACCCTGAGACGCTCGGCGATGGCGCGGGCGCTGGGCTTGCTTGCGGTCTTCGTCGCGGTCTTCGTCGCGCTGGAGCGGGGACCTGCGGTTGAGCTCGTCGTCACTGCTGCCTTCTTCGTACGCGTGGCGGGGACCTTCGCGGCGGACTTCGCGCTCGCCGTACCCGCTCGGGTGGATGTCGTGGGAGACGGCTTACCGGCCGTTGCGGTTCGGGATGACGTGCGGGCGGTCGACCCGGACGCACTCTTCGTGGCGGCCTTCTTCGTGGGGGTCGCCTTCTTCGTGGGGGCCGCCTTCTT
>CBHRRQ010000285.1:0-4273 GCA_966081555.1 uncultured Terrabacter sp.
TCCCGGCATACCTGCTGGAAGGGCGCGGGAGGGCACGAACGGACCTGTGGACGGTGCGTGACCGCGGCGTCCGGGAGCGGGAGAATGGACCGGTGGGCCCAGCGCGACGGCTGCGAACGGCGTGACCCGTGAGAAGGCGTCACAGGCGCGCTGGGGGGCCGGGTCGTGACTCCCCCCTCGGATGACGGGGTGTTCGGGCCGGAAAATGGCCGTTCCGCGCGTCTGAGGGCACGGTTCCCCCTCGCGGACCGTTAGAATGATGAGGTTGCGGCTCGACGGCACGTCGAGCCGCCCCCCAGAGGTCTGAACGCACCCGCACAAAGGGTAAAAGAAGCGCGACGTGTCCGACGCCGACGAGCCGACCACCACCAGCACCACCCAGAGCCCCTCGGGCTCCACAGACTCGGTTCCCGACTCGACCAACGGCTCGGCACCCGCGTCGGCGCCGGCGACGGCTCCCCCAGCCGCTCCCGCGGACGCCCGACCCAACGGCGTCGACTACGACGCCAGCGCGATCACGGTCCTCGAGGGTCTCGAGGCCGTGCGCAAGCGCCCCGGCATGTACATCGGCTCGACGGGCCCGCGCGGCCTGCACCACCTCGTCTACGAGATCGTCGACAACTCCGTCGACGAGGCGCTCGCCGGCTACGCCACGCACATCGACGTGACCCTGCTCGCCGACGGCGGCGTGCGCGTCAAGGACAACGGCCGCGGCATCCCCACCGACATCCACCCGGTCGAGAAGATCAGCGCCGTCGAGCTGGTGCTCACGCAGCTGCACGCCGGCGGCAAGTTCGGTGGCGGCGGCTACAAGGTGTCCGGCGGTCTGCACGGTGTCGGCTCCTCCGTCGTCAACGCGTTGTCGACGACCCTCAAGGCCGCAGTGCGCCAGAAGGGCCACGCGCACCGGATGAGCTTCACCATGGGCGTGCCCGACGGGCCGCTCCAGCAGGAGGAGGCCACCGACGAGACCGGCACGACGATCACCTTCTGGGCCAACCCCGACATCTTCGAGAGCGTCGACTACGACTTCGAGACGCTGCGGGCCCGCTTCCAGCAGACCGCGTTCCTCAACAAGGGCCTGACGATCACGCTCGTCGACGAGCGCATCGAGCAGGTCGAGGACGACGCCGTCGACCTCGACGGCGTCGACAACGAGGTCACCGAGGTCGAGGAGTCGGGCGACAACGGCCACGCTCCGACCGAGGGCGAGCCCAAGAAGGTCAAGGCGAAGAAGGTCAGCTACCGCTACGACGGCGGCCTGGTCGACTACGTCAACCACATCAACAGCAGCAAGCGCAGCGAGCCCGTCCACCCCGACGTCATCTCCCTCGAGGTCGAGGACGGCGACCGCATGCTCTCGCTCGAGCTGGCGATGCAGTGGACCACCGCCTACTCCGAGTCGGTGCACACCTACGCCAACAACATCAACACCCACGAGGGCGGCACCCACGAGGAGGGCTTCCGCGCGGCCCTGACCAAGCTCGTCAACGAGTTCGCCCGCAAGCAGAACCTCCTCAAGGAGAAGGACGAGAACCTCACCGGCGACGACGTGCGCGAGGGCCTCACCGCCGTCATCTCGGTCAAGCTCGGCGAGCCGCAGTTCGAGGGCCAGACCAAGACCAAGCTCGGCAACTCCGAGGTCAAGGGCTTCGTGCAGCGCGCCATGACCGACGAGTTCGGCCACTGGCTCGAGGCGCACCCCAACGAGGGCAAGGACATCGTCCGCAAGTCGGTGCAGGCCGCGGCCGCGCGGATGGCGGCCCGCAAGGCCCGCGAGGCGACCCGCCGCAAGGGCCTGCTCGAGTCGGGCGGCCTGCCGGGCAAGCTCAAGGACTGCCAGAGCAAGGACCCCAGCATCTCCGAGGTCTTCATCGTCGAGGGCGACAGCGCCGGCGGCTCGGCCACGCAGGCCCGCAACCCGCACACCCAGGCGATCCTCCCGATCCGCGGCAAGATCCTCAACGTCGAGAAGGCGCGCATCGACAAGATCCTCGCCAACAACGAGGTCCAGGCACTCATCTCGGCGTTCGGCACCGGCATCGGTGAGGACTTCGACATCGACAAGGCGCGCTACCACAAGATCGTGCTGATGGCCGACGCCGACGTCGACGGCATGCACATCCGCACGCTGCTGCTGACGCTGCTCTTCCGCTTCATGCGCCCGCTCATCGAGGCCGGCTACGTCTACCTCGCGCAGCCGCCGCTCTTCCGCCTGCGCTGGAGCAACGCCGACCACCAGTTCGCCTACTCCGACAAGGAGCGCGACGGCCTCAAGCAGCTCGGCGAGGAGAAGGGTTGGCGCCTGCCGAAGGACAACCCGATCCAGCGCTACAAGGGCCTCGGCGAGATGAACTACCAGGAGCTCGGCGAGACGACGATGGACCAGAACTCCCGCACGCTGCTGCAGGTGACCCTCGACGACGCCGCCAAGGCCGACGAGGTCTTCGCGGTGCTCATGGGTGAGGACGTCGAGTCCCGTCGCACGTTCATCCAGAAGAACGCGCACGACGTGAAGTTCCTCGACATCTGACCGGTCATCCGACTGCCATCCGACTGCCCGCGTATGCCGTCCCGCACGTTCCACGTGAAACGTCGCCACCCGGCATACGCCTTCAACTGCACGAATCCGACTGAGAGACAAAAGGATCTGACGTGAGCGACGACCTGCCTCCCACCGACGGCGACGACGTCACCGAGCCTGCCGAGGAGAACGTCGACGCACGCGCGGTCATCGCGCGTGAGCCGGGCGAGCACGACCGGGTCGAGCCGATCGACCTCAACACCGAGATGCAGCGCAGCTACATCGAGTACGCGATGTCGGTCATCGTGTCGCGCGCGCTGCCCGACGTGCGTGACGGCCTCAAGCCCGTGCACCGCCGCATCGTCTACGCGATGTATGACGGCGGCTACCGCCCCGACCGCGGCTTCAACAAGTGCGCCCGCGTCGTCGGCGACGTCATGGGTCACTACCACCCGCACGGTGACTCGGCGATCTACGACGCCCTCGTGCGACTCGTGCAGGACTGGTCGCTGCGCTACCCGCTCGTGCAGGGCCAGGGCAACTTCGGCTCCCGCGGCAACGACGGCGCAGCCGCCCCGCGTTACACCGAGTGCCGGATGGCCCCGATCGCCATGGAGATGGTGCGGGACATCGAGCAGGACACCGTCGACTTCGTCCCGAACTACGACGGCAAGACGATGCAGCCGGCCGTGCTGCCGAGCCGCTTCCCGAACCTGCTCGTCAACGGCTCGGCCGGCATCGCCGTCGGCATGGCCACCCAGATCCCGTCGCACAACCTGCGCGAGGTCGCGGCGGGTGCGCAGTACTACCTGTCGAACCCCGAGATCTCCCGCGAGGAGCTGCTCGAGGCCCTGCTCGGCATCATCAAGGGCCCCGACTTCCCCACCGGCTCGCTCATCATGGGCCACCGCGGCATCGAGGACGCCTACCGCACCGGCCGCGGGTCGATCATCATGCGGGCGGTCGTCAACGTCGAGGAGATCCAGAACCGCCAGTGCCTGGTCGTGACGGAGCTGCCGTACCAGGTCAACCCCGACATGCTGGCGCTGAAGATCGCCGACCTCGTCAAGGACGGCAAGATCGCCGGCATCTCCGACATCCGTGACGAGACGTCGGGCCGAACGGGCCTGCGCATCGTCATCGTGCTCAAGCGCGACGCGGTCGCAAAGGTCGTGCTCAACAACCTCTACAAGCACACGCAGCTGCAGACGACGTTCGGCGCGAACATGCTCGCGCTCGTCGACGACGTGCCGCGCACGCTGCCGCTCGACGGCTTCATCCGGCACTGGGTCGACCACCAGATCGAGGTCATCGTCCGGCGCACGCGGTTCCGCCTCAACAAGGCCGAGCAGGAGATCCACATCCTGCGTGGGCTGCTCAAGGCGCTCGACATGCTCGACGAGGTCATCGCCCTCATCCGCGGGTCGCGCACCGTCGAGATCGCCCGCGAGGGCCTCATCGAGCTGCTCGCCATCGACGAGACGCAGGCCAACGCGATCCTCAACATGCAGCTGCGCCGCCTCGCCGCCCTCGAGCGCGAGAAGCTGCAGCAGGACCACGACGCCCTGCAAGCCCTCATCGACGAGTACACCGCGATCCTCGCCTCGCCGATCCGCCAGCGCGAGATCGTCTCGGAGGAGCTGCAGGCCATCGTCGACAAATACGGCGACGAGCGACGCACCGAGATCATCCCGTTCGACGGCGACATGTCGATGGAGGACCTCATCCCCGAGGAGGACGTCGTCGTCA
>CBHRRQ010000286.1:0-4263 GCA_966081555.1 uncultured Terrabacter sp.
CCGAGCCCGCCTGACCCGCGAGTCGGCTCAGCCGGCGTCGTTGCTGCGGTGGCGCTCGTCGGGGGCGACGAGGTCCTGGAGCTGGTCCTCCTGCTCCGGGGTGGTGATGAAGAGCAGCTCGTCGCCGGCCTCCATCGCGTCGTCGGGCGTGGGCGCCAGGGGTCGCTCGTCGCGGATGATGGCGACGAGCACGGTGTCGGTCGGCCAGTCGACGTCGCCGACGCGACGTCCGGCGAACCGGCTGCCCTCGGGGAGGGTGATCTCGACCATCGAGGCGCGGCCCTGCTGGAACTCGAAGATGCGCACGAGGTCACCGATGCTGACGGCCTCCTCGATGAGGGCGGTCATGAGCCGCGGCGTCGACACGGCCACGTCGACGCCCCACGACTCGTCGAACATCCACTCGTTCTTCGGGTTGTTGACGCGGGCGACGGTGCGCGGCACCCCGAACTCGGTCTTGGCGAGCAGCGAGAGCACGAGGTTCGCCTTGTCGTCACCGGTGGCGGCCACGCAGACGTCGGACTCCTCGAGCCGGGCCTCCTCGAGGGCGGCGAGCTCGCATGCGTCGGCGAGCAGCCACGACGCCTCGGGCACGCGCGAGGCCTGGACATCGTCCGCGTCCTTGTCGATGAGCAGCACCTGGTGCCCGTTGCCGAGCAGCTCGCGGGCGATGGACCGGCCGACGCTCCCGGCCCCGGCGATGACGACGCGCATGCTTGTTCTTCTCCTGTGCCGTTCAGTGGGCGGCGGGGGCCGAGTCGCAGAGCCGCTCGACGCGGGCGAGCTCCTCGCTCTGCACCGCGAGGTGCACGAGGTCGCCCTGCTGGACGACCATCTCGGGGCGGGGGAGGGTGCCCTCGCCGAGCCGCGTGACGTAGGCGACGCGTGCGCCGGTCTGCTGCTCGACCTCGGTGAGCGGGCGCCCGACCCAGGCCTCGGCGAGGGGGACCTCGGCGATGACGATCTTGCCGCTGGGGTCGGTCAGCTCGGGGACGGCGCCCTGGGGGAGGAGGCGCTGGATCATCTGGTCGGCGGTCCAGCGCACGGTGGCCACCGTCGGGATGCCGAGGCGCTGGTAGACCATGGCGCGCTGGGGGTCGTAGATGCGCGCCGCGACGTGCTCGACGCCGAACGTCTCGCGGGCCACCCGGGCGGCGAGGATGTTGGAGTTGTCGCCGCTGCTGACGGCGGCGAAGGCGTACGCGTCACGGATGCCGGCGGCGACGAGCGTGTCGCGGTCGAAGCCGACCCCGGTGACGGTCTGGCCCTCGAACGAGGTGCCGAGACGCCGGAACGCCGAGGCGTCGACGTCGATGATCGCGACGTCGTGGCCACCCCGGCCGAGGGTGCGGGCGAGGGTCGACCCGACGCGGCCGCATCCCATGATGACGAAGTGCACGGACGCGACGCTACACCGTGACGAGGCCGCCCACCGTGCAGGCGTGACGCGTCGCGCAGCCCTCGGAACAGACCGCTCGCGGCGGGTGAGTGCGACCCGGCGATCCGTCATACAGTTGCGTCGTGCCCGGTACCGGTTCGCTGTTCAAGCGACTTCTCCTCGGCCGCGCGATGCGCAGCGACAAGCTGGGCGAGACGCTGCTGCCCAAGCGCCTGGCGCTGCCCATCTTCGCGAGCGACGCGCTGTCGTCGGTGGCGTACGCGCCCGACGAGATCCTGCTCATGCTCGGTCTCGCCGGCGGTGCCTTCGCGATCACGCACAGCTGGCAGATCACCGTCGCGGTCGTGCTCGTCATGGTCGTCGTCGTCGCCTCCTACCGCCAGAACGTGCACGCGTACCCGTCGGGTGGGGGCGACTACGAGGTGGCGACGGTCAACCTCGGCCCGAAGGCCGGCCTGACCGTCGCGAGCGCCCTGCTCGTCGACTACGTGCTGACCGTGGCGGTGTCCATCTCGTCCGGGGTGCAGAACGCCGCCACCGTGCTCGGTTTCGTGCGCGGGCGCGAGGTGCTCGTCGCGGTCGCGCTCATCCTGTTCCTCACGGCGATGAACCTGCGCGGCGTGCGTGAGTCGGGCAAGGCCTTCGCGGTCCCCGTCTACGCCTTCATGATCGCCATCATCGGGATGGGTCTCTACGGCTTCATCCAACACTTCACCGGCTCGCTCACCCCGGCAGAGAGCTCGTCGCTGACGCTCGTGTCACAGCACGGCGACGAGCTGACCGGCGTCGCGGCGGCGTTCCTGCTGCTGCGGGCCTTCTCCTCGGGCTGTGCAGCGCTCACGGGCGTCGAGGCGATCAGCAACGGCGTGCCCGCCTTCCGCAAGCCGAAGAGCGACAATGCCGCGACGACCCTGCTGCTCATGGGCGGCCTGTCGATCATGATGCTGAGCTCGATCATCGCGCTGTCGCAGTGGACCGGCGTCAAGATCGCCGAGGACCCCGCGACCCAGCTGCTGCGCGACGGACAGCCGGTCGGCGAGGACTACGTGCAGCACACCGCCATCGGGCAGCTGGCCGAGGCCGTCTTCGCCAACTTCCACGTCGGCGTCATCTTCGTCTCGATCGTGACGGGCCTGATCCTCGTGCTCGCCGCTAACACGGCCTTCAACGGCTTCCCGGTGCTCGGCTCGATCCTCGCCCGCGACGGCTACCTGCCAAGGCAGATGCACACCCGCGGCGACCGGCTCGCCTTCTCCAACGGCATCCTCATGCTGGCCGGTGCGGCGATCCTGCTCGTCATCGTCTTCAAGGCCGAGGTGACGGCGCTCATCCAGCTCTACATCGTCGGCGTCTTCGTCTCGTTCACGACGAGCCAGATCGGCATGGTGCGGCACTGGACGCGCCACCTGCGCCTGGAGCGGAACGCCAAGGAGCGCAGCCGGATGCAGCGTTCACGCGTCATCAACGCGGTCGGCGCGGCGATGTCGGCGACCGTCCTGGCGGTCGTGCTGGCGACGAAGTTCCAGGCCGGCGCGAAGTACGCCATCCTCGCCATGGTGCTGCTCTTCGCCCTCATGCTCGGCATCCGCAAGCACTACAACCGGGTGCGCGACGAGCTCGCCATCGACTGGGACGTCGACCGTCCGATGCTGCCCAGCCACGTGCACGCCATCGTCTGCATCTCCAAGATCCACAAGCCGACGATGCGCGCGCTCGCGTACGCCCGCGCGAGCCGGCCGTCGGTCCTCGAGGCGGTCACGGTCGACGTCGACCCCGACGAGACGCAGGCCCTGCTGACCGAGTGGGACAAGCGCGACATCCCCGTGCCGCTCAAGGTGCTGGCCTCGCCCTACCGCCAGATCACCAAGCCGATCCTCGACTACGTGCGGTCGATCCGCAGTGGCAGCCCGCGCGACATCGTCACCGTCTACCTGCCCGAGTACGTCCTCGGCAAGTGGTGGGAGCAGGTGCTCCACAACCAGAGTGCGCTGCGGCTCAAGGCTCGGCTGCTCTTCACGCCGGGCGTCATGGTCGTCAGCGTGCCGTGGCAGCTCCAGTCGTCCGAGGGCGCCGAGCGCGACTGGATCGACGAGCCGCCGATCAGCGGGTCCGTGCGCGGCGGAGCGCTGTGAGCGAACGTCGCACCCGCGAGCGCGCTGCCGGTGGCGAGTCGCTCGTCGGCCGGGAGTGGACGGTCGACGTCGGCCCGGTCGCGCACGGCGGGCACTGCGTCGCGCGGCACGAGGGACAGGTCGTCTTCGTGCGGCACACGCTGCCCGGCGAACGGGTGGTCGCCCGCGTGACCGAGGGTCGGGTCGGTGACAGCTTCGTGCGCGCCGACGCGGTCGAGGTGCTCGACGCGGCCCCGGGTCGGGTCGAGCGGCCCTGCCCGTATGCCGTCCCCGGCCAGTGCGGGGGGTGCGACTTCCAGCACGCCTCCCTCGACACCCAGCGAGCGCTCAAGGCGGACGTCGTCCGCGAGCAGTTCGCCCGCATCGCGAAGACCGACGTCTCCGTCGAGGTGCGCCCGGTGCCGGGCGACGAGGAGGGGCTTCGCTGGCGCACCCGCGTCGAGTTCGCCGTCGACGCCACCGGTCGTGCCGGCCTCCGGGGACACCGGTCCCGTCACGTCGTGCCGGTCGAGGACTGCCTCATCGCCACGCGCGGCGTCATCGACTCGGGCGTGCTCGACACCGAGTGGCCGGACGTCGAGTCGGTCGACGTCGTCGACGCCGCCCACCCCGACGAGCCGGTGCTCGTGCCGGTGCCGGCGAGGACGTCGGACGGCGGGTCGGCCGCCGAGCCGAGCGGCGGTCTCGTGGGGGAGCGGGCCGTCGACGGCGACTGGGAGGGCGAGTACGTCG
>CBHRRQ010000287.1:0-4258 GCA_966081555.1 uncultured Terrabacter sp.
CGGCATGAACCCGACGGCGATGGTGCACGGCCTCTACGACGAGACTCGTCCGGCCGGGCCCTCTCTCTGTCTCCCTCCCGCCGGTTCAGTGGTGGGAGGCCGGCTCCTCCACCGGACCCGGCACGATGGTGACGGGGCACGAGGCGTGGTTGAGCACCGCGTGGCTGACCGATCCGAGCACGAGCCGCATCAGCGGACCGAGTCGGCGGGTGCCCAGCACGACGAGGCCGGAGCGACGCGAGTCGTCCTCGAGCACCACGGCAGCCGGCGCCTCGGGCGTGATGACGTCGACCTCGAGGCCGGGCGCCTGGGCGCGGGCCGCCTCGGCCGCCTGCTCCGCAGCGACCCGCGCCATGTCGAAGCGGCTCCGGGCCAGCTCCGCGACGCTGTCGGGGCGCAGGTGGGGCAGCACGGCCGCTCCCTGGTCGAGCGAGGCCCAGGCCGACACGACGCGCAGGGGGACCGCCCACCGCGAGGCCAGCTCCGCGGCGACGAGCACCGCCGGCGCGGACGGTTCCACGTAGTCCACGCCCACCGTCACGGGACGCCGGTGGTCGGGGTCGTCGACGGCACCGCGCACCACGGTCACGGGGCACGCGGCGTGGCCGGCGACCGCGGACGACACCGAGCCGAGCACCATCGAGCCGAACGACCCGTGCCCCCGGTTGCCGACGACGAGCATCCGGGCCCGCTCGGAGGCACGGATCAGCACCGCGGCCGGACTGCCCACCTCCTCCGTGAGGCGCACCCTGTCCTCGGGCAGGAACTTCGCCGCGAGGCGGCGTGCGTCCTCCCCGACGGTCTCCACCGTGTGGTGCGCCGGCGCAGGGACGACGGACGAGATCGAGCCGATCGGCGCGGCCATGCCCTCGAAGAAGCGGGGGAGCGTCATGACGACCCGCAGGCCGGCCCCCCGGCCCGCCGCCTCTCGTGCGGCCCATTCCAGGGCTGCGACGGCGTTCGTCGACCCGTCGTAACCGACGACGATCTGCTCTGCCCAGGGGCCAGTTCCCGAGGACGTCATGACTGCCTCCTCCGCTCGTGGCTGGGGCACGCCGCAGCGCGCTGACGTGCCGCGCTCCTTCGACTGTGCGCCGCAGGAGCGGCGCAGGGCACGGGCCGAAGGTCCCGATGTCGTGCGCGTGCCCGTCAGTGGGCTGTGGAGGGCCCGTCTGCGCGTCGCGACGATCCTGCGACGTCGAGGACTGCGACGCCGGCGAAGCGTGCGTGGGCCAGGTCGTCGAGCGCCCGGTCGGCCTCGTCGAAGCCGTAGGTCGTGACGTGCGCGCGCACCGACAACGACGCAGCCAGGCGCAGCAGCTCCTCCCCGTCGGCCCTCGTGTTGGCGGTCACCGACGTGAGGCGCTTCTCGAGGAAGAGGTGTCTGGCGTAGTCGAGGGAGGGCACGTCGCTCATGTGGATGCCGGCGAGCACGACGCTGCCAGCCCGGTCGAGGGCCGCCAGGGCAAGCGGAACGAGCTCCCCGGCAGGAGCGAAGACGATCGCCGCGTCGAGGGCCACCGGCGGCTGGTCGTGCGCGCCACCGGCGGAAACCGCCCCCAGCGACAGGGCGAGTCGCCTCGACTCCTCGCCCCGGGTGAGGACGTGCACCTCTGCGCCCTGGGCGATGGCGATCTGCGCCGTCACGTGGGCACTGGCGCCGAAACCGTAGAGCCCGAGCCGGCCGCCGGGCGGCAGCTGGGTCCGCCGCAGCGAGCGGTAGCCGATGATGCCGGCGCAGAGCAGCGGGGCCACCTGCCCGCTCGGGAGCGTCGGTGGCACGGCATACGCGTACGCGGCCGGCACCGTCGTGAACTGCGCGTAGCCGCCGTCGTCGTCCCAGCCGGTGAAGCGCGCCGACGGGCAGAGGTTCTCCCGCCCCGACCGGCACCAGCGGCACTCGCCGCACGTGCCCCGCAGCCAGGCGACACCGACGCGGTCGCCCACGGCGAAGCGGCTCGTGCCGGGACCGAGCCCGACCACGTGACCGACGACCTCGTGGCCGGGGACCACCGACGCCCGGTGCACGGGCAGGTCACCGTCAGCGACGTGGAGGTCGGTGCGACAGACCCCGCACACCTCGACCTGCACGAGCACCTCAGCGGCACCCGGCACGGGCACCGCCCGCTCGACCTGACGCAGCCGCTCCGGACCGCCGGTGACCTCCCACGCCCGCATCCGGGAGGGCAGCTTCTCGGTGCTCACAGTGAGCGCACGACGAGAACGGGGGTCTGCGCGTGGTGGATGACCGCCCGACTGACGGATCCGAGCAGCAGCCGGGCGAAGCCGCCCAGTCCACGCGAGCCCACCACGACCAGACCCGCCCCGTCGGCAGCATCCAGCAGGGCCAGGACGGGGTGCTTCTCGACGAGCCTCACGGTGACGTCCACGCCCGGGAAAGCCTGTCGGACGGCCGTGGCGCTGTGCTCGGCCGACTGCTGGGCGCCGCGCTCGCAGCCCTCGCGTTCATCGGGTGGCGCCGACGCCTCGGCTTCGGGACGTGATGCTCCGGTGAGGCTGGGCAGCTGCCACGCGCGAACCAGCACGAGCGGCGCCCCGGAGCGCTCGGCCACCGACGCCGCAGCGCGGGCGGCACGGTCACCGTGGGCGCTCCCGTCGACCCCGACGACGACGGGCACTCGAGGCCCGGGGAGGACGAGCTCGCCGCGAGGCACGACGGCGACGTCGCACTTCGCGTGGGCCGCCACGGCGAAGGCGACCGAGCCCGTGAGGTACTCGCGCGCCCGGCCCCGCTCGGGGTGACCGACGACGACGAGACCCGCGTCTCGAGAGACGTCCACCAGCACGCCGGCCGGGTGGCCCCAGACCGTCGTCGTCTCGACACACGCCGGGTCGAGCACCCCCTCGGCGCGCCGTCGGGCCTCGGCCACGATGTGCCCCGCCATGTGCGAGCGCTCCCTCTGTGTGACGCCCGAGGGCTCCTGCACGTCGGCGGCGAACGGCAGCTCGGCCGCCAACGTCGCGGTGACGATCCGCAGCCCCACTCGGCGCGCCCGGGCCTCCTCGGCGGCCCAGTCCAACGCGCCGTCAGAGCCCACGCTCCCGTCGCAACCGACCACGACGTCGGTCGCCGGGCGCGTGGTGGATGCGCTCGTCAGGGTCATGGCATCTCCCGGGTGGTCGGTGGAGTTCGGTGCGCCTACGCCGATTGTGGTGGAAGCGGACGCTCGGCGTGGGCACACGGGGGAGGACGGGACCAGGTGCCCCTCGGGCCCGCGGGTTGGAGTGACCGCGCACCGACGTGGCCCCGACCGTGAGTCAGGCCACGCGATCTCCGGGCGGGAATTCGACTGTGGTGCAACGCGACCCAGCCGCCGGCACAAGATCACCGGACCTGCGACAAGAGATCCGCAAGGAACGCGCAACTTTGCCCGAGTTGGGCGTTGCGTGGCGATTCGTGATGTCAAAGTCCAGACCAGCAAATCACCAAGAAACGGTAAAGAAAGGTCGTGGATCCCCATGGGCACGCAGAAGCAGAAGAAGAGCTCCAAGAAGAAGGCCGCTGCCATCGTCACCGCGGGAGTCCTCGGTCTCGCGACCGCCGGAGGCGCCTACGCGTACTGGACGTCGGCTGGTGGCGGCACCGGTACGGCCACGACTCGCGCCGGCGCCAGCAGCATCTTCGGCGTCACGGGCGGCAGCACGCAGGCCATGTACCCGGGCGACTCGTCCCAGACGGTCACGGCCACGGTGACGAACAACGGCACCGAGACGTACACCGTCTCGGCCCTCAAGGCCTACCTCACGACCGACAAGGTCGGCTGCGACGGTTCCAACTACCTGCTCAAGGGCGCCGCGGCCCCCGTTGATGCCGACAGCGCGGTCTCCCTCGACCTCGTCGCCAAGGACCTCGCAGCCGGGACCTCGACCACGATCGGCTTCAGCCTCCAGTTCAACAACAAGCCTGACACCAACCAGAACGCCTGCCAGGGCGCCAAGGTGACCGTCCACTACATCGCCAGCTGATCCACGGAAGGGGTGGCCTCCGGCCCGGCCGGTCGGCCACCCCACCCGGCAGCGGGTCCCCTGACAACCACGCGCACCACCGACCGACAAGGAAGCCGATGAGGACGAGGACCAAGGCCAAGCCGGCAGCGCTGCTGCTGCTCGCGCTGTTCGCCGCGATCCTCCTCGCCGTGCACGGCATGCCGAGCGTGGGCGCGGGCACCTCGCGCGCCACGGCCCCCGGCACCGGCCCGGTCGGCGCTGGGTCCACTGGGCCAACACTCCTCGGCAC
>CBHRRQ010000288.1:0-4253 GCA_966081555.1 uncultured Terrabacter sp.
AGCGGGCCCAGCGGCACACGGGCGCAAACTCTTGCGGCTCAAGCCTCCTGGGCAGCCTTGGCGCTGGCCTTCTTGGCCTGCTTGAACTCTCGCACCTTGAGCAGCGAGTCCCCGTCGACGACGTCGGCCACGGAGCGGTAGCCGTCGAGGGCGTAGTCGCCGGCCGCGGCCTCCCATCCCTCGGGTCGCACGCCGAGCTGCTTGGCGAGCAGGGCCACGAAGATCTGCGCCTTCTGCTTGCCGAAGCCCGGCAGCTCCTGCACCCGCTTGAGCAGCTCCTTGCCGGTGGTCGCCTCGGACCAGAGGCGGGTGATGTCGCCGTCGTAGCGGCTCTCGACGAGCGCGGCCAGCTCCTGGAGGCGGGCGGCCATCGAGCCGGGGAACCGGTGGATGGCCGGCGGCGTGCTGGCCATCGCCTTGAATTCCTCCGGGTCCGCGGCCGCGAGGGCGGCCGGGTCGAGCGTGCCGAAGCGGCTCAGCACCTTGTAGCCGCCGCGGAAGGCGTGCTCCATGCCGTACTGCTGGTCGAGCATCATCCCGACGACGACGGCGAACGGGTGCTCGTCGAGCACCTGGTCAGCGGCGGGATCACCCGCGATCTGGAAGCCCATGACCGCATGCTCTCACGCGGGTCGGCAGCGGTCGGGCGCGCTCTCCGACGTATCCGGTGGCCACCTGTCAGGACGAGGATGTTCCCTCGCGCCAGTGCGGCTGGCTCGGTCTCACGCGTGCGGAGCCCGACGTCAGAGAGGCCACGAGACCCTCGACGGCCGCCTGCGTGCCCGGCACGACTGCGAGGTGCAGCGCGAGCCCCGCTGCCGTCCAGTCCGCCTCGGTGACGTCGCAGCCGTCGTGCCCGCGCAGCGCGTTCTCGACGCGTGGCCCGTCGGCCGCGCCGACCTCGACGACGAGTCCCTCGCGCAGCTCCATCGTCAGCAGCCGTGCCTGCCCGATGGCTGCCGTCACCGCGTCGCCGTAGGCGCGGATGAGACCGCCGGTGCCGAGCAGGGTGCCGCCGAACCAGCGGGTGACCACGGCGACGACGTCGGTGAGCCCGCGGCCGCGGAGCACGTCCAGCATCGGAGCGCCCGCCGTCCCCGACGGCTCGCCGTCGTCGTTGCTCCGCACCGTGGCCCCGTCCGGACCCAGCACGAAGGCCGTGCAGTGGTGTCGTGCCTCCCGGCTGGCGGCACGCACCTGCTCGATGACGGCGCGGGCGGCCTGCTCCGACGTCGCGGGCGCGACGTCGCACACGAACCGGGAGCGACGCACCTCGATCTCGGCGCCGGCCGGCGATGCGAGGGTCAGGTAGCTGCGTGGCTGGCTCAGCGGCATACCTTCTCTCGGGCGGGCGGAACCCCTCGAGTATGCCGGGCGTCCGGGGAGGGCTCCCCATTGCGTGCCGGCGCGCGGTCGGGTGAGGATTGGTCCGGTTTGCAGGGGTGAAGGGGAGTTCTGTGTTCTCGAAGGGTGCTGACGTCGACGCACTGCGCGACTCGGCGGGGCGGATGGCGTCGTTCGGCAACGAGATCGACGTCGTGCGGGCGCGCGGCCAGCGGGCGGTGTCGACGATGCAGCGGGTCTGGCAGGGCCCCGACCTCCAGCACCTCGTCGAGAGGTGGCGCCGGGTCGAGCACGACCTCGTGCGCATCAGCGCCGACTTCGACCGGCTCTCGCGCCGCCTCCACGACAACGCCGACCTGCAGCACCGCTCGAGCGGGCAGCCCATCAACTCGTCGGGTCAGTCCGGCCATGCGTCCGGGCCCTCGGTCAGCCAGGCGTCGGTCCCTGCATCCGGGCACACGTCCGGTCATACGTCCGGTCACCCGTCCGGTCACGCGTCTTTCGGCCAGGTCGTGGAGGCGGCCGGTGGCCGTCACGGCGGTCGAGGCGGTCACCACGCTGGGGCATGGGCGGCTCCGGAAGGTGCCTCGTTCGTCGCAGCGGCCGGGACGCCGCAGGCGCACACCTCGACCGGCTGGGCCCAGTGGATCGGTCTCGGGCAGGCGTTCGAGCTGCAGCACGGTGTGCCCACCTGGTTCCACCCGGTCCCGTCTGCAGCGGTCTGTGCCACCGCCGCCCACCAGCTCGGACTGCCGATCCGCTGACCCCGGGCCGGCGGCGCGGATCGGCTCAGGTGAGGCCGCCCAGCCAGAGACCCAGGGCGGCGGCCGCGACCGAGCCGGCGAGCGTCGTTGCGGCGTAGCCGACGCCGGTGCTCCGGCCCTCCGCCACCCACAGTCGCACGGTCTCGACCGACGCCGTGCTGAACGTCGTGTAGCCGCCGCAGAACCCGGTCCCGAGGACGGCTCGCACGGTCGTCCCGGTCGACTCTGGTGACCCCGCCGCGAGTGCTCCGGTCAGGATGCCGAGGAGCAGCGAGCCGGTCACGTTGATGAGCAGGGTGCCGAGCGGCATACGGAAGGGGTTGTGCCGCGCGACGAACGCGTCCGCGACGAAGCGAGACACCGCGCCGAGACCGCCGGCGAGGGCGAGCAGTAGCATCGTCATCGGGGGGCCCCCGCGACGCCGCGGGCGACTCTGCGTGCGGCCGCGAAGCCGACTGCCGCAGCCGTCGCACCGAGCACGACGCTGGCCACTGCGTAGGCGAGGCCGATCCCGACCGACCCCGACGTCAGGCGCTGCACGGTCTCGACGGCGAAGGTGCTGTAGGTCGTGAAGCCACCCAGCACACCGGTCCCCAAGGTCAGTCGCGCGGCCCGGCGCCTGCCGGTGTCGTCGCCGGTCCGCGCCAGGGTCTCGAGCAGCAGCCCGAGCAGAAGCGATCCGATCACGTTGATGGACAACGTCATCCACGGAACTCCTGCGGCGTCGGCAGGGACCGCGTTCTCGAGTGCCGCCCGCCCGCCGGTGCCGAGCGTGCCGCCGACGAAGATCAACGCGAGCAGGCCGGGGTGTCGGTGTGCGGCCCGGCCCGGTCGTGCCGTGGGGGCCGCAGTGCGTTCGGGCTCTCCGGCGCTCACTCCCACGGTGCCCGGCCCTCCCAGTCGACGACGCTGAGCGGGACGACGAGCACGGGGCGGTGCTGGCGGTGCGAGAGCTGCATCGGCACCGAACCGTTGACGAAGTCGGCGATGCGGCGGTGGTGCCCGACGTGCGTGCCGACGACGAAGGCCGCGGCGTCGACGGCACGGGCGAGGTGCGTGAGTGCACGGTCCGGTCGGCCGGCGAGGTAGCGGAAGTGCCAGGGCACGTCGTGGCCGTCCATCCACTCGTGCACCGTGCGGAGCAACGCGTCCTCACGCTCGGGCCAGAGCTCGTCGTCGAGGTCGGGATCGATCGGCAGGTGGCGCACGGTCCCGTCCGGGTGCTCGACGTCGGTGTAGCGGGACGTGTCGACGTGCGCGAAGTAGATGGCCGAGGCGCCCGTCGCGCGGGCCAGCGACACCGCTGTCAGCGCGACGAGCGGAGGCTGGTCGGCAACCACGCCGACGACCAGCGGGTGACCGGCGAAGTCGGTCAGACGCGCGGGGCCCGGTTGGGGTGGCACTCGCTGTCCCATCGGTGAGCCTCCAGTCACTCGGTGACGGGCGCGGCGCCCAGACCCGCCCGTCGCCGCGGCGACACGCACCGCGGACGGACAGGAACCATCAGCCGGTCGGCGGTTCGGGCACCCGAGGTGACCTGGCGGGATCCATCGCCGAGCACCACCCTAGCGTCACCCGTCGTAGCGTTCGAGGACGATGTCGACGAGCTCGTCGGGAGCGGTCTCGTCGGGCACCAGGAGCGGTGGCGTGACGACGTCGGCCCCTGCTCTCGCGGCAAGGTCAGCGAAGAACCCGGGAGCCAGCAGGTAGGTCGCCACGATGACGCGACGACCTGGAATGCGCTGCGAGACAATGGCGTCCGCGAGCCTCGGCTCGGCAGCCGACAGGAACGCCGCCGTGACGGGCCGGTCCACGAGGCGACCGAGCTGCTCTGCGACCCGGCGGCAGTCCTCCACCGCCGACGGCTGGGACGACCCCGCGGCGGCCAGCACGACCACGTCGTCGTCGCGCAGGCCGGCTGCCACCAGCCGGCGCCGAAGCAGCTCGGCGAGCCTGTCGTCCGGCCCCAGCGCGGGGGCGACCGTCGTCCCGGGCATCGACGCAGCGGCCTCGGTGAGGTCGACGTAGACGTGGTAGCCGGCCGAGAGCAGGAGCGGGACGAGCCGTCCCCGACGGCCGTCGGCGAGCGAGGCGAGCACCGCTGCAGGGTCGGGCGGCTGGACGTCGACGTAGGCGGCGCGCACC
>CBHRRQ010000289.1:0-4245 GCA_966081555.1 uncultured Terrabacter sp.
GACCGGTTGCGTGACCTGGTGGCCGCGGTCGTGCGCCTGCACCACGTCCTCGACGCCTCGACGCCGCCGCGCAAGCCAGAGGCTGATGGCGACGAGAACCGCTCTGCGGCAACTGAGCCCGGAGCGTTGCAGGAGGACTGCAGCCGCCTCATGGCGTTGATCCGCGCCGCTGACGCGCGGGCCCGAGCGCTCGCCGGCCAGACGACGGCGATGGCTGCAACGGCCACCGGCTGACGACGGCGTCGAACGGCTGGAGGGGCCTGCCCGCGGCAGGCCCCTCCGCCGTGCATGACGGCAAACCGCTGGCGTGCCGGCCACACGAGCGGCGACGATCGACGCGTGCACGTCGACGTCCGAGTGACGGGCGGGGTCGCCCGGGGCGAGGCGGACGACCGCCTGAGCGTCTTCCGCGGAATCCCCTATGCGTCACTGCCCGTGCGTCTCGACGCGCCCCGTGCGGTCGAGCCCTGGCGCGGCGTCCGGGAGTGCACGACGTTCGGCCCCCCTCCCCCGCAGTCCGCGGCGTTCGGCATGGACGCTGCTTCGCGCGTGGGTGGGAGTGGTGACGAGTGGCTCACCGTCAACGTGTGGTCGGGCGACCTCCGCGGCGCGGCACCCGTGATGGTGTGGATCCAGGGCGGGGCCTACGCGTTCGGCAGCTCGGGGCTGGCCGAGTACGACGGCTCGGTGCTCGCCCGGTCCGGCGTGGTCGTCGTGACGTTCAACTACCGCGTCGGTCTCGAGGGCTTCGGTCACGTGGACGGCAGGCCCGACAACCGCGGCCTGCTCGACCAGGTGGCCGCACTCGAGTGGGTTCGCGACAACATAGAGCGATTCGGAGGTGACCCGCGCCGCGTGACGGGGCGGGTCTCAGGGGCACCGTCCCCCTCGTCGTGGGGCACACGCGTGACGAGCAGCGGCTGCTCTCGCTCGTCACCGGACGGACGGGCACGACCACCCCGGACGAGGCGGCCCGCACGGCCGAGGTCTTCGCCCCCGACGCCGACCGCTACCGCGCCGCCCTGACCCACCCCGAGCAGCTCGACGATGTCGTCCGGTCCGACTGGCTCTTTCGTATGCCGTCGCTCCACCTCGCCCAGGCACAGCTGCGTGCGGGGGGCGCCGCCTGGCTCTACGAGCTCACCTGGCCCGCACCGGGGATGGGCGGGACCCTCGGCGCGTGCCACGGCCTCGACGTGCCGCTCGTCTTCGGCAACCTGACCGCCGGACAGCCGGCGATGCTCATCGGGACGGTCACCGCGGAGGCCGTCGACGTCTCCGCCCAGATGCAGCGGGCATGGACTCGCTTCGCCCTGCACGGCGATCCGGGCTGGCCGGCATACGGCTCGGGGACGACGCACCTCTTCGACGCGGTGCCCGCGGACGTGCCCTACCCCGAGCAGCTGTCGCGAGAGATCTGGCGCCAGCACCCCGGCGTGCTAGACCTGACCCCGTGACCGGCCGGTCGCACGACCCTCGGAGCAGGTGCGCAGGAAGGCCCAGAGATGATCGAGATCCTCCACCCCGGGCAGCTCCCTCGCGCCCGGGCGACCGGAGCCCTCGTCGCCGACATCCTCCAGTCCATGCGTGCCCGCGCGACGGTCGGCACCAACCTGCTCGACATCGACCGGTGGACCAGGTCGATGATCGAAGGGGCGGGCGCCGAGTCCTGCTACGTCGACTACGCACCCTCGTTCGGCCGCGGACCCTTCGGGCACCACATCTGCACGTCGGTCAACGACGCCGTGCTGCACGGCCGGCCGCACGACTACACCCTCCAGGACGGCGACCTGGTCTCCCTCGACCTCGCGGTCTCGCTGGGCGGGGTCGTCGCCGACTCCGCCGTCAGCTTCGTCGTCGGCGACAGCCAGCCGGCCGAGAGCCTCGCCCTCGTCGAGGCCACCGAGCGCGCCCTCGCCGCAGCGATCGCGGCCGCCCGGCCCGGCGCCCGCGTCGGCGACGTCTCGCACGCGATCGGCACGGTGCTCAACGGCGCCGGCTACAGCGTCAACACGCAGTTCGGCGGGCACGGCGTCGGCTCGACGATGCACCAGGACCCGCACGTGCCCAACCACGGCACGCCGGGTCGCGGCTACACCCTGCGGCCGGGACTCCTGCTCGCGCTCGAGCCGTGGGTCATGGCCGACACCGACGAGCTCGTCACCGACGCGGACGGGTGGACGCTGCGCAGCGCGACCGGCTGCCGAACCGCCCACAGCGAGCACACGGTCGCCATCACCGACGACGGTGCCGAGGTGCTGACGACACCCAGCCGCTGACCACCCCCGCCGCTGACGAGCGGCGTCGCTGCTGTCGTCAGAGCGTCCCGAACGTCTCGTACTCCCAGCAGACCTGCTCGAGCACCGACCTGTCCCGCTCGCACATCTCCCAGGCGCCGTGGAGGTAGGCGTCGAACTCGAGGATGCCGCACTCGCCGCCGAGCGAGACGAACTCGAGCCACAACGGCTTGAGACCCACCTTGCCCGTGCTGACCCAGTCGAACGTCTTGAGTCGCAGCGGCGAGAGGGCCCCACCGACCAGGTGCTGCGGCAGCTGCACGCCGGAGAGACCAGAGAGGTGGTGCAGGCGCAGCACCTGCTGGATCTCGTGGTAGCGCCGAGCCGTCTCGAGACGGTGCCGGGCGTTCGCCGCGCGAGCCGTCGCCTCGGCGAGGCGCTCCCGGGCCCGCAGCACGTCCTCGCGGCCGGTCACGTAGCGAGACTCCTCGAGGGCCACCAGCCTGCGCCGGCACTCGCCAGCACGCGCCGCGGCGGCGTCAGCGGCTGCGGCGTACGGTGCAAGGCTCCCTCCTTGACCCACTCACCAAGGCTAACCCCACAGGGGCCGGGCTGGCGCGCCCTGCGATGATCCGATGTGGTGGAGATAGGGTTGAACGGGTCAGCTGGAGCCATTGGCCACGCTGCCTGGTGCTCCCGGCAGGAAGGACGACATGACGGTCCCCGACCCGTCCCGCAGTCGACGTGACGTCGTCGTGGTCGGTGCGTCCGCCGGCGGCGTCGAGGCGTTGAAAGCGCTGGTCGCCTCGCTCCCGCGCGACCTGCCGGCCACCGTTCTCGTGGTGCTGCACGTGCCGGCGTACGGGCGCAGTGTGCTCCCCGCCATCCTGGGACGCTCGGGTCCGCTGCCCGCGCGTCACGTGAGCGGAAGCGCCGAGCTGCGCCACGGGGAGATCCTCGTCGCACCGCCGGACCACCACCTCGTCGTCATCGGCTCCGAGGTGCGCGCCACGCGCGGACCGCGCGAGAACGGCCACCGTCCCGCGATCGACGTGCTCTTCCGCTCGGCGGCACGGGCACTGTCGCACCGGGTGATCGGGGTGGAGCTGTCGGGAGTGCTCGACGACGGCGCCGCCGGCATGTGGGCGATCCGCAACCGCGGCGGTGTCGTCATCGTGCAGGACCCGACCGACTGCCTCTACCCCGAGATGCCCCAGAGCGTGATCGCGACGGTGACCCCTGACCACCTTGTCCCGGCGGCAGCGCTCGGGCCGCTCCTGGACCGCCTCTGCCGGGAGGCGTTCGCGGCCCCCGAGCTCGCCCCGCCGTCTGAACTCATCTTGGCCGAGACCGACCTGGCGCTGCTGGAGGAGGGTGCCATGAACACCGACGAACGACCCGGGGCCCCCGCAGGCTTTTCCTGCCCGGACTGCGGCGGCACCCTCTTCGAGATCTCCGAGGGCGGCCTCTCCCGATATCGATGCAGGGTGGGCCACGCCTGGACCACGAGAGGCCTGCTCGGCGAGCAGTCCGTGCAGCTCGACACGGCGCTGTGGGTCGCCCTGCGCACCCTCGAGGAGAAGGCTGCCCTCGCGACGCAGCTGTCGGTGCGGGCGGCTCAAGGCGGGAACCCTCTGACGGCAGCCCGTTTCGAGGAGCAGGCAGCCGACTCACGCAGGGCAGCAGACCAGATCCGCGGGCTCATCGAGTCGCGGCCGTCCACGGAGGTGGAGCTGATCGATGAGTGAGCAGACCCCCGCGCACGAACCGGACGACCCGGCGAACCCTCGGCGCGCGGCCGACTCGGCCGACTCGGCCGAGTCCGCCGACTCGGCCGAGTCCGCCGACTCCGCCGAGTCCGCCGGGGCGGCCCGACCCGGAGGGTCCGGCGAGCCCGTGGCGGCGGAGCCGAAGGCCCGCGGATGGAGTGGGTCACCTAGCACCCCGAAGTCGGGTGGCGCCGCTGGGTGCTCCACCCCGGCCGGCGTTCGAGCGACTTGCCGTCGTG
>CBHRRQ010000290.1:0-4243 GCA_966081555.1 uncultured Terrabacter sp.
GACCACCCCAGGTCCCAGCCAAGGAGGAGAAATGACCACCACCGCCCGCATCCCCGCCGCCCCGATCACCGGACTCTACGGAGCGCTCGTGAAGAAGTTCGCCGGCAAGATGTTCGGCCGGGTTCCCGAGTCGCTCGGCGTCATGTGGCACCACCTGCCGGCCCTCAAGGCGAGCATGGCCTACGGCCAGAAGCTGCAGAAGTGGGACGAGTGCGACGAGACGCTCAAGACCTACGCGCACATGACCGTCGCCTCGCTGATCGGTTGCTCGTGGTGCCTCGACTTCAACTACTTCATGTCCCGCGACAAGGGCCTCGACGAGGAGAAGGCGCGCCAGGTCCCGAACTGGCGGGCCTCAACGGCCTTCTCGCCGCTCGAGCGCCAGGTCATGGAGTACGCCGAGGCGGCCAGCATGACGCCGCCCGAGGTCACCGACGAGATGGTGGCGCCACTGCTCGCCGCGCTCGGCCCGGCCGGCCTGCTCGAGCTCACCAGCGTGATCGGGTTCGCGAACCTCACGACCCGCTCCAATGTCGCGCTCGGCATCGAGTCCGAGGGCTTCGCGTCGGCCTGCGGCATGAAGCCGCTCGCCGAGCGCCCCGCCGACCGCGCCGCCGTAGGCTCGCCGGCATGATCCACCCCACTCGATTCTGCGCCTCCCCCGCTGCGCTCCTCCGCCGCACAATCGATCGGGGACCCCGGTGACCTCTCGGGACACCGATCCCTTCGTCACCCACCGCAACCTGCTCTTCACCGTCGCCTACGAGATGCTCGGCTCCGCCGCCGACGCCGAGGACGTGGTGCAGGAGACCTGGTTGCGGTGGGCGGCGGTGGACCACGACGAGATCCAGGAGCCGCGTGCCTACCTGGTCCGCATCGTCACCCGGCAGGCCCTCAACCGCCTGCGGACGTTGTCCCGCCGGCGCGAGGACTACGTCGGCGAGTGGCTCCCCGAGCCGCTGCTGACGGCGCCCGACGTCGCCGAGGACATCGAGCTCGCGGAGAGCGTGTCGATGGCGATGCTGACGGTGCTCGAGACGCTCGGCCCGACCGAGCGCGCCGTGTTCGTGCTGCGCGAGGTCTTCGACATGCCGTACGACGAGATCGCCACCGCGGTCGGCAAGACAGCGGCGGCGGTGCGCCAGGTCGCGCTCCGGGCGCGCAACCACGTCGCCTCCCGCAGGCCCCGGCACGACGTCGACCGCGTCGAGCAGCAGAGGATCGTGGAGCGGTTCCTGAACGCCGTGCAGACGGGTGACCTGCAGGCGCTGATGGAGGCGATGGCGCCCGACGTGCTGCTGCGGGCCGACGGCGGCGGCATCGCCCAGGCGATCCGCAAGCCGCTCTCGGGCTCGGAGCCGGTGGCCCGCCTGCTCGCGAACTTCACCGTGTTCGCGCCCGACGGCGTGCTCGACCTGGTCTGGCTCAACGGCGCGCCCGCGGCGCTGATCCGGGCGAAGGGCGAGCTGACCGCGGTCAGCTTCGGCATCGAGAACGGCCTGATCAGCAACCTGTACGTCGTCCGCAACCCGCACAAGCTGACCGCGCTCGACAGCGAGGCCCGGCTGAGCCGGGACGCCTGAGCTGGGAGACGTGAGCTGCCGTTGGGGTTTGCGTCATACGTTCCGGTCGCCCCAGCGACCACTTCGCATGACGTCCCCGGCCGCACCCGGGCAGATCACCCTTGCGCCCGCGCGCCATGCTGGACCCATGCGCGCCGTCATGCACCAGGAGTTCGGAGACCCCGCTGAGGTCCTCACCGTCGAGGACGTCGAGGTCCCCCGGCCGGGACCGGGCGAGGTGCGGGTCCGGACCCTGCTCGCCGCGATCCACAACCACGACCTGTGGACCATCCGCGGTTCCTACGGCTCCAAGCCCGAGCTGCCGGCCCGCGCCGGCACCGAGGCGGTCGGCGTCGTCGAGGCGCTCGGCGAGGGCGTCGAGCACCTGTCGGTCGGCCAGCGGGTCGCGAGCGGCGGCACCTTCGGCGCGTGGGCGGAGGAGTTCGTCGCGCGCGCCGGCGGCCTGATCCCCGTCCCGGACGGGGTTCCCGACGAGGTCGCCGCGCAGCTGGTGTCCATGCCGTTCAGCGCGATCAGCCTGCTCGAGTCGCTCGACCTGCAGCCCGGCGACTGGATCGTGCAGAACGCCGCCAACGGCGCGGTCGGCCGGATGGTCGCCCAGCTGGGCAAGGCCCGCGGGGTGAACGTGATCGGCCTCGTGCGTCGTACCGCCGGCGTCGCGGAGCTCGCAGCCCACGACATCGACCGCATCGTCGCGACCGACACCGACGACTGGGCCGACCAGGTCCGCTCGATCGCCGGCGACGCCCCGATCAAGGTCGGCGTCGACTCGGTCGGCGGCAGGGCCAGCGGCGAGGTGATGTCGCTGCTGGCCGAGAACGGCGTGCTCGTCGTCTTCGGCGCGATGCAGTCGCCCACGATGGAGATCAGCTCCGGCGACGTGATCTTCAAGCAGGCCACGGTGCGGGGTTTCTGGGGCTCCACGGTCAGCCGCACCATGCCCGCCGAGCAGCGCCGCGCCCTCTTCGGCGAGCTGGTCCAGCGGATCTCCGAGGGCTCGCTGACCCTGCCCGTCGACACGATCTACTCGTTCGACGAGGTGCGCACGGCCGCCGCTGCGAACTTCGAGCCGGGCCGGTCGGGCAAGATCCTGCTTCGGCCGTAGGCGCCCCCCGGCTCGCGTCGGGACGTCATACGAAGCGGTCGCCCGAGCGCTCGACTCGTATGACGCAAACCCCACCCGACCCCGGCGGCCCCCGGACGTCATACGAACCGGTCGCCCCAGCGCTCCACTCGTATGACGCAAACCCCACCCGACCCCGGCGGCCCCCGGACGTCATACGAAACGGTCGCCCCAGCGCTCCACTCGTATGACGCAAACCCCACGGCGACCGGAGCACCAAGCCGTCAGGAATCGAGAAGCAGCCCACCCGCGCCCCCACCTAGCGTCGGGGACATGAACATCGAGTCCCTCACCATCGAGGCCGCCGACCCGGCCGCCGCCCGTGACTTCCACGCCGCCGCCTTCGGCCCCGACCTGCCGCTGCGCTTCCGCACCTCCGACGCCCCGACCGAGGGCTTCCGCGGTTTCCACATCTCCCTGACCATGGCCCAGCCGGCCGACGTCGACGCGCTCGCCGCCACCGCGACCGCGGCCGGGGCCGAGGTCATCAAGCCGGTCACCAAGTCCTTCTGGGGCTACGGCGGCGTGCTGCGCGCGCCCGACGGCACGATCTGGAAGGTCGTCAGTGCCTCGAAGAAGGACACGGGCCCGGCCAGCCGGGCGGTCGAGGGCATCGTGCTGCTCATCGGTGCCGACGACGTCCTGGCGAGCAAGGCCCACTACGTCGGGCGCGGGTTCCGCGTTGCCAAGAGCTTCGGCCGGAAGTACGTCGAGTTCGAGCCCGCCGGCGGTCGGGTGACCCTCGGGCTGCTCGGCCGCAAGGCCCTCGCCAAGGACGCCGGCGTGCCCATGGCGGGCAGCGGATCGCGCCGGATCGTGCTCAACGGTGGGGGTTCTGCCGTCACCGACCCCGACGGATTCGCCTGGGAGCCGGCGTCCGTCACCGCCTGATCGGGACCGGCGGGTCAGAGCCGCGCGAGCAGCTCCTCCATCCGGTCCACCTCGGCACCCTGGCCGACCACCATCTCCTCGGCCATCTCGGTGACCCGGACGTCGCTGCCGCGCTTCGCGACGGCGTCGGCCATCTCGATGGCGCCCCGGTGGTGCTGGATCATCCCCTCGAGGAAGAGCCGGTCGAACTCCTCGCCGGTGGCGTCCTCCAGCGCGTGGAGCTGCTCGTCGGTGAGCATGCCGTGCATCGAGGCGTGCCCGTGCTCGCCGTGGTCGAAGGCCGACGGGTCGTCGCTCGCCGACGGCACCGCCACGCCCTGCTCGGTCAGCCAAGCCGCCATGGTGAGGATCTCGGGGCGCTGTGCGGCGAGGATGCGGCGGGCGAGCGCCTTGACCGCAGGGGACTGGGCGCTGGTCGGCGCCAGCTCGGCCATCGTGAGCGCCTGGCCGTGGTGCGGGATCATCATCTGCACGAACGCGATGTCGTCGTGCGCCACGTCGCCGTGGTCGACCTCCGCACCGGGCGCCAGCGTCGAGGCGTCCTCGCCCGGCCCGCCCGGCTGGATCACCGACGGGCCGGAGTCCGATCCCGCGCGGGCGTCGTCCTCGTGCTCCAGGCAGCCGCTCAGCGACGGCGCGGCCAGCG
>CBHRRQ010000291.1:0-4226 GCA_966081555.1 uncultured Terrabacter sp.
AGGAACTTCAGCGGCCGGGCCGCGACGCGCAGCACCGAGACGGTGCCGCCGGCGCCGGGACGCCCGGGGTCGGAGGACCGCTCGGTGGCTCCCGCGGCACCTCCGGCACCGGGCGCCCCCTCGTCGGAGGAGGGCTCGTGGTCGGAGTCCGCGACGGTGTCGTCGGTGCCGACCCCGCCGACCGTGTCGGTGGTCTCGGTGGTCTCGGTGGTGGCGGTGGTGCCGGGGGCGACGGGCACGATCGGGACGATCGCCGTCGCGTCGTCGGCGAGGAGCCTGGCGCGCAGGTCGGAGACGAACTCGGCGCGCGGCGCGAGCCCGGCCTGGTCGACGGACTGGACGGCGTGGAGCACGGCGACGAGCTCGAGGATGCCGGGGTCGGAGATCCGCTCGCCGTCGAGGGCGCGCTGCAGCAGCTCGCCGTCGGCATTCGCGCCGAGGTCCATGTCCCCTCCTTCGTCTGTCGTCTGCTGGTCGTTGGTCGGTCTTGCTGGTCTGGCTGGTCTGGCTGGTCTGGCTGGTGCGCCGCGTCTCGCCCGTCAGGGCGTCGGGGGTCCCGGCGGACGTCCGGTGGCCCGAGAAGGCGCCACGGGACGGCATACGGCGAGGGGTGGGTGGTGCAGGTTGCTCGCCGGGGGCTCCAGCACCGTCGTCGCTGCCATGGAGCCGCCTGCGTTCACGCGATCCGCGGTCACGCCGGTCGGCGTGCCGAGCGTCGGTCCGGGCCCACACGCACCGTCCCTACGCCGTGAGAACGACGCGGGTGGCACCGGGGTTACGGGCTTCACAGCTCGACTCCTTCGAGCGCCTTGCGCAGGGCCCGCGTGGCGCGCAGCTGGAGCTGCTTGACGGCCCCCTCGGACTTGCCGATGACCTTGGCGGTGTCGGCGAGGCTGAGCCCCTGGAGGAAGCGCAGCGTGATGCACTCGGCCTGGTCGGGGCCCAGGCCCTTGATCGCCTCGACGAGGCGTTCGTCGCGCAGTCGCGTCAGCACCTCGGCGTCGGGAGCGTCGACCCTCTCGTCGGCGTCGCGCATGTCGGCCGTCGCGACCTCGAAGCGGAACTTCGCCGACTTCACGTGGTCCGCGATGAGGTTGCGGGCGATGGTGACGAACCACGCGGCGATGTCCTTGCCCTGCCAGGTGAAGGAGTCGATGCGCCGCATGGCGCGCAGGAAGGTCTCGGAGGTGAGGTCCTCGGCGAGCGAGCGGTTGGCCACGCGGACGAGGACGTAGCGGAAGACCGTGTCGACATAGCTGTCGTAGAGCTGGGCGAAGGCCTCCTTGTCGCCGCCCTGCGCCAGCTCGACGAGCGCGGCGATCCGGGCCTGCTCGGCGGCGTCGCGCTCGGGGTGCGCACGGCCGGGACCCGGTGCCCCGGGGAGCGCCCGGCCGACGTCGACGGGCGCGGCGCTGTCGTTGGCGAGCGACGCCCAGAGCGTGTCCAGCGCGGAGCGCCACGAGGGCAGCGAAGGGATGAGGAGAGGCGAGAGCACGGGTGCGACGGCAGAGGCGCCGGCAGGGGCGATGGCAGGAGCGAGGGCAGGCGTCAGCGACACCATCGCCGGGGCCGTCCGCGGCGCGGCGACAGGGGCGGGTCGGCGGGCCGACGTCCTGTTCGAACGCATTGGAGACAGTGTGTCGGAAGGAGAGCGGTTCTGGGAGTTCGATCGGCTTTTGTGGTGCAGAACCTACTCATGGGTATCCTCGCGCCCCAGGCGTCCCAGACCTGTGGCACGGCGGACCTGCGCCGGCCCGTCGCGCCTACAGTGGAGACATGACGATCCAGCAGCCCGACGGTGGGGGTGCGGCGCGGGTGGTCCTGCTCGGACGCCCCGGCTGCCATCTGTGCGAGGAGGCCCGCGAGGTCGTGGCGCGTGTCACCTCCGAGCTCGGCGTGACCTGGTCCGAGCAGTCGATCGACGACGACCCGGAGCTGCTGCGCCGCTACGCCGAGCAGATCCCCGTGACCTTCGTCGACGGGCGGCGCCACGACTTCTGGCGGGTCGACGAGGCCAGGCTGCGCGCTGCCCTCCGCTGAACCGGGAGGCGGCCGGGGCTCGCCGACGCCGACCTGCCTCGAGGGCGCGTCCCATGACGTGGTAGGTCCCCGAAAGTCAACTTTGTGCATGGCTTCACAAACGTCTAGCCTGAACAGGTCCCCACGTGCTCCGCGTTCGGCTCGGCCCCGACCCGAACGCCTCGCTGAGAGGAGCCGGTGAGCAAGAGTGTCCGCCGACCCTGCACTGCGTCGAGAGATCCCCGACGCGACCGTCGCGCGGCTTCCCGAGTACCTCCGGACGCTCTCGCGCCTCGCTGAGGACGGCGTCCTGTCCGTCTCGTCCGAAGAGCTCGCCGCGGAGGTCGGTGTGCGCTCCGCGCAGCTGCGCAAGGACCTCAGCCACCTCGGCTCCTACGGCGTGCGCGGTGTCGGCTACGACGTCGAGACGCTGGCCCTCGAGATCTCCCGGGCCCTCGGGCTCACCGAGGACTGGCCCGTCGCGATCGTCGGCATGGGAAACCTCGGGCACGCGCTCGCCTCGTACTCCGGCTTCGTCACCAAGGGCTTCCGCATCGTCGGCCTCTACGACGACGACCCGGCCCTCGTCGACGAGCGCGTCGTCGGGGTGCGCATCCGGCCGCTTCGCGAGATCGTCGACCACCACCAGGTCGACCCCATCGCGATCGGCGTCATCGCGACGCCCGCGCCGGCCGCCCAGGCCGTGTGCGACGCCCTCGTCGGTGCCGGCATCAGCTCGATCCTCAACTTCGCCCCGGCAGTCCTCTCGGTGCCCGAGGGCGTCGACGTCCGCCGCGTCGACCTCTCCACCGAGCTGCAGATCCTCGCCTTCCACGCGCAGCGCAAGTCGCTCGCGGCCGGCGACCTCCGATCGGCGGTGGTCGCCCCGTGAGCCTCCTCGTCATCGGACTGTCCCACCACACCGCGCCGCTGTCGGTGCTCGAGGCGCTCTCCGAGCGTCCCGACCGCGCCGCCGCCATCGCGTCGTCGGTGCTCGGGTCGGCCACGGCCACCGAGGCCGTCGTGCTCTCCACGTGCAACCGCCTCGAGGTCTACGCGTCGGTGCCCGCCTTCCACCCCGCGGTCGCCGCCATCGGCGAGGCACTCGCCCTCGCGGCCGGCATCGAGGAGCCCGAAGGCGTGCGCGACCCGGTCGAGCTGCCCCCGGGCGACCCCGCCGATGCCCTCGCCGCGCGCGCCGAGGCGCTCGCCGACCACCTCTACGTCCGCTACGACGACGCCGCCGTCGCCCACGCGTTCACCGTCGCCTGCGGCCTCGACTCGATGGCCGTCGGCGAGGCGCAGGTGCTCGGCCAGATGCGCGACGCGCTCGCGGGCGCGCAGGAGCGCGGCCAGGTGGGCGAGACCCTCAACGCGCTCTTCCAGCGCGCGCTCCGGGTCGGCAAGCGCGCCCACACCGACACCGAGATCGACCAGCACAGCGTCTCGCTCGTGCAGATCGCACTCGAGGAGGCGGCCGAGGTGCTCGGCCCGCTCGAGGGCGTGTCCGCGGCCGTCATCGGCGCGGGCGGCATGAGCGGACTCGCGGCAGCGACGGCTGCCCGAGCCGGTGTGCGGTCGCTCACCATCGTCAACCGCACCCCGGAGCGCGCCGAGCGTCTCGCCGAGGCCACGTCGGGCACGCCCCGCCCGTGGAGCGACCTCAGCGACGTCGTCGCCGAGAGCGACCTCGTCATCACCTGCACCGGCGCGGTGGGTCACGTGATCACGGCAGACCTGCTCGCCGACGGTGCCGCCCGGCGCGACGCACGGCCCCAGGTCGTCGTCGACCTGGCACTGCCGCGCGACGTCGAGCCGGTCGAGACGTGGCAGCGCCCCGTGCCCGGCGTCACCCTCATCGACCTGCAGGCACTGGGCCTGCTGCTCGAGGGCCGCGCCGACACCACCCAGGTGGTGCGCGTGCGTGACCTCGTCACCGGCGAGGTCGCCGACTACCTCACCCGTCGCATGGAGAAGTCCGTGGCGCCCACGGTGGCGGCGCTCCGCGCCCGGGCAGCCGACCTCGTCGCCACCGAGATGGACCGCCTGGACCAGCGCCTGCCCGGCCTCGACGAGACCACTCGGGCCGAGGTCGGTCTCGCCGTGCACCGCATCGTCGAGAAGCTGCTCCACACACCCACCAAGCGCGTCAAGGAGTTCGCGATGGAGGGCAGCGGCGACGACTACGCCGCGGCCCTGCGCGAGCT
>CBHRRQ010000292.1:0-4219 GCA_966081555.1 uncultured Terrabacter sp.
ACGAGGTCGTCGCGGCCGTGCGCGCCCACCAGCGCGGCTGAGGCCGCACAGGTCCGAGCCTGCCCCGCTCTCACCAGACGCAGATCGGGCCCGTCACCGCGAGGTGACGGGCCCGATCACGCTGTGGGCGGCTGCGTCAGAGCGACGCGACCTTCTTCGCCAGCGCCGACTTCTTGTTGGCGGCCTGGTTCTGGTGGATGACACCCTTGGAGACAGCCTTGTCGAGCTTCTTCGAGGCGGTCTTGAGGGCGTCGGCAGCGGCGTCCTTGTCGCCGGAGGCAGCAGCCTCGCGGACCTTGCGGACCCAGGTGCGGAGCTCGCTCTTGACGGCCTTGTTGCGCTCGGTGCGCGTGCGGTTCGTCTTGATGCGCTTGAGCTGCGACTTGATGTTTGCCACGTGTGTTCTTTCGTTCGGTCGGATGGTTGCCGTTAGAGGGCGGCAAAGCTGCTCGGGACCGGGCGTGGGGACACCCTGCGTGAGCAGCTCTGGGTGCTGCAGACGTGAGCGCACGACCTGAGCGCGCACGCGACGGTCAAAGTTACCAGCGGCGACGCTGCTCGACCAAACCGGCCGTATGCCGTCGGGCCGGGGCCGGTGACCTCGCTCAGCCTCGCTCGGCCTCGCTCAGCGGGCGGCGCGGGCCCGCGCGATGGTGAGGATGGCCCGCTCCACGGCATACACCGGGTCGCGCCCGCCACCCTTGACCTCGAAGTCAGCGGCGGCCACGGCCTGGACGGCGACCGCGAGGCCGTCGGCGCTCCAGTGGCCGACCGCCCGCCGGGCCTTGTCGACCTGCCACGGGGCCATGCCGAGGCTCTTGGCGAGCTGGCCCGAGCTGCCGCGCCCCGCCGCCCCGACCTTGATCAGCTGGCGCAGCTGTGAGGCGATGACCGCGACGATCGGCACCGGGTCGACCCCGGTGGCGATGGCGTGCCGCAGCAGCCGCAGCGCCTCGCCCGAGTGTCCGGCGATGGTGGCGTCGGCCACCCGGAAGCCCGTGGCCTCGACCTTGCCCCCGTGGTAGGTGTCGACGACGGCGTCGTCGACGGTGCCCTCGGTGTCGGAGACGAGCTGGGAGCACGCGGCTGCGAGCTCGCGGACGTCCTTGCCGACCGCCTCGATGAGCGCGCGCACCCCCTCGCTCGTGATCTTGCGCCGGGCCGCCGCGAACTCCTTCATGACGAAGTCGGTCTTGTCGCGGTCGGTCTTGACGGCGGGGCAGTCGATGACGCGGGCCCCGGCCTTCTTCATCGTGTCGAGGACCTTCTTGCCCTTCATGCCGCCGCCGTGGGCGACGACGAGCCCCACGTCGGGGTCGGGTGCGGCGAGGAGCGAGAGCAGATCGAGCTGCAGCTCGTCGGGTGACTCGTGCAGGTCGCGCACGACGATGGTCTTGGCGCCGCCGAAGAGGGACGGGCTGGCGTGCATCTGCAGCGCCCCGGACTCGTAGGTGGCGGGGTCGATGCGGATGACCTCGGCGTCGGCCTCGCGCGCCGCGAGCAGCACCGAGGCGACGGCGCGCTCGACGAGGACGCCTTCCGGGCCGGTCACGAGCACGAAGGGCGGAACGGCCGGGTCGGTCATGGCGTCCACTGTGCCATGCAGGCCCGACAGCCGGGCCGCCCGTCCCCGTGGAAGTGAAGGTCATGTTCGCCCTCGTCCTCGCCCTCGTGCTCGCCGCCGTCGGTCTCGTCCTGCTCCGCCTCAAGGACCACCCGAAGAAGCTGAGCCGCTACGCCGTGATCCCCTTCGGGCTCGCCCTGTTCCTCGCGGCCGGCGCCTCGTACTACCGCCTCGACGCCGGCGAGGCGGCGGTGACCAAGACGTTCGGAACCGTGGGCGACGAGGCGATCAGCGCCACCGGCATCCACCTCAAGGCCCCGTGGCAGGACCTCATCAAGTTCGACATCCGCAACCAGACCATCTCCCTCGACGAGGACGGCGGCCGGGTCTCGACCGTGACCAGCGACAACGCGACCGTCGCCTACGACGTCACCATCCGCTACTCCCTCAACCCGGGCAAGCTGCCCGAGATCATCCGGCAGTACCCCGACCAGGAGACGTTCATCGCCCGCGCGGTGCTCCCCGGCGTCTCGTCGGTCACGCGCGACGCCCCGACGACATTCGCGGCTGCCGCGGTGCGCCAGTCGCGTGGAGAGCTCGCCCAGCGCATCACCGAGGGTCTCGAGAAGCGCCTGGGCGAGGTCGGCGTCACCGTGGAGCAGGTCGACCCGCGCGCGATCACGCTCGACCAGAACGTCCAGGCCAACTACGACAAGGTGCAGAGCTCGCTCGCCAACGCCGAGGCCGCCAAGGCCGACCTCCAGACGGCGCTCGCCAAGGCAGAGATCACCAAGACCGAGGCGCAGGCGACCTCCGACGCCGACCAGATCATCCGCTGCGGCGCCACCTCGACCCAGGTCAAGGAGGTCATCAACGGCAAGGAGGTCACGGCCGTCAAGGTCGTGCCGGTCAGCTCCGACAAGTGCCAGAACCGCCTCAACGAGCAGGTCCTCATGAGCAAGTACATCGACATGCTCAAGGAGCACGGGGACTCGCTCATCGTCGTGCCACAGGGCACGCAGAACCTGCTCCAGCTCCCGGCCGTCCCCGGTTCGTCCACCAAGGCCCAGTAGCTCAGGGCACCAGCTGAGCGGGGGCGTGTGCCGTCGAAGCGAGAGGGCGTATGCCGTCCGGTTCCGTCAGTCGAAGAGCGCGCCGGACGCCAGCGAGAGTCCGAGCTGTTCGACCCGCGCCCGGATGGTCTCCTCGGGCAGCTCGAAGTGGTCGACGAGCTCGTCGAGCTGCATGCCCGACTCGGCGGCGTCGCGCAGCTCCTCGTCCTGCTCGTCGGTCCACGCGTGCCCCGCCGTGACGGCGTTGCGCGTCGACGGCGCCACCGGCGGCGGCCCCGCCACCGGCCTCGGGTGCTCCGTGCCGTCGGCGTCGGCGCGAGCACCCGTGAGGGACCGCAGCGCCGGCTCCTCCACCGGGACCGGCGGCGGGGCCATCGCGTCGAGCCGCTCGAGCGCCGCCAGCACCATCTTCTTGTCGGTGGTCGGGTAGAACGGCGGCAGCGAGCGCTGGAGGAAGCCGGCATACCTCGCCGTCATCATCCGCGAGTCGAGGAACGCGACGACGCCTCGGTCGTCGGCGCGGCGCACGAGCCGCCCGGCGCCCTGCGCCAGACGGAGCGCGGCGTGGGTCGCCGACACCGCCATGAAGCCGTTGCCGCCCATGCGGGCGATGGCCTGCGAGCGTGCGGACGCGAGCGGGTCGTCGGGGCGCGGGAACGGGATGCGGTCGATGATGACGAGCTGGCACGACGAGCCCGGCACGTCGACCCCCTGCCAGAGCGTCAGGGTGCCGAAGAGGCACGTGCGCGGGTCGCGGGCGAACTGGCGCACCAGGGTCGTGATCTGGTCCTCGCCCTGGCAGAGGACGGGGATGTCGTCACCGAGGCGCGCCCGCATGACCTCGGCGGCGGTCTGGGCGGCGCGCATCGAGGAGAACAGCCCCAGCGTGCGCCCGCCGGCCGCACGGACCAGCTGCTCGATCTCGTCGAGCGTCTCGTCGCCCGCCCCGTCGCGGCCCGGGGGCGGCAGGTGCGCGGCGACGTAGGCGATCGCCTGCTTCGAGTAGTCGAACGGGCTGCCGACGTCGAGGCCCTGCCACTTCGGCGCGCCCTCACCGCGCAGGCCGATGGTGCCCGCGACGGCGTCGAAGGTGCCCCCGAGCTCGAGGGTGGCAGAGGTGAGCACGACGGTGCGCGCCTCGAACACCTTGTCGCGCACCAGCATCGCGACGCTCATCGGCGCCACGCGCAGCACCGGTCCGCGACGCTGGTCGCGGTTCAGCCACACGACGTCGAGCTCACGCTCCTCGAGGATGCGCTCGGCGTTCTCGTGGACCTCGTCGACGGCGGCGCGCGCGACCTGGCGCGCGCCGTCGGACTCCTGACCCGGCGGCGGCTTGAGGTCGCTCTGCACCACGCGAGCGGTGTCACGCACCCGCGCCAGTGCCAGGCCCACGGAGTCGGGGACCCCGAGCATCCGCCCCTCCTCCAGCGGCTCGAGCGCCTGGGCGAGAAGCTCGCCCGCCTCGTCGAGAGCCGCCGTGTTGTCGGACATGCGGCCGGCCTTCTTGGCCGCTGTCATGACCATGGTGCCGGTGAGCTCGTCGGTGATGGTGGCGGTGACCCGGTCGACGAGCTCGTGG
>CBHRRQ010000293.1:0-4166 GCA_966081555.1 uncultured Terrabacter sp.
TACGACGGCAAGGGCTACGGCGACCTCAAGAAGGACGTCGCCGAGGTCGTCGTCGCGGCGGTGACGCCGTTCCGCGAGCGCACCCTCTCGCTCATGTCCGACCGCGCCGAGCTCGACCGCATCCTCGCCGACGGTGCCGAGAAGGCCCGCGAAGTGGCCGAGACCACCGTGCGTCGGGTCTACGACAAGGTCGGTCTTCTGCCGTCCCTGCAGCGCCCCTGACCGACGTGCGGCCGGGCGGCGCGCCGGCGAACCCGACCTCATCCGATGACGCCGGCCCCACCCCACTCGGCCGCCGGAGAGTTCGGTACGGTCGGGTTCGTGAGTGTTGCGCGCCCAACGACGATCGGCGTCTCCATCCCGATCCCGGACCCGCACGGTGACTACCTCCAGGAGCGCCGGGCCGAGTTCGGCGACCCGCAGGCGCGCAAGATCCCTGCTCACATCACGCTGCTGCCGCCGACCGAGGTCGACGAGGAGTCGTATGCCGCCTTCCGCCGCCACTGCGACGACGTGGCCGTCTCGCACCAGCCCTTCGACGTGGTGCTCCGTGGCACGGGGACGTTCCGGCCGCTGTCGGACGTCGTCTTCATCCAGGTGGCCCGCGGCGTCTCGAACTGCGAGTCGCTCGAGGTGTCGCTCCGGTCGGGGCCCGTGAGCCGCGACCTCGACTTCTATTACCATCCGCACGTCACCGTGGCCCACAACGTGTCGGCCGAGGCCATGGACCGCGCCTTCGAGGAGCTGGCCGACTATTCGATCGCCTTCACCGTCGACGCCTTCCATCTCTACGAGCAGGGTACGGATGAGGTGTGGCGCCCCGTCCACACCTTCGAGCTGACAGGAGGCTGACCCGTGCCGGCCAGGCTGACGCGCATCATCGACCGGCTCAAGACCACCCGCGCGTACTCCGTCTGGCAACGCTACGGCAGCGCCAACGGCGACCTCCTCGCGGCGGGCGTCGGCTACTTCGCCTTCTTCTCCGTCTTCCCCGCCCTGGCCCTGGCGTTTGCCATCTTCGGCTTCGTGCTGCAGGGGCGTCCCGACCTCGTCGACACCATCGCCGAGTCGCTCAACGGTCTGCTCCCCGGCATGGTGAAGACGCCCAGCCACCCTGCCGGCGTCATCAGCCTCGCAGCCCCGGCGAGCCTGACGCTCACGGTGACGGGCGTCGTCTCGTTCGTGACCCTGCTGCTCGCGGGGCTCGGCTGGGTCGGGGCCCTGCGCACCGGCATACGCGGCATCTTCGGCCTCGAGGCGTCCACCGGCAACGCGGTGCGCACCAAGGCCCACGACCTCTTCGTGCTCGTGACCCTCGGCCTCGCGATCGCCGTCTCGGCGATCCTCACGAGCGTCATCGGCGGCCTCGCCGAGCGGGTCGCGGGGTGGGTCGGCCTCGACGGCAACGGTCTGCTCATCGGCGCGGTGGGGCTGCTGCTGGGCGTCGCCTTCGACTTCGTCATCCTCGTGGTGCTGCTGCGACTGCTCTCGGGCGTGCCGCTGCCGATGCACAACGTCCGGCAGGGCGCACTGCTCGGCGCGGTGGTCCTCACCGTGCTCAAGCTCTTCGGCGGGTTCCTCATCGGCCGGGCCAGCGCCAACCCGCTCCTCGGGGCCGTCGCAGTGGCGGTCGGCCTGCTCTTCTGGCTCAACCTCATGTCGAAGGTGGTGCTGCTGTCGGCCGCCTGGTCGGCCGACCGTGTCGACCTCGCGCGCCTCGATGGCGAGGACGAGCCCCAGAGCGGCGCCGGGCAGCAGGAGCCGGCACCGGCAACGGCGCCGGCACCGCCCGCCATCCCAGCTGGCGGCACCGTCGGCAGCCCGCCCCGCGGCGCACGCAGCACCGACCGGGTCAGCGTCGCGGCCGGCGCAGTGGTCGGGGCGGCCGCGGTCGCCGTGGTGTCAGGGGCCCGGCGCCTGCGCCGACGCTGACCTCGGCTTGTCGGTCAGCCGGCCCGTGCCGCCCGACGTCGGCGCAGCACGACGGCGAGCACCACGGCCGCCGTCGTGACGACGAGTCCGGCGCCACTGACGACGACGAGCGACAGGGTGCGGTCGTATGCCGTCTCGCGCGTCTGCCGGGTCACCGGGGCCGCGACCGGCGCCGGGTTGGCCGATGCCGCTGCGCCTCCCGTCGGGGGGGCCCCGTCGGTCGGGAGGGCGGGCACCGTCGCGGCCGGCGTCGGCGCAGCCGCCTCGCCGGGCTCGACCAACCGTCCGACCGGAGTCACCCGGTCGGCGTTCGCGAAGCCCCAGTCCAGCAGCGCCGCGGTCGGCTTCCACGAGCCGGTGACGCTCCCCATCTGGGCCACGAGGAGCGTGCGCCCGCCGCGGGTCGCGGCGCCGATGAAGGTGTGCTGGGCCCGGTCGGTGCGCCCCGGCTTGATGCCGATGGCGCCCGGGTAGTGCTTCAGCAGGTCGTTGATGTTGTAGACGTGGAAGGCCGGCCACACCTTGCCGTTCTTGTCCTTGCCGCCCGGGAAGACGGTGTCGCGCTTGGTGATGGCGGTCCGGAAGGCAGGCAGCCGCATCGCATCGCGACCGATGAGCGCCAGGTCGTAGGCGCTCGAGCGCTGCTCGCCGTCGTCGAGCCCGCTCGGGTCGACGGTGAGGGTGTCGTGCGCGCCGATCTCGGCCGCCTTGGCGTTCATCAGCTCCACCGTGCGCTCGTAGCCGCCGGCGGCGTCGGCGAGCGCGTAGACCGCGTCGTTGGCCGAGAACATCAGCATCGCGTCGACGAGGCTCGCCACCGGGTAGCGGTTGCCGGCGAGGATGCCCACGCGGGTTCCGGCGGCTGACTGCGCGTCCTCGCTCGCCACGACGACGCCGCGAGGGTTGAGCACCGGCAGCAGCGTGAGGGCCGTGAGGGTCTTGAGCGTGCTCGCGGGCCGCAGCCAAGCGTGTGGTGACTTGGCGGCAAGGATCTCACCGGAGTCGAGGTCGGCCAGCAGGTACGACACGTCGTAGACCTCGGGCGGTGCGACGACCGAGGCGGGTCGGTCGACGACGACGCCGGTGTCGGCGAGCCGTGAGCCTCCGACCACCGTCTCCGGCTCCCAGGCCGCATGGGGAAACGGGGTGGGTGCGGCGTTGCGGCAGACCACGCGTGGCTTGGGGGGCGTGGGCGGCCTGGCGGGCGTGCCCGTCTTCGTGCCCGTCGCGCCGGGGTTCGTCGCCGGCTTCGGGGCAGGGGCAGGCGTGCCGCGCTCGTCGCCGGGGAAGACCCGGGGCCTGAGCACCACGCCGGGTGGCACGGTCGTGCTCGTCTGCCAGGGCGCGCACGTGGGCCCGGCTTGCGGCAGCACCTGCACCCGGGCCTGAGACCTGGCCTGCGGCTGTGACCCGACGACAGCGCGGGGGAGCGGCGACGCCGAAGCGGACGGGACGGCATACGGCGTGGTGACGGCGAGCGTCAGGCCGAGCGCAGCGAGCGCCGCGCCCGCGACGGGGGTCGTCCACGGGCGACGTCGGGCACGGTCTTCGGGCGTCATCGCCGGGAAAGACTAACCCGCCCCGGTGGTCCGGGGCGGGTTAGTCAGGCGAAGCGGGGTGTGACGTGTGCGTCGACGCGGCGTCAGTCGCCGTGGCGCGTCAGCGCATGGCGAAGGTCGCGGTTGAGCTGGTTGATGACGTCCATCGGGATCTCCTTCGGGCACGCCGCGGAGCACTCGCCGATGTTCGTGCAGCCGCCGAAGCCCTCGGCGTCGTGCTGCTCGACCATGCTGACCACGCGGGCGTCACGCTCGGGCTGGCCCTGCGGCAGCTCGCCGAGGTGCGTGATCTTCGCACCCATGAAGAGCATGCCGGACGCGTTCGGGCAGGCCGCGACGCAGGCGCCGCAGCCGATGCAGGCCGCCGCCATGAACGCGCGGTCGGCCTTCGGCTTCGGCACCGGCACCGAGTGCGCCTCGGGAGCGGCACCCGTGTTGGCGCTGATGAAGCCGCCCGCGGCGATGATGCGGTCGAACGCGCCGCGGTCGACGACGAGGTCCTTGATGACCGGGAACGCGTCGGCGCGCCACGGCTCGACGGTGATCTCGTCGCCGTCGGAGAAGCTGCGCATGTGCAGCTGGCAGGTCGTGGTCACCTCGGGGCCGTGCGCCTTGCCCGAGATCATCAGGCCGCACATGCCGCAGATGCCCTCGCGGCAGTCGGAGTCGAACGCG
>CBHRRQ010000294.1:0-4153 GCA_966081555.1 uncultured Terrabacter sp.
CGTCGACGTCGCCGCCGTCGTCGACGAGGCCACGCAGCCCGTCCTCGTCGACTGCCTCGGCACGTGGCTCACGGCCCTCGTCGACGAGGCCGGTTGGGACGACCTCGTGACCGCGGCGGACGTCGTGCGTGCGGCAGGTGACCGGCTCGTCGAGTCGCTCTGCGCCGCGACCGTGCAGGTGGTCGTCGTCACGAACGAGGTCGGCTGGTCGCTCGTGCCGACGACGGCGTCCGGACGGCTCTTCCAGGACGAGCTCGGACGCCTCAACGCGAGGGTCGCGTCCGTGTCGGCACACGTACACCTCGTCGTGGCGGGTCGCGTGCTCGACCTGTCGGACGCGCCCGTCGTGCCGTCGCAGCCACGACCCCGGACTCTCGAGGCGTGACGCCTGGCGGCTCGCGCTCGGCACCTTCACGGCCCTGCGCGTCAGCGCACCGCGGCACGTCGACGCCCGCGTGCTGGGCGCGGCCATGCTGCTCGCGCCGGTCACGACGGCCCCCGCCGCGGTCGTCTGGGCCGGTCTCGGCCTGCTGGCCGGAGCAGCCGTGCTGCCGCCGGCCGTCGCAGCCGTCCTCGCGCTGGTGCTCACCGCGCTGCTCTCCCGCGCCCTCCACCTCGACGGGCTCGCCGACCTCGCCGACGGCCTGACGTCCGGCTACGAACCGGCGCGCTCGCTCGAGGTGATGCGCCGCGGCGACACCGGCCCCGCCGGCGCTGCAGCGCTCGCGCTGACCCTCCTGCTCGACGCCGCCTGTCTGGCGACGCTCCTCGCCTCGGGCGTCGGCACGTCACTGGCTGTGACCGCGCTCGTCGCGAGCAGGCTCGCGTGCGCCGTCGGCTCGCGCCGCGGCATACCGGCCGCACGTCCCGAGGGCCTCGGCCAGGGAGTGGCCGGCACCGTGTCACGACCGGCGCTGGCTCTCCTCCTCGGTGCCAGCGCGCTGGTGGCCGCTGGGGCCGGTCAGCTCGTCGGCAACGGGGCCGTGCCGTCGCCGTATGCCGTGGCCGCAGGTCACGTGGCCGTCATGGCGACCGCGGTCGTGGCCGCCATGGCCGTCCGCGGTCACGCGGTGCGAAGACTCGGCGGGGTCACCGGTGACGTCATCGGCGCAGCCATCGAGATCTCGCTCGCCACCGCCCTCGTCGCCGCTGCGGTGGCCGCCTCCACCCTGACCTGACCGTCGAGAGGCCACGTCTGGCCGCCTCGCACTCGTCGAGAGGCCATGTCTGGCCGCTTGGCACTCGTGAAGAGGCCACGAGCGGGCGCGGAGCAACCTCCCGGCATACGTCGTCGGGAGAGCTCAGCCCTCGCGAACCTGCACCTGCACGAAGGGCGGCTTGACGACCGTCGCCTCGAGGGCGCGGCCGCGCACGTCGATCGAGACCGTGTCGCCGTCGGCGACGTCAGGACGCAGCAGCGCCAGCGCGATTCCCTGCTTGAGGGTCGGCGAGAAGGTGCCCGAGGTGACCTCGCCGACACTCTCGCCGTCGCGCGAGACGGCGCAGTGGGCCCGCGGGATGCCGCGGCCCGTCACGAGCAGCCCGCGCATCAGCCGCGGCGGGTCTGCCTTCTCGGCCTCGAGCGCGGCCTTGCCCCAGAAGGTGTCCTTCTTCCAGCCGACGGCCCAACCCGCGCGGGCCTGAACCGGGGAGATGTCGAGCGAGAGGTCCTGCCCGTGAAGGGGATAGCCCATCTCGGTGCGCAGCGTGTCTCGCGCCCCGAGGCCGCACGGCTTGCCGTCGAAGGGCTCGATCGCGGCCACGAGCGCGTCCCAGAGCGCGGGCGCGTCGTCCCAGCGCGGCACGACCTCGTAGCCGCGCTCACCCGTGTAGCCGGTGCGGCACACGATGACCGGGTGACCCTGCCAGTCCGCCTCGACGAACGACATGTAGTCGTGGCCCGTCGGCAGGCCGAGCGACTCGAGCACCTCGTCGCTCTTCGTGCCCTGGACGGCGATGACGCCGTAGTCGTGGTGCAGGTTCGTGACGGTGACGCCCTCGGGAGCCGCTGCCTGCAGGCGCCGCACCACCTCGGCGGTGTTGGCGGCGTTGGGGATGAGGAAGACGTCGTCGTCGGACTTGAGGTAGACGATGAGGTCGTCGACCACCCCGCCCGACTCGTCGCAGCACAACGTGTACTGGGCGGAGCCCGGCTGGATGCGGCGCACGTCGTTGGTGAGGCACGCGTTGACGAAGTCAGCCGCGCCCGGACCCACCACCGACGCCTTGCCGAGGTGGCTGACGTCGAAGACGCCTACGCGCTCACGCACCGCGGTGTGCTCGGCGACGACGCCGCCACCGGGGTACTCGATCGGCATGTCCCAGCCGCCGAAGTCGGCCATCTTCGCGCCGAGGGCGACGTGCCGGTCGTGCAGCGGGGAGGTCAGCTGGGCCGGGACGCCCGACGTCTCTGTCGTCATGGGCGCCAACCTACCGCTCGGCGGCTGCACCACCGCCGCTCGTTATCATCGAACGCCGCCACCAGCGGCAGCGTGGCGCGCACCGAACCGGGCGCCCCGCACCCAGGCTCACCCAGGGGCCCGCCGGCACAGCGCGCCCTGGACGCACACCCGACGAAGGAGTCCTCCGTGGCCAACCTGACCATCTCGAACCGCTCGGCCGCCGACACGCCCTGTGACGCGCTCGTCGTCGCGATCGTGCCGGGCGAGAGCGGCGCCGCCCTGGCCCCCGGGCACGGGCTCCCGCGCAAGACGGTCTCGCACCTGAAGTCCGTCGTCGCCGACCTCGAGCTCGCGGGCAAGGTCGGCGAGGTCACGACGCTCGCCGCCGTGCCGGAGGTGGCGGCCAAGCTCGTGGTGCTCGCCGGCGTCGGCGCCCTGTCGTCCGAGCCGGCGGCCCTCGAGGAGGTCCGCAAGGGTCTCGGCGCCGCCATCCGCAGCCTGAGCAAGCGCAAGAAGGTCGCGGTCGTCGTGCCCGGCACCTCGGTGGAGCTGGTCTCGGCCGTCGCGGAGGGCGCGGCCCTCGGGGCGTATGCCGTCTCCAAGGCGGGCACGAGGAGCACCGACGCCGTCGCCGCCGTCACCCTCGTGGGGCCGGCCGACGCCGCCTCCCGCAAGGCGGTCAAGCGTGCCGCCGCGCTCGGTGACGCCGTCGCCTACACCCGCGACCTGGTGAACCTGCCGCCCAACCTGCTCTACCCCGAGACGTTCGTCGACTCGCTCACCGACCGCGTCAAGGGCACGAAGGTGAAGCTCAAGTCGTACGACATGAAGGCGCTGCGGGCCGGCGGCTTCGGCGGCACGGTCGGCGTCGGCCAGGGCTCGGCCAACGAGCCGCGCATCGCCGTGCTCAGCTACTCCCCCAGCCGTCCCAGGGCGTCCATCGCCTTCGTCGGCAAGGGCATCACCTTCGACTCCGGCGGCCTGTGCATCAAGCCCGCCAACGGCATGATCACGATGAAGTGCGACATGGCAGGCGCGGCCGCCGTCGCCGGTGCCGTCCTGGCCATCGCCGAGCTGGGCCTGCCGATCGCCGTCACGGGCTACCTCGGCCTGGCGGAGAACATGCCCAGCTCGACGGCCCAGCGGCCGAGCGACGTCGTGACGATGCGTGGCGGCAAGACCGTCGAGGTGCTCAACACCGATGCCGAGGGGCGCATGGTGCTCGGCGACTGCATCGCGCTCGCCTCCGAGACCGCGCCCGACGCGATGGTCGACGTCGCCACTCTCACCGGCGCCCAGGTCGTGGCCCTGGCCAACACGGCCGCGGTCATGTCCAACGACGACATGTTCCGCACGCGCGTCCTCGACGCCGCGCGGACGGTCGGCGAGGCGATGTGGCCGATGCCGCTGCCGGTCGAGCTGCGCCCGGGCCTCGAGTCGATCAACGCCGACCTCGCGCACAAGGGAGGTGTCGAGGGCGGCATGCTCACGGCGGGTCTGTTCCTGCAGGAGTTCGTCGGCGAGGGCATCCCGTGGAGCCACCTCGACATCGCCGGGCCGGCCTTCAACGACAAGGCACCGGCCGGCTACTGGCCCAAGGGCGGCACCGGCTTCGGCGTGCGCACCCTGGTCGGCCTGGCTGAGTCCTACCTCTGAGTCCTACCTCCGAGTCCTACCTCCGAGTCCTACCTCCGAGTCCTACCTCCGAGAGGCCACCACCCCAACCGTCGAGAGGCCACCGCTGGCCGCGT
>CBHRRQ010000295.1:0-4146 GCA_966081555.1 uncultured Terrabacter sp.
AGGAGATCACCGAGTCGCACAGGAGCAACTCACGAGATCGACTATGAACGCCCATCCTTAAAGAACGCTGGGAATGGGGTAGCAGTTGTCTCAGACTGCGGGGCCGGCCGGTGGTGAACGCTCCCGAGACGCTCCAGGTCGTCGGGCGTCGCCCGGTCGCGTCGTACGGGCCGTGCAGGGTCAACCCGCCCACCTCGGGTATGCACCCCGTGTCGCGCGATCCGGCGTCGACGCCGCTTCCGAGGAGGAGCCCGTGCAGACGTTCGTGCCCTACGCGGACTTCGCGCGCACAGCGCAGGTGCTCGACACGAAACGACTCGGCAAGCAGCGCGTCGAGGTGATCCAGATCGTGCGGGCGCTCACGGTGCCCGGATACGCGTGGGCGTCCCATCCGGCAGTGCTGATGTGGAAGGGGTTCGAAGAGGCGCTCGGCTCGTACGGTCTCGCGATGTGCGAGGAGTGGCTCGGTCGCGGCTTCGGAGACACGTGCGCCGCCACGATCACAGCCGACCTCGAGGCTGCCGGCGTGACCCGGCTGCGCGACTACGACAGCCTCCTCGCCGACGGGTCGCTACCGCCGTGGCTGGCCGACGACGACGTTCAGCGCAGCCACCGGTCCGCGCTCGTGCGCAAGGATCCCGCCCACTACTCCGCCGTCTTCCCCGGCGTGCCCCCCGACCTGCCGTACGTCTGGCCGGTGCGCTCCGAGGCGGTGCTCGAGCGGGAGCGCCGGCAGGCCGAGGCCGCCCGGCGCCGTGAGGAGCGCGCGCGTGAAAAGGCACGACGCGCCCGCAGCGCCGCCGCCAAGAAGGCGTGGCGCACCCGTAGAGCGTCCACACCCAGCTGATCCCGTCGAGTGCCCGTTTCCCGACACGTCCGCATCGTCGAGTGCGCATTTCCCGTTGTGGGGAGTTGGGCACTCGACTCGGGGGTGGGGATCCGCGGTCGCCGGTCTCGAGGCGGACGGCATACGTCGGCGGGTCAGCGGGCGCCGACGACCATCCACGCGTCGCCGCGGGCGCGCCAGCCGAGCACGACGGCGCGGATGACCATGAACGCCGTGAACGCGGCCCACAGCACGACGACGTCGCGGCTCGGCGAGCCGCTCGGGCCGACGGCCCGCACGGCGAGCACGAACGGCAGGTACGCGGCGAAGGTGACGACCATGCCCCAGGCGAGCCAACTGCCGTCGCCGGCGCCGATGAGCACGCCGTCGAGCACGAAGACGTAGCCGGCGACGGCTTGGCCGAGCCCGACGACCACGAGGGCGGCGCCGAGGGCGCTGCGCACGGCCGGGTCGGTCGTGAAGAGCGGGGGGACCACCGAGTGCAGCGCAGCGAGGAGCAGTCCCAGCCCCAGGCCGCCCCACACACCCCAGCGCACCATGGTGCCCATCGCGAGCCGCACTCCATCGCGGTCGCCCGCGCCGAGCGCGCGACCCGTGATCGCCTGCCCGGCGATGGCGAGGGCGTCGAGCGCGAAGGCGAGGAACGACCACACCGTCATCGCGACCTGGTGCGCGGCGAGCGGCACGTCGCCCAGCGAGGCGGCCACCCACGTCGTGACGAGCAGGGTCGCGCGCAGGGCGAGCGTGCGCACGAGCAGCGGTACGCCGGTGCGTGCGGCCGCGAGGATGCGCCCCGGGTGGGGTCGCAGCCGCGCCCTGCGTGCCCGCGACCGCGCGAGCAGGACGCCCACGAGGGCAAGCCCCATGCCGGTCTGCGCGATGACGGTGCCCCAGGCCGATCCGGCGATGCCCCAGTGCAGTCCGTAGACGAAGAGGAGGTTGAGCGCGATGTTGGCGCCGAAGCCCACGACCGAGGCGACGAGAGGTGTCGTCGTGTCCTGCAGGCCCCGGAGCACCCCCGTCACCGCCAGGATGACGAGCATCGCCGGGATGCCGAAGGCGGAGATGCGCAGGTACGTCGTCGCCTGCTCCAACGCGGCCGGTGAGGCGCCGAACGCGGCGCTGATGGGGCGGGCGCCGGCCGCGACGACTGCGGCCGTGACGACACCGAGCCCGAGCGCGAGCCACAGCCCGTCGATGCCGGCGCTGATCGCCGAGCTCTCGTCGCCGGCGCCGAGGTGGCGCGCGACGACGCTCGTCGTGCCGTACGCGAGGAAGACGAAGATGCCGGCGGCCGTGACGAGCGCGGCGCTCGCGACCCCGAGCCCGGCCAGCTCGGCGGTGCCGAGGTGGCCGATGATCGCGGAGTCGGCGAGCAGGAAGAGGGGCTCGGCGATGAGGGCGAGGAAGGCGGGCACCGCGAGGCGCACGATCTCGCGGCGGTGGCCGGCGCGCCCGGCGTCCGCGGTCGGGTCGCTCACGCCGGCGCCCCGAGGTGCTTGAGCGCCTCACGTCGAGTCAGGCCGGAGAGGTGGGGGTGCGCCGCGACGAAGGCGACCACCCAGTCGGGGTCGTGCCGCGCGTGGTCGCGCAGTGCCCAGCCGATCGCCTTGCGGCTGAAGAAGTCCGGGTCGTCGATGTTCGGCTCGATGACGTCTGCCAGCAGCTCTCGGTCGAGCCGCGCCCCGGCTCCGACCTGGCAGATGATCGCTGCTCGACGCACCCACAGCGAGTCGGCGGCCGCCCACTCCCGCATGCGCAGTCCCTCGACCGAGGGGGAGGCGAGCACGGTGTCGCGCACGAGGTGGGTGGCGATGTCGTCGACGACGTCCCACCAGGCGCCTGCCCGGATCAGCCTCTGCCACAGGGGCATCGCCTCACTGTCGACCCACCCGCGATAGGCGCGGTGGCGCGCGAGCGCGATGGCGGCATACCAGAGCTCGCGGTGCGTCGCCTCCTGCCAGAGGGTGCCGATGGTGGCGACCCACTGGTCGCGCGACTCCATGGCGAAGGCAGGATCGCGCAGCAGGGGACCTAGGGCGGCCTTGAGCTGCGGCGAGGTCAGGCCGAAGTACGGCATCGCCGACTTCATGTAGCGCTGCTGGCCGGCGGCGCGCACCGGGTCGGCCTGCTGCTCGAGCGTTGCCCGCACCGCCGACAGGAGGTCGAGGTGCGGACCGGTCGTCATGCGCTCCACCGTAACCGGAGACGCGGGTGGCCCTCCGGACTGCCCACGGGCGTCAGCGGCCCCGCTCGGCTGCCGAGCGGGGTGACGTCGAGGGCGGGCGAGGAGCGGCCGGTCAGGCCTTCGACGCGCGGCCGAGGTAGCCGAAGGTCCACGGCCTCATGAGCGAGGGCATCGGCGCGTACGCCCGATCGACGTGTTCGAGGACGAGCCCCGACCGCTCGACGAGCTCGTCGATGGGCCGGGTGAGGTGGCAGCCGTCGAAGACGCGCTTCTGGATCGGTTCGAGGCGGTGCTGCCAGCGGCGCACGCGGTCGTCGGGTGAGACGCCGTGCTCGAGGAAGTGCAGGGACCCGCCCGGGCGCAGCACGCGCCGCACCTCGGACAGCGCGGCGGCGACGTCGGGGATGGTGCACAGGGTGAACGTCGAGAGCGCAGCGTCGACGCTCTCGTCGTCGAGCTCGAGGCGCTGGCCGTCCAGGCCGCCACGCACGATCGGGATCGGGCTGCCGGCGCGGCGCGTGGCTCCGAGGTCCCAGCCGACGTCGGACGGCTCGACCGCCACGACTCGGGTGACCTCGACCGGGTAGAGCCCCACGTTGCCGCCGCTGCCGAAGCCGAGCTCGACGACCTCGCCGCGCAGGCCCGCGCAGGCGCGCGACCGCAGCGCCACGAGCGCCTCGTTCTCCGCGCCGGCGACGAGCCGTGGCGTGACCTGTCTCGCCCAGAAGCCCATGTCGGCAGCCTAGGGCGGGGTCAGGCCGTGCGGAGCGTGATGACGGGGATCTCGGGTGGGGCCAGCACGCGTACGGGCGGACCCCACGCGCCGGCACCACGGCTGGTCAGGACGGGCACCTCGCCGACCGCGCCGAGTCCGTCGATGACCGGCTGCTGCAGCAGCACGGCGTAGCGGAAGGGCCACAGCTGCCCGCCGTGGGTGTGCCCCGACAGCTGGAGGTCGACTCCCTTGCCACTGGCCGACTCGGCAGCCTTCGGCTGGTGCGCCGCGAGCATCGTGAAGGTGTCGGCGGCGCCCCCCCGCCCGGCGGCGGCCGCGGTGCGGGCCGGGGGCCCCCCGCCGGGCGCGGAGGGGCTGCCCGCCCACCTGAAGGGG
>CBHRRQ010000296.1:0-4100 GCA_966081555.1 uncultured Terrabacter sp.
GTGCGGATCGGCACGTTGATGCCGACGCCGAGGGTGTCGGTGCCGCAGATGACCTTGAGCAGGCCGTCCTGGGCGAGCTGCTCGACGAGGCGCCGGTACTTCGGCAGCATGCCCGCGTGGTGCACGCCGATGCCGTGGCGCACGAGCCGCGACAGGGTGCGCCCGAACCCAGCTCCGAAGCGGAAGCCGCCGATGCGCGCGGCGATCGCCTCGCGCTCCTCGCGGGTGGTGATCTTCACGGCTACGAGGCTCTGCGCGCGCTCGAGCGCGGCCGCCTGCGTGAAGTGCACGACGTAGACGGGGGCGCGGTCCTTCTCGAGCAGCTCCTCGATGGTCTCGTGGAGCGGGGTGACGGCATACGAGAACTCGAGGGGGACGGGTCGTTCGGTGCCGGTGATGACGCCCGTGGACCGGCCGGTGCGGCGGGTCAGGTCGTCGCGGAACATCGTGACGTCGCCGAGCGTCGCCGACATGAGCACGAACTGCGCCTGCGGGAGCTCGAGGATCGGCACCTGCCACGCCCAGCCGCGGTCGGGCTCGGAGTAGAAGTGGAACTCGTCCATGACGACGAGGCCGATGTCGGCCGAGCTGCCCTCGCGCAGCGCGAGGTTCGCGAGGATCTCGGCGGTGCAGCAGATGATCGGGGCGTCGGCGTTGACCGACGCGTCGCCGGTGATCATGCCGACGTTGTCGGCGCCGAACTGCTCGCAGAGGGCGAAGAACTTCTCCGACACGAGCGCCTTGATCGGGGCGGTGTAGAAGGAGACCCGGTCCTCGGCGAGCGCGGTGAAGTGGGCGGCCGTCGCGACGAGCGACTTCCCCGAACCCGTCGGCGTCGACAGGATGAGGTTGCTGCCGCTCAGCACCTCGAGGAACGCCTCCTCCTGGTGCGGGTAGAGGGTGAGCCCCCGCTCGGCGGTCCACTCCGTGAAGACCTCGTAGAGCCCGTCGGGGTCGGGGTCCCGCGGGATGCGCTCGCTGAGGTTCTTCGTCACCACGCGAGTATGCCGTCGGGCCGTGCCCTCGGCCCAATCACCGTCGGTCGGGGGTGAGCAGCAGCACCACGGCGCCGACCAGTGCCCCGAGGACGGTCTCGAAGAGGCGGTCGCGCAGAAGCGACCCCACCGGTGCGGCGTGCGCGAGCTGGCCCATCATGAGGGCCAGCGGGGTGATGAAGAGCAGGGCGAGACCGTAGTTGCGCCCCACGACGAGCTCGGTGAGCACCTGGAGCACGACGATGACGAGCACCGCCCAGGCCCCCTGCGGCGACCACAGCAGGATGGGAGCGGCGACGAGGACGCCGAGGGCCGTGCCGACGACGCGGTGCAGCCCGCGCGTGAGCCGCGACGCGAGGTCGGGCCCCGACAGCACGACGACGGCGGCGACCATCGCCCAGTACGGGTGCTGCCAGCCGAGCGCCGTCGCGATCGCGCCGGACACCCCGAGCGCGACGACGTGGCGCACCAGGTGGGCGCGGGCGCCCGGTGCCTCGAGGGCGTCGCGGAAGGTCGGTGCCGGGAGGTCTGGCCGCTGCCACCCGCCTCGTGCGCGGAGGACGCCGACGTGCGACACGGCCAGGGAGAAGAGCACGCTCGCGGCCGACACGGCGGCCGCCACGAACACCGTGGTCGGGACGGCGGGCACCATCGCGCACACGGTGAAGGCGAAGACGAGGAAGAGCGGGCCCGGCGGGTGCCAGCGGTAGGCGTCGGACGTGAGCGACCCCGCCGCGGCGAGCAGCGCGCCCAGCGGCACGACGAGCCAGCGCGAGTCGGGCGCGAGCGAGACGAACGCCCCCAGGGTGACGGCGACCGTCAGGGCCACGCCTGCAACGACCTGCATGCCGGCCCGCTGGGGCCGGGCGTCGTTGCGCCCGTAGAGCGACGTGAAGGCGCCGAACGCGGCATACGGCGTCCACTCGACGCGCCCGAGGAGGACGAGGAGGAGGAGCGGCACGAGCACCGAGAGCCCGGCGCGCAGCGCCACCCGGTGGGCGCCACCGTGCGGGCCCCAGCGCAGCAGCCGCCCGGCCACCCCTCGCGCTTCCATCGACGTCGATTCTAGGCGGTGCCCAAGCCGCCTTTTCCGGCCCGGGCGTGCCTAGGGTGGTTACGACCCCGTGCCTTGTGGGAAAGGAGAGGTACGAGAGGTCGTGACACTCGGCCGGCGTGCGCGCACGCCGCGAAAGGTGGCGCCATGGAGGCGAAGAAGACGTTCCTGTCGTGGCCCGTGGTCAGGCAGGTCCGTTCCGGTGACTTCCTCGGCCGGGGCCCGGCCGTGACGTCCGAGCGCACGCGCACGCTGCAGCCGCGCACGTCGACGGCCGACCGCGTCGTGCAGAGCGTCTGCCCGTACTGCGCCGTCGGGTGCGGCCAGAAGGTGTACGTCAAGGACGAGAAGGTCGTGCAGATCGAGGGCGACCCCGATTCGCCGGTCTCGCGGGGCCGTCTGTGCCCCAAGGGGTCCGCGAGCGAGCAGCTCGTCAACAACCCGAGCCGGGTGCGTGAGGTGCTCTACCGCCGTCCGGGCGGCACCGACTGGGAGCGCATGCCGCGGGCGACGGCCGTCGAGATGATCGCGCAGCGCTTCGTGGACAGTCGCCGGGCCGGCTGGCAGGACCACGACGAGAAGGGCCGCCCGCTGAGGCGGACCATGGGCATCGCCTCGCTCGGCGGCGCGACGCTCGACAACGAGGAGAACTACCTCATCAAGAAGCTGTTCACCGCAGCCGGGGCGATCCAGATCGAGAACCAGGCCCGTATTTGACACTCCTCCACGGTCCCCAGTCTGGGGTCCTCGTTCGGGCGCGGCGGCGCGACACAGTACGTGCAGGACCTTTCCAACGCTGACTGCATCGTCATCCAGGGTTCCAACATGGCCGAGTGTCACCCGGTGGCGTACCAGTGGGTGACGGAGGCGCGCCTCAAGGGCGCCAAGGTGATCCACGTCGACCCGCGCTTCACGCGTACGTCGGCGACGTCCGACAAGCACATCCCCATCCGCGCGGGCAGCGACGTCGTGCTGCTCGGCGCCCTCATCAACCACATCCTGAGCAACGAGCTGTACTTCAAGGACTACGTCGTCGCGTACACCAACGCGGCGACCCTCGTCAGCGAGAAGTTCCAGGACACGGAGGACCTCGACGGGCTCTTCTCCGGCTACGACGACGAGAAGGGGCAGTACGCGCCCGACACCTGGGCCTACGCGACGTCCGAGGACGGCGAGGAGGGCGGCGACCCGTCGCCCGGCACCATCGGTGGCCCGGCGGCCGGGCACGAGGGCGGCGGCGACGGCGCCCACGAGCACGGGCACAGCAAGTCCGAGCGAGCGGCGGGCGACGAGCACGGCTCCGGCGGGCCCGCCCTCGAGCACGCCCGCGTGCTGCGCGACGAGACGCTGCAGGACCCGCGGTGCGTCTTCCAGATCCTCAAGCGGCACTACTCGCGCTACACGCCCGAGATGGTCGCCGACACGTGCGGTGTCAGCGTCGACGACTTCGCCTACCTCGCGAAGGCCGTCACCGAGAACAGCGGCCGCGACCGCACGACCGCGTTCGTCTACGCCGTCGGCTGGACCCAGCACACGCTCGGTGCGCAGTTCATCCGCACCGCCGCGATTGTGCAGCTGCTGCTCGGCAACATGGGCCGCCCGGGCGGCGGCATCATGGCCCTGCGTGGGCACGCGAGCATCCAGGGCTCGACCGACATCCCGACGCTCTACAACATCCTCCCCGGCTACCTCGCGATGCCGGTCGCAGGGCTGCACGACACCTGGGACGAGTACGTCAATGCCATCGGCAGCAAGCAGCAGAAGGGCTTCTGGGCCAACGCCGACACGTATGCCGTGAGCCTGCTCAAGGCGTGGTGGGGCAAGGCCGCGACCGCCGAGAACGACTGGTGCTTCGACTACCTGCCCCGGCTCTCGGGCGCCCACGGCACCTACCAGACGACGATGGCCATGCTCGAGGACCAGGTCGAGGGCTACTTCCTCCTCGGCCAGAACCCGGCCGTCGGCTCGGCGCACGGGCGCATGCAGCGCCAGGCCATGAGCCACCTCAAGTGGCTCGTCGTGCGCGACTTCGCGATGATCGAGTCGGCGAC
>CBHRRQ010000297.1:0-4098 GCA_966081555.1 uncultured Terrabacter sp.
TGAAGTCGCGCATCAGCGCGCGGCTGCACAAGGAGACCCAGCGCCGCAAGAACGCCCTCGAGAGCTCGACGCTGCCCTCGAAGCTGCGCGACTGCCGCACCACCGACGTCGAGCGCTCCGAGCTGTTCATCGTCGAGGGCGACTCGGCGATGGGCACCGCGAAGGAGGCTCGCAGCTCCGAGTTCCAGGCGCTGCTGCCGATCCGCGGCAAGATCCTCAACGTCCAGAAGGCGTCCGTCTCCGACATGCTCAAGAACGCGGAGTGCGCGTCGATCATCCAGGTGATCGGTGCCGGGTCGGGGCGCAGCTTCGACCTCTCGGCGGCCCGCTACGGCAAGGTCATCATCATGACCGACGCCGACGTCGACGGCGCCCACATCCGCACGCTGCTGCTCACGCTCTTCTTCCGCTACATGCGTCCGCTGGTCGACGCGGGGCGCGTCTACGCGGCGATGCCGCCGCTGCACCGCCTCGAGGTGATCAACGCCGGCGCCAAGAAGAACGAGCTGATCTACACCTACAACGAGAACGAGATGCGTCGCACCGTGGCGCGGCTCGAGAAGTCGGGCAAGAAGATCAAGCAGCCGATGCAGCGCTACAAGGGCCTCGGCGAGATGGACGCCGACCAGCTCGCCGACACGACGATGGACCCGCGCCACCGCACCCTGCGCAAGGTCACGATGCGCGACCTCGAGGCCGCCGAGCGCGTCTTCGAGCTGCTCATGGGCAACGAGGTGGCCCCGCGCAAGGACTTCATCATCGAGTCCGCGGCCGAGATCGACCGCGAGCGCATCGACGCCTGACACCATCGCCGGCGACGGCGTGCGGGGTATGTGCAAGCACATGTCCCACATGTCGACGAATCCGGGCCACTCCGTCCTGCGCACCAAGCCCGTCGAGGACGTGCTGGCCCAGGCGGGTGGGCCCGACGGCGAGGGTGGCCCGGGCGGCGAGGTCGACGCCGGTGGTCACGGTCGCCTCAAGCGACGGCTCGGCGCCCGTGACCTCATGGGCTTCGGCATCGGGATCGTCATCGGCACCGGCATCTTCACCCTGACGGGCATCGAGGCCAAGAACCACGCCGGCCCCGGTGTCGTCATCTCCTTCGCCCTCGCCGGGCTGGTCAGCCTCCTCGCCGCGCTCTGCTACGCCGAGCTCGCGTCGGCCGTGCCGACGGCGGGCTCCGCCTACACGTACGCGTACGCCACCATCGGCGAGCTGTTCGCCTGGATCATCGGCTGGGACCTCGTCCTCGAGTTCGCCCTCGGAGCGGCCGTCGTGGCGCGCGGCTGGTCCGGCTACCTCCAGGAGCTCTTCGACCTGCCCACGTCGCTCTTCGGCGAGACGGCACCGGTCAACGTCGGCGCCATGGCGATCGTCGTGCTGCTCGGGATCGTGGCGGTGCTCGGCATCCGCGAGAGCGCGCGCCTGACGAACGTCCTCGTCGCGGTCAAGGTGCTCGTCTGCGTCTTCGTCGTCGTGGTGGGTGCCTTCTTCGTCAAGGCGGCCAACCTCACCCCGTTCATCCCGCCGGCCAGGCCGGTGCCCGCCGACACCTCCGGCCTCAAGCAGCCGCTGAGCCAGGCGCTCTTCGGCATCGAGCCCACCGCGTTCGGCCTCGCCGGCGTGCTCACGGCCGCCGCGGTGGTCTTCTTCGCCTACACCGGCTTCGAGGCCGTCGCCAACCTCGGCGAGGAGACCCGACGCCCGGCCCGTGACCTGCCACTCGGGCTGCTCGGCACGCTCGGCGTGTGCACGCTGCTCTACGTCGGCGTCTCGTTCGTCATCACCGGCATGGTGCCCTACGGGCAGCTCAACGAGGGGGCCCCGATCGCGAGCGCGTTCGAGGCGGTCGGCGCCGGCTGGGCGGCCGCCCTCATCTCCGTGGCCGCCGTGGCGGGGCTGACGTCCGTCATCCTCGTCGACATCGTCGCCATGGGCCGCATCGGCTTCTCGATGGGCCGCGACGGGCTGATCCCACGGTCGGTCGCGGCGGTCCACCCGAGGTGGGGCACGCCGTGGAAGATCACGATCGGCACCGTCGTGCTCATCGCCCTGCTCGCCGGGTTCCTTCCGCTCAAGGTGCTCGCCGATCTCGTCAGCATCGGGACACTCTTCGCCTTCGTCGTCGTCTCGATCGCCGTGCCGATTCTTCGGCGCACCAAGCCGGCTCTGCGCCGGCCCTTCCGGGTGCCGCTCTCGCCCGTGGTGCCTGCGCTGTCGGCCCTGGCGTGCCTCTACCTCATGACGAACCTCTCCATCGAGACCTGGCTGCGCTTCCTCGTCTGGATGCTGCTCGGCTTCACGATCTACTTCGCGTACGGCCGGCGCAACGCGCGGCTCAACGACACCCGCGCGGCCGCGTCCACCGGTCGACGCGACGCCGCCGTCGACCGCTGACGCGGCCCCGGGTTGGGGGGAGTCGCGACGCCGCACAGCGTGGCGTGCTTACGATGTGTCCCTGCCGGCGCGACTCCCTCCGCCGGTACACGTCGAGAAGGGGATCGATGGTGGGCAACGTCAACGCGGAGGAGTCTGTCGCCGACGAGCGGTCCGACCTGCCCGAGGGCCCGCTCGACGGGCACGGCGAGACGTTCACCGTCGAGCTGCCCACCGCGGGCGAGCGCCAGAACGACGATGGCGTGCCGCGTGAGCCCGATCAGCTGGCCGGCACTCCGGACGCCCCCGACGAGGACGTCGCCGTGGCCGGCATCGGCACCGCCCCCGAACGCACCGCCCCGGCGCCCACCCGTTACCTGACGCCGGACGAGCTCCACTGGGCCGGCGAGACCGTCGAGGCCATCTCGACGGCCTTCGCCTCGAGGGTCGTCGGGCAGGCCCGCCTGCAGGAGACGCTGCTCGTCGCACTGCTGACCGGTGGGCACGTGCTGCTCGAGAGCGTCCCCGGACTCGCCAAGACGACCGCGGCGCAGACCATCGCGCAGGCGGTCGGCGGCCGCTTCAACCGCATCCAGTGCACGCCTGACCTGCTGCCGAGCGACATCGTGGGCACGCAGGTCTACAACCAGCACTCGGGCACCTTCGAGACGCAGCTCGGCCCGGTCCACGCGAACTTCGTGCTGCTCGACGAGATCAACCGCAGCAGCGCCAAGACCCAGTCCGCGATGCTCGAGGCGATGCAGGAGCGCCAGACTTCGATCGGCGACAAGAGCTATGCGCTGCCCGACCCGTTCCTCGTGCTGGCCACGCAGAACCCCATCGAGCAGGAGGGCACCTACCCGCTGCCCGAGGCGCAGATGGACCGGTTCATGCTCAAGGACGTCCTCGACTACCCCTCGCCCGCCGAGGAGGCCGAGGTGCTGCGTCGCATCGACTCCGGCATCTTCGCGACGCCGGCCGACCCGGTGGTGTCCGTCGCCGACGTCAAGCGCCTCCAGGCGCTCGTCTCCCGCGTCTACGTCGACCCGGCGATCGTCAACTACATCGTCGGCATCGGCTACGTCACGCGTCACCCGCGCGACTACATCGAGCCGCGTCTCGCGGGCTACGTCGACTTCGGGGCCAGCCCCCGCGCGAGCATCGCCTTCACCAGCGCGGCGCGGGCCCGGGCCCTCGTCGACGGGCGCAACCACGTCGTCCCCGACGACGTCAAGGCGCTCACGCACCGGGTGCTGCGGCACCGGGTGACGCTCGGCTTCGAGGCGGCCGCCGACGAGGTGGCCGTCGAGAGCATCATCGACGCGATGGTCGGCGGCATCCGCACCCCCTGAGGGGTCGGAACGCGCACGAGCCGCACCGGACTCACGAGGGACGCGAGATGACGACGACGCTGCTGACGAGGGTGAAGAGCAAGCTCTTCGTCCACGCGCGCCGCCGGTCGCGCAGCCTGCTCGAGGGCGAGTACGCCTCGGTGTTCCACGGGCGCAGCCTCGACTACGACGACCTGCGCGACTACGTGCCGGGCGACGAGGTGCGCGACATCGACTGGCGGGCGACCGCCCGGCACCAGGTGCCGCTCGTCAAGCGCTACGTCGCCACCCGCAAGCAGAACCTCATGCTCGTCATCGACACGGGGCGCGGCATGGCGGCCACGACCCGCAGCGGTGAGCCGAAGAAGGCGGTCGCGGTGGCGGCCGC
>CBHRRQ010000298.1:0-4024 GCA_966081555.1 uncultured Terrabacter sp.
CGAGGACGACGAGGACTACCCGCACGAGGTCTAGCCCGGCGCGGGGGCGTCGCCCGGCTTCGGGTCGACGCGCTCGGACCTCAGTCCGCCTGGCTGGACAGCTCGCGCAGCACCGAGTCGAGGCTGGGGGCGGTGCGACGGTTGTAGGGCAGCATCGACAGGGCCTTGCCCATGGCGCAGCTGTTGGTGACCGCCGCGCCGGTCAGGCCGGCGCCGATCGCGGCCGACACCCACTTGAGGGCCGGCACCTTGGTGCTGGCCAGCACACCGGACAGGACGATGCCGCCGGCGATGAGGCGCACCTGGCGCTCGAGCTCCCACGTCTGGGCGCCTCGGTTCAACGGGCCACCGGAGGCCTCCCAGGCGGACACGCCGCCGGTGAGGACGTGCAGGTTGGCGAGGCCGGTCGAGCCGAGGAGCGCCTCGGCCTGGGTGGCCCGGGCACCGGAACGGCAGACGAGCACGACGTCGTCGTCGAGGTGCGAGCGCAGCTCGTCGCGGTGCTCGCGCAACAGGGGCAGGGGCACGTTGTACGACCCCGGGATGTGGGCGGTCGTGAACTCGGCCGGGGTGCGCACGTCGAGCAGGCGCGGCCTGTCGTCGCCGGCCAGCCACTCCTGCAGCGCCTGCGGGTCCAGCGCTGCAGGCCTGCGTGGGGTGGTGCGGGTCGCGGTGGCGACGGCGTGGGCGGAGGGGTTGGTGCTCATGTTTCCTTTCACGTTCCGCGCGCCGGGCGGCGGGCGGGTTCGGGGACGGCGCGACGGATCGGCCACCGCGCCGGGCTCAGGCGGCAGCGGTGAGCGGGAGACCGGCGGCAGCGGCCTGCTCCGCGAAGCTGTCGTCGACGGCGACGACGTGCTGACCGTGCGCAGCGAGGACCGAGGCGGCGATGGAGGCCCGGTAGCCCCCGGCGCAGTGCACCCAGACCTCACCGGCCGGCGTCTCCGCCAGCCGCTCGAGCAGCTCGTGGAGCGGGATGTTCACGGCGTCGTCGATGTGCGACTCCGTGAACTCCGAGGCCCGGCGGACGTCGAGGACGGCGACGCGGCGGTGGTGTCGCACCTGCGCGAGGTCGGCGAAGGTGGCCCGCTCGAAGGAGGCGAGCGGGGAGTCGGTCCAGTCGGTGGGGATGCCGGTGGCGGCGCCCTCGAGGTGGTCGATGCCGATGCGGACCAGCTCGCGCTGCGCCTCCGCGACCTGCTCCGGGCTCTCCCCCAGCAGCGTCAGGGGCGTGCCCCACGGAATGAGCCACCCCACGTAGGTGGCGAACTGGCCGTCGATGCCGAAGTTCAGCGTCCCCGTGACGTGCCCGGCGGCATACGCGGTCCGGTTGCCCAGGTCGACGACCCACTCACCGTCGGTGATGCGGCGCGCCAGCACCGCCTTGTCGGCTCGTTCCGGTGCCGAGAGGTCGGCGGCCTGCGGACCGGAGCTGTTGGCCGCACCCATGTGGGCGTAGTAGGCGGGGTACGCGTCGAGTCCGGCGAGCGTGTCGGCCACCCACCGCTCCTCGTCCTGGGTGAGGGCCGGGTTCGCCCTCTTCTCCTGGCCGATGGTCGAGGCCGTCGCGTCCCCCGTGGCGCCGGCGGAGCAGAAGCTGCCGAAGCCGTGGGTGGGCAGCACGTGGGTGTGCTCGGGCAGCTCGTGCACGAGACGGTGCGCGGAGGCGTACTGGTGGTGGACGAGGTCGTGGGTGTGCTCGTGCCCGAGCAGGTCGGGCCGGCCGGTGGCGCCGAAGAGCAGCGAGCCACCCGTGAAGACGCCCACGGGCTCGAGCACCCCCGTCTCGTCGTCCGCGGCCTCGAGCGCGTACGACAGGTGCGTGTAGGTGTGCCCGGGGGTGGCGATGACGCGGACGCGGAGCACGGGTGACACGTCGAGGACGTCGCCGTCACCGACGGGGACGCGCAGGTAGGAGACGTCGTCGGCGGCGTTGACGTGGTACGCGGCGCCGGTGGCCTCGGCCAGGGCGTAGCCGCCGGTGACGTAGTCGTTGTGGATGTGCGTCTCGAAGACGTGGGTGATGGTGACGCCGGCGTCCTCCGCGACCTCGAGCACGCGGTCGATGTCGCGCTGCGGGTCGATGACGATCGCGACCTCACCGTCGTGCGCGAGGTAGCTGCGGTCGCCGAGGGTCGGGGTGTCGATGGGGATGATGGTTGCCATGCGGCGGGGTCCTTTCGGGACGGACGGAGATGGGCCGCGCCCGTCGGGGGGCGCGGGTGCGGCGCGGGTCAGGCGGACGGCTTCGCGCCGGTCACGACCGGGCGTCCCGAGGCGGCCCACGCCGCCGTTCCGCCGTCGACCGACCGTGCGTCGAAGCCCGAGCGGACGAGGTAGTCGCTCATGGCGCGACTGCGGTTCCCGCTGGCACAGATGACGTAGACGGGGTGGTGCCGGTCGAGCTCGCCGGCGCGCGACGGCAGCTGCCCCATCGGCATCAGCAGGGCTCCGGGCACGTGTCCGCCGACGTACTCACCGGGCTCGCGCACGTCCACGACGGTGGCGCCGTCGGCGGCTGCGGCGGCCAGCTGGTCGATGGTGGCTGTGATGGTCATGTCGCTCCTCGAGGACTCGGTTACATACCGAGGGGGGTATCGCTTCAGACAGCACCGTAACCCGTCCCAGCGCGTTCGTCGAACCGGGGAATGCGGGCGTGCGAGACGACGTTGCATACCCCAGAGGGTATATTCGTACCCACGAGGAACCGTTCCCGTTCAAGGAGATCCAATGTCAACGCAGAACCTGACCGCCGCAGACTTCGAGTCGACCGTCACCCGCGAGGGCATCACGCTCGTCGACTTCTGGGCGTCGTGGTGCGGGCCGTGCCGCATGTTCGCCCCGGTCTACGAGGCCGCTTCCGAGAAGCACCCCGACATCGTCTTCGGCAAGATCGACACCGAGGCCGAGCAGCAGCTGAGCGCCGCAGCCGGCATCACCTCGATCCCGACCCTCATGGCCTTCCGCGACGGCATCCTCGTCTTCAGCCAGCCGGGCGCACTCCCCGCCGCAGCGCTGGAGCAGGTCATCACCGCCGTCCGCGACCTCGACATGGACGACGTCCGCGCGAAGGTCGCCGCCGCGCAGCCTGCCGGCGCCTGAGACGAGACTCCCCCACCCGACCAGCACCCGACCAGCACCCGACCAGCACGCCCGGCACGATTCGCGCGGGATCAGGAGAGAGACATGGACTACACGCTGACGACCACGGTCGACGCGGACTTCGACGCGACCCTCGCCGCCACGCGGGCAGAGCTCGCCGAGGCCGGCTTCGGCGTCCTCACCGAGATCGACCTGGCCTCGACCCTCAAGGCCAAGCTCGGCGTCGACGTCGCGCCCCAGATGATCCTCGGCGCCTGTCGGCCGCCACTGGCGCACGCCGCGATCCAGGCCGAGCCCTCCATCGGCGTGCTGCTGCCCTGCAACGTCGTCGTGCGCTCGATCGGCGAGGGCCGCACCCTCGTCGAGGCGGTGGACCCGTCGACCATGGTCGAGCTCACCGGCAACGACCGGCTCACCGACGTCGCCACCGACGCACACGATCGACTGACGCAGGCACTACAGGCGCTCACGGCGTGGGGTGCCAGCCGGCCATGACGCAGAAGGAGACTCATATGGTCACACCCGCAGCAGAAGAGATGGCGCCGATCCTCAACCGGCTCAAGCGGGCCCAGGGCCAGCTCGGCGGCGTCATCCGGCTCATCGAGGAGGGCCGTGACTGCCGCGACGTCGTCACGCAGCTCGCGGCCGTCAACAAGGCACTGGACCGGGCCGGCTTCGCGATCATCTCGACCAACCTGCGCGAGTGCATGGCCTCCCCCGGAGGCCTGCAGGACGAGGACCAGGCCGCTCTCGAGAAGCTCTTCCTGAGCCTCGCCTGAGCCCCCGCCACCACGACACACCACGGGCGACCCCCGGCGGTCGCCCCCGCACTCACCGGAGCCGTAGAACCATGTCCACCGACACCACCGTCCGCAACGTCATCATCATCGGCTCCGGCCCCGCGGGCTACACCGCCGCCGTC
>CBHRRQ010000299.1:0-4020 GCA_966081555.1 uncultured Terrabacter sp.
TCCGGCGGCGCGCCGACCGGCGGGGCCCCGCCCTCGGCGCGTGCCGCGTCGACCCGGCCGGCGCCTCCGGGCCCGGAGCCCACCGACGCTGCAGCACCCGGGCCGCTGACGTCACCGTGCCCGATCACGGCCTCGACGTTCGACCGTCCGCCGCCACCCATGCCGCCGGCCGCGTGCGAGGCGCCACCGGTCGCAGCGCTCGAGGGCGGCGTGTAGTCGGAGACGGTGCGAGCGGGGGCGCTCACGCCTGCAGGCGCACCACCAGGCGACGACGCTGGGACCGGCGGCGACGCGGGCGCCGAGGCGGACGGCATACCAGCGCCGCCGGAGGCGCTCGGGACCCCTCCGACGTCGAGGCGACGCTCGAGACGGTCGAGGCGGGCGGCATACCCCTGCTCGCCCGACGAGCCGGGCAGGAGGATGCGGGCGCAGATCAGCTCGAGCTGCAGGCGCGGCGCGGTGGCGCCGGTCATCTCGGTGAGGCCGGTGTTGACGATGTCGGCCGCGCGCGACAGGGCGCCCGGGCCGAAGGCCGCCTGCTGCACGCGCATCCGCTCGAGCTGGTCCTCGGGCACGCCGCGCAGCACCTGCGAGACGCCGTCGGGGATGGCCGCGACGATGATGAGGTCGCGCAGCCGCTCGAGCAGGTCCTCGATGAAGCGGCGCGGGTCGTGGCCCGACTCGATGACCTTGTCGATCTGGCGGAAGGTGGCGGCGCCGTCGCCCGCCGCGAGCGCGTCGACGGTGCTGTCGAGCAGCTCGCCGTCGGTGAAGCCGAGCAGCGACACCGCGCCGTCGTAGGTGAGGCCCTCGGGCCCGGACCCGGCGATGAGCTGGTCGAGGACCGACAGCGAGTCACGCACCGAACCGCCGCCCGCGCGCGTGACGAAGCTGAGCACCCCCGGCTGCACGGCGACGTGCTCGGACTCGAGCAGCCGCTCCATGTACGCGGTGAGCTTGGCCGGCGGGACGAGGCGGAACGGGTAGTGGTGGGTGCGCGAGCGGATCGTGCCGATGACCTTCTCGGGCTCGGTCGTCGCGAAGACGAACTTCACGTGCTCCGGCGGCTCCTCGACGATCTTGAGCAGCGCGTTGAAGCCCTGCGGCGTCACCATGTGCGCCTCGTCGATGATGTAGATCTTGAAGCGGCTCTGCGCGGGTCCGTAGGAGGCGCGTTCGCGCAGGTCACGGGCGTCGTCGACGCCACCGTGGCTGGCCGCGTCGATCTCGATGACGTCGACCGAGCCGGGCCCGCCGCGGGCGAGCGCCACGCACGACTGGCACGTGCCGCAGGGCTCGGGGGTGGGGCCCTGCTCGCAGTTGAGGCAGCGGGCGAGGATGCGGGCGCTGGTCGTCTTGCCGCAGCCGCGCGGGCCGCTGAAGAGGTAGGCGTGGTTGACGCGGCCGGTGCGAAGCGCCTGCATGAGCGGCTCGGTCACGTGCTCCTGCCCGATGACGTCGGCGAAGCTCTCGGGCCGGTAGCGGCGGTACAGGGCGGTGGCCATGCCGGAAACCCTAACCGTCCGGGCCGACGCCGGTCTGCCCGGTGAACAGGTCGGTGAACGGGTCGGTGAACAGGAGCAGACGGTTGGTGGTCGGGCCGTGAATCAGGTGGTGGCTGTCGGCGGGCCGACCTAGGGTCGAAGGCACTGCGGCCCGGGTGCAACACGCACCGTCAGCGACCGCCAGGAGGAGGTCACGATGCCCGATCCGATGTTTCCCCGCACTCCCTCGAGCTGGGACGCCGACACCCTGGTCGCCCGCTACGACGAGGTCCGCACCCACACCGAGCGCCTCGCCGCCCCGCTCTCCCCCGAGGACCAGACCGTCCAGTCGATGCCCGACGTGTCTCCGACCAAGTGGCACCGGGCACACGTCACGTGGTTCTTCGAGACCTTCGTGCTCGCCGACAACGAGCCGTCGTTCACGCCCTACCAGGACCAGTACTGGTTCCTCTTCAACAGCTACTACGAGGGCGTCGGGCCGCGCTACGCCCGCGCCGAACGTGGCCACATCACACGCCCCGGAGCCCACGACGTCGGCCTCTACCGCGACAACGTCGACTCCCGCATGCGCGACCTCGTCACCCGCCTCGACGGCGGCGCCCTCGAGAAGCTGACGTCCACGATCGAGCTCGGCTTCCACCACGAGCAGCAGCACCAGGAGCTGCTCCTCATGGACATCAAGCACGTGCTCTCGGTCAACCCGCTCCAGCCCGCGTATGCCGGCAGCCCACTCACGCCGTCCGAGCCCGACCCACTCGGCTGGGTGGATGTCGAGGGCGGCCTCGTCGAGGTGGGACACCGCGGAGGCGGGTTCTCCTTCGACAACGAGCTGCCGCTGCACCAGCAGTGGCTCGAGCCCTACCGCCTCGCCGACCGCCTCGTCACCAACGGCGAGTGGCTCGAGTTCATGGCCGACCGCGGCTACCAGCGTCACGAGCTGTGGCTGAGCGACGGCTGGGCCCGCGTCGGCGCCGAGGGCTGGCGAGCCCCCTTCTACTGGCATGAGCACGACGGCGTCTGGTTCGAGCACACGCTCAGCGGCACGCGCCCGGTCGACCCCGGCCTGCCCGTGAGCCACGTCAGCCACTACGAGGCCGACGCGTACGCCACGTGGGCCGGCAAGCGGCTGCCCACCGAGGGCGAGTGGGAGCACGCGGTGATGGCCGACGGCCAGGCCCAGCCGCCGTCGAGCGGCGCCAACCTCGCCGACCTGCAGACCTTCCACCCCCGCCCGGCCGGTCCAGCGACCGGGCACCTGCGCCAGGTCTACGGCGACTGCTGGGAGTGGACCTCCTCGGCCTACCTCGCCTACCCCGGCTACCACCCACCGGCCGGCGCCATCGGCGAGTACAACGGCAAGTTCATGTCGGGCCAGATGGTGCTGCGCGGCGGCTGCGCGCTGACGCCGGCCGGCCACGCCCGGGCCAGCTACCGCAACTTCTTCCCACCGGGCTCGCGGTGGGCCCTGTCCGGGGTGCGTCTCGCCGACGGCGGCGTGCGTCCATGACGCGCCGCGAGCCGGTCGTGACGGTGGCGCTCGACCCCGACTGGGCATCGGGCTCCTTGGTCTCCGACGTACGCCGCGGGCTCGGGTCGCAGCCGCGCACCCTGCCGCCGAAGTGGCTCTACGACGACGCGGGCTCCGACCTCTTCGACGAGATCACGCGCCTGCCCGAGTACTACCCGACCGAGCGCGAGCGGGCGATCCTGCGCGAGCACGCCGACGACATCGTGGCGGCGTGCGACGCCACGACCTTCGTCGAGCTCGGCAGCGGCACGAGCGACAAGACGCGCACCCTGCTCGACGCGTTCACGTCGACGGGGCGGCTCGAGCGGTTCGTCCCGGTCGACGTCTCCGAGCAGACGCTCCGCGACGCCGCCGCCATGCTGTCCGAGCGCTACCCGTCGCTGCGGGTCGAGGCGCTCGTCGGTGACTTCACGCTGCACCTCGGCCACCTGCCGCGGGGTGACCGGCGCCTCGTCGCGTTCCTCGGCGGCACCATCGGCAACTTCTACGTCGAGGAGCGGGCGGCCTTCCTCGGGGCCTTGCACGACAGCCTCGATCCCGGCGACTGGTTCCTGCTCGGCACCGACCTCGTCAAGAGCACCGACCGGCTCATCGCCGCCTACGACGACAGCCGCGGCATCACCGCCCGGTTCGTCACCAACTGCCTGCGGGTGCTCAACCGCGAGCTGGGCGCCGACTTCGATGTCGACGCGTTCTCCTACGTGCCGTTCTGGGACCCCCGCCAGGAGCGCATGGACCTGCGGCTGCGCGCCGACATGCCCCAGCGCGTCACGATCCCGGGCGCCGACCTGTCCTTCGACCTGGCGCACGGCGAGGAGATCCGGGTCGAGATCTCGACGAAGTTCCGGCCCGAGAGCCTGCGCGACGAGCTCGGTGTCGCCGGGTTCACCGTGGAGCGCGCGTGGACCGACCCCGACGGCGACTTCGCACTCACCCTCGCCCGTCGCGACGCCTGACCCCACACCCCCCATCGAGAAAGCGATCCGT
>CBHRRQ010000300.1:0-4016 GCA_966081555.1 uncultured Terrabacter sp.
TACATCGCGACTGCGGAGAGGTCGTTACAGCCCTGCCGAAGTTTTTTCAGCGAGGTGCGGACCGGCCGGAAGAACGCTCGTACGTCACCCAGTCGAAGCCGGTCCTGGCCTCGCGCGACGTCTCGACCCAGTCCTCGGGGTCGATCTCCGGGAAGGTGACGGAGCCCGCCGGGGACTGGTCGACCTCCGTGATGACCAGCCGGGCGGCATACGGCAGGGCGAGACGGTAGACCTCTCCCCCGCCGACGACGAAGACCTCCCCGTCGCCGCCCACGAGGTCGAGGGCCTCTTCGACGGAGTGGGCGACCTCGACGCCCTCGTGGCGCCAGTCGCGGCTTCGCGTGACGACGACGCTGCGCCGGCCGGGCAGCACCCCCATCGAGTCGAAGGTGCGTCGGCCCATCACCATCGGGTGGCCCATCGTCGCGCGCTTGAAGAACTTGAGGTCCTCCGACAGGTGCCACGGCATCGTCTCGCCGTCGCCGATGACCCCGTTGCGGCCGACGGCGGCGATCATCGTGACGTTCGGTCGCACCTCGTTCATGGGGCCAAGGCTCCCAGAGGCGCCGCGCTCAGACCGCGATGGGTGCCCTGATGCCGGGCTCGGCGACGTAGTCGAGCAGCTCGAAGTCGTCGAGGTCGAAGTCGTCGATGTTCGTCTTGCCCGGCGTGATGCGCATGGTGGGGAGCGGGTGCGGTGTGCGGCTCAGCTGCAGGCGCGCCTGCTCGACGTGGTTGAGGTAGAGGTGCGCGTCGCCGAGGGTGTGCACGAACTCGCCCGGCTCGAGGTCGGTGAGCTGCGCGATCATCTGGGTGAGCAGGGCGTAGCTCGCGATGTTGAACGGCACGCCCAGGAAGATGTCGGCGCTGCGCTGGTAGAGCTGGCACGAGAGCCGGCGCCGGCCGTCGGGCCCGGGTGGCGAGACGTAGAACTGGAACATCGTGTGGCACGGCGGCAGCGCCATGTCGTCGACGTCGGCGACGTTCCACGCCGAGACGATGAGGCGGCGGCTGTCGGGGTTGGTGCGGATCTGCTCGATGACCTTGGCGATCTGGTCGACACGCCGACCGTCGGGCGTCGGCCAGGACCGCCACTGGTAGCCGTAGATCGGGCCCAGGTCGCCGGTCGCGGGGTCGGCCCACTCGTCCCAGATGCTGATGCCGCGCTCCTGCAGCCAGCGCACGTTGGTGTCGCCACGCAGGAACCACAGCAGCTCGCCGATGATCGACCGCAGGTGCAGCTTCTTGGTCGTCATGGCCGGGAAGCCGTCGGCGAGGTCGAAGCGCATCTGGTACCCGAACGTGCTGAGCGTTCCGGTGCCGGTCCGGTCGGACTTCTCCTGACCATGGGTCAGGACGTGGTCGAGGAGATCGAGGTACTGCCGCACGGGGGCAGCCTAACCGGGCGGGGCGACATCGCCCGGCCCCCGCGCCGAGGTTCGACCGCCCGCCGGCCGGCCCGCTCGCGTGTGCAGGTTTCCGGCCCAGGACCCCGAATCCTGCACACGCGGCACCGTCTGACGAGCCGGCTGTGGATCACGGCCGGCTCGTCGACCCCAGCCCGGTCACGATCAGAGCGTGCGCACCGACCGGTTCCTCGAGCAGTCGCCGCTCGTGCGCGCCAGGATCGCGGGCCAGGCGGGGCTCCTGACCCGGGCCCAGGCTCTGGCGTCGGGTCTCTCGGACGACGCGCTGAGGTGGGCCCTCACCTCGGGACGGTGGACCGCGGCGCATCCGGGGGTCTACCTGACCACGCCCGGCCGCGACGACTGGGAGGTGCGAGCGGTCGCCGCACTCCTCTTCGTGGGAGGTCCTGTCGCGCTCGCCGGGCCGTCCGCCGCGTTCGCCTGGGGCCTGGACCGTCACGAGCCGCCTGCGGTGCACGTGCTCGTCCCGGCAGGGCGTCGCGCGAGCACGCGAGCCGGTGTCGAGGTGACCCGGACGAGGCGCTTCGACGAGCGCATCCACCCGATCGCCTGGCCGCATCGGACCACGGTCGAGCACACCGTCCTCGACCTCGGGCTCGGTGCCTCGCTGGACAGGGTCGTCGCCCTCGCGGCACGCGCCTGCCAGCAGGGCCTGACCGACGAGCGACGACTCGTCGACGCCTTGGGCACCCGCCACGGCCAGACGCACGGGGCCTTGCTCCGCGAGTGCCTGACCGACGTCGGCACCGGCGCGGAGTCGGCTGCAGAGGTCCGCTACATCCGGGACGTCGAGCGGGTGCACGGCCTGCCGACCGCAACGCGCCAGGCTGTCGTCGGCCGGTCCCGGCGCTGCGACAACCTCTACGAGCCCGAACAGCTCGTGCTCGAGGTGGATGGGCGGCTGGGCCACGACGGGTGGTCGGGCAGGGTTCGCGACGGTCGCCGCGACCGGGAGGCTGCCCGCACCGGTCGACTCACCGTGCGGGCCTTCTGGAGCGACGTCGCGGTGACGCCGTGCGACCTGGCCGAGGAGGTGGCGGCCCTGCTCGGCACGCGCGGCTGGCGCGGCGTGCCGCGGCCGTGTCGACGGGCGGGCTGCACCGTGCGCGCGCGAAGGGTGGCGGCCTGAGTCGGGTGTGCAGCATTCGGGGCCCTGACCTCGAATCCTGCACACGCCACGGCCCGAGCCGCGGCGGGTCAGGCGGGTTGCGCCTGCTCCTGGCCGCGAGAGGCGAGCTGGTCGCGGACGGCACGGGCGGCGGCCCGGCCCGCCCGGTTGGCTCCGATCGTCGAGGCCGAGGGGCCGTAGCCGACGAAGTGGATGCGCGGGTCGACGGTCGAGGTCGTGAACGTGTGCCGGTCGTAGGGCGCCCGCAGCCGTATGCCGCCGTGCTCGCTCCTGAGGCGCAGCGGAGTCAGGTGCCCCACCGTCGGGCGGAACCCGGTGGCCCAGAGGATCACGTCTGCTGGCTCGAACGACCCGTCGGCCCACCGCACCCCGTCTGGCTCGATGCGCTCGAACATGGGGCGACGGTCGTAGGCGCCGAGCTCGGCCGCCCGCGCCTCCTGGGGCCGCAGTGCCAGTCCGGTCACGCTGACGACGCTCTGGGGTGCGAGGCCGTGCGCCACCCGCTCCTCGACGAGGGCCACGGCCTGCCGGCCGGCGTCCTCGGTGAAGGGCCCTGTGCGCCAGACCGGCTCGCGTCGGGTGACCCAGGTCGTGTGCGCGACCGGGGCGAGCTCGCCGAGGAGCTGCACCGCCGATGCGCCGCCCCCGACGACGACCACGCGCTGGCCTGCGAGCTCCTCCGGCCCGGCGTAGTCGGCCGTGTGCAGCTGCCGGCCGCGGAACGTCTCGATGCCCGGGTAGTACGGACGGAAGGGCGTCTCCCAGGTGCCGGTCGCGTTGACGACCGAGCGGGTCAGCCACGTGCCGCCGGTCGTCTCCACCCGGAGCAGCCCCTCAGGCGAGCCGTCCACCGGGACGACGGAGCGCACCTGCACCGGCCGCACGACGGGAAGCCGGAACCGCTTCTCGTACTCGGCGAAGTAGGCCGGCACCACGTCGTTCGCCCGCGCGCTCCCGTCGACCGCACCCAGCGGCATACCGGGGAGGTCGGCGACGCCGTGGACGTCGTGCATGGTGAGGCTGTCCCAGCGGTGCTGCCATGCACCACCCGGCGCCGGGTTGGCGTCGAGCACCACGAACGAGCCGACACCGAGTCGTTGCAGGTGGTACGCCGCCGACAGGCCGCCCTGACCCGCACCGATGACGACCGCCTCGACTCGCTCCACAAATGGTTGAACACACAACAAACCGGCGCTCTTCCCGGGAGAGCGGATCAGGCGTCGTAGTCGAGCGAGACCTCGTCGGTGACCGGGTGGCTCTGGCAGGCGAGCACGATGCCGGCCGCCACCTCCTCCGGCTCGAGCGCGTAGTTGCGGTCCATGCGCACCTCGCCGGAGACGAGGCGGGCGCGGCACGTGCCGCAGACACCGGTGGTGCACGAGAACGGCGCATCGGGCCGCGCCCGGAGCGTCGCGTCGAGGATCGTCTCCTCGCGGCTCGGCATCGGGATGACCGTCGTG
>CBHRRQ010000301.1:0-3874 GCA_966081555.1 uncultured Terrabacter sp.
GGCCGCCGCGCCCTTCGGCCCGGCGGACGTCCGCGTCTCACACCGAGACGTCGAGGGGGGCGTATGCCGCCCCGACCGCTTCGAGGGCGGCCTTGCCACCGTCGATGGCCGTGAGGATCCAGAGCCCGTCGTCACGGACGGCGACCGAGTGCTCGGCGTGCGCTGCGCGAGACCCGTCGGCGGTGACGACGGTCCAGTCGTCGGAGAGCACCTTGGTGTCGATGGACCCGAGCGTGATCATCGGCTCGATGGCGCCGGTGAAGCCGTCGACGAGCTTCGGGCCGGTCTCGCGCACGGCGTAGTTCGGGATCTGCGGATCCATGTGCATCTGGGTGCCGATGCCGTGGCCGACGTACTCGTCGATGACGCCGTAGACGCGGCCGTCGCGGTCGGCGGCACCCTCGATGCTCGCCTCCACCGCGTCGCCCACCGCATACAGGCGGCCACCGACGTGCATCGCGGCGATGCCGGCATACAGGCTGGCCTCGGTCGCCGCGATGAGGGCGAGGTCCTCGGGACGACCCGCCTCGGGCCCGCCCACCACGGCGGTGAAGGCCGCGTCACCGTTCCAGCCCTTGACCTCGGCGCCGCAGTCGATGGAGACGATGTCGCCGGCCTCGAGCACCCGAGAGCCGGGGATGCCGTGCACGACCTCGTCGTTGACGCTGGTGCAGAGCGTGTGGCTGTAGCCCGGCACGAGCTGGAAGTTCGGGATGCCACCGTGACTGCGGATGAAGTCCTCGGCGAGGCGGTCGAGCTCGAGCGTGGTGACGCCGGGGCGCACCTCCCCCGCGAGCATCTCGAGGGTGCGGCCGACGAGCAGCCCCGCCTCACGCATGAGGAGGAGCTGCTCGTCGGTGCGGCCCGTCAGCCGGGTGCGGCGTCCGAACATCAGGCGTGCTGGGGCAGCGCGGCGATGACGCGGTCGGTGACCTCGTCGACCTCGCCCATGCCGTCGACCTTCACGAGGAGGCCGACCTCGTCGTAGTGGTGCGCCAGCGGGGCGGTCTCCTTGCGGTAGATCGCCTGCCGCTCGCGGATGACGTCCTCGGTGTCGTCGGCGCGGCCCTCGGTCTGGGCCCGCTTGAGCAGACGCTCGACGATGGCGTCCTCGTCGACCTCGAGCTCGAGCACGGCGTCGAGCGCGTGGCCGTGGCGCGCGAGCATCGCGTCGAGCGCGTCGACCTGGCCCGACGTGCGGGGGTAGCCGTCGAGGAGGAAGCCGTGGGTGGCGTCGTCCCAGGAGAGGCGGTCCTCGACGATCTCGTTGGTGATGTCGTCGGACACGTAGCCGCCCGACTTGATGATCTCGTCGACCTTGACGCCCAGCGGGGTCTGGTCCTTGATGTTGGCGCGGAAGATGTCGCCGGTCGAGATGGCCGGGATGCCGAGGCGGTCGGCGATCCGCGCCGCCTGGGTGCCCTTACCGGCGCCCGGCGGGCCGAGGATGATCAGTCGCATTTAACGGAGGAACCCTTCGTAGTGACGCTGCTGCAGCTGCGCCTCGATCTGCTTGACCGTCTCGAGACCCACACCGACGACGATGAGGATCGACGTGCCGCCGAACGGGAAGTTCTGGTTGGCGCCGACGAGCACCAGGGCCACGAGCGGGATGAGCGAGACGATCGCGAGGTAGATGGCACCCGGCACGGTGATTCGGGTCAGGACGTAGTTGAGGTACTCGGCCGTGGGTCGCCCGGCCCGGATACCCGGGATGAAGCCGCCGTACTTCTTCATGTTCTCGGCGACCTCGGTCGGGTTGAACGTGATCGAGACGTAGAAGAACGTGAAGAAGAGGATGAGGGCGACGTAGATCGCCATGTAGATGGGGTGGTCACCCCGGACCAGGTTCGACTGCACCCACGTCACCCAGTCGGGGTTGTTGCCGTCGGCGCGCGTGTTGAACTGCGCGATGAGACCGGGGAGCGCGAGCAGCGAGCTGGCGAAGATGACCGGGATGACACCGGCCATGTTGACCTTGAGCGGGATGTACGTGGACGTCCCGCCGTACATGCGCCGACCGACCATGCGCTTGGCGTACTGGACGGGGATGCGGCGCTGCGACTGCTCGACGAAGACGACCGCGGCGATGACGAAGATGCCGAGGACGATGATGCCGAGGAAGGTGCCCCAGCCCTTGTTCTCGCGGATGCCCCACAGCGAGGCGGGGAAGCCGGCGGCGATCGACGTGAAGATCATCAGGGACATGCCGTTGCCGACGCCCTTGTCGGTGATGAGCTCACCGAACCACATGATGAGGCCGGTGCCGGCCGTCATGGTCAGCACCATGATGACGATGGTGACCATCGACTGGTCGGTCATGATCGACGTGCACGACCCGCCGAAGAGGCTGGAGGGATTGCGCGCGAAGGTGACGAGGGTCGCCGACTGCAGGATCGCGAGGCCGATCGTCAGGTAGCGGGTGTACTGGGTCAGCTTGGTCTGACCCGACTGGCCCTCCTCCTTGAGCGCCTCGAAGCGCGGGATGACCACCGTGAGCAGCTGGATGATGATGCTCGCCGTGATGTAGGGCATGATCCCGAGCGCGAACACGGACAGCTGCAGCAGCGCACCGCCGCTGAAGAGGTTGGCGAGGTTGAGGAACCCGCTCTGGTCACCCGACTGGCCCTTGTTGGCCTCGAGACAGTTCTGCACGAGGCTGTAGCTGACACCGGGCGTCGGCACGTGGGAGCCGAGCCGGAACAGCACGATGATGCCGAGCGTGAAAAGCAGCTTCTTGCGCAGGTCCGGGGTACGGAACGCGCGTGCGAAGGCGGCGAGCACTGGGTCCTCCTGGGGGCCGCGCGGTGGCGCGGCGTCATTCATGCAATCCGTGGAAGGTTAACGCAAAGGCGCAGCGCCCCGAGCCTCCGGCCGCGGTAACCGACGTCACGTCGGCGCGCGGCTGGCGCTCGGGGCGCTGCTCACACGAGGTGTGTGGGGGTCACGCTGGACCGGTCACTCAGCCTGCGATGGCGGTGACCGTGCCGCCGGCGGCCTCGATCTTCTCCTTGGCGGACGCCGAGAACTTGTGCGCCTCGACCTCGACCTTGACGGAGATCTCGCCCGTCCCCAGCACCTTCACCGGGAAGCCGTCGCGGACGGCACCCTTGGCGACGAGGTCCTCGACCGACACCTGGCCGCCCTCGGGGAAGAGGAGCTGCAGGCGGTCCAGGTTCACGACCTGGTACTCGGTGCGGAACGGGTTCTTGAAGCCGCGGAGCTTCGGAAGGCGCATGTGCATCGGCATCGAGCCGCCCTCGAAACGCTCCGGGACCTGGTAGCGGGCCTTGGTGCCCTTGGTGCCACGACCGGCGGTCTTGCCCTTGGAGCCCTCACCACGACCGACGCGGGTCTTGGCGGTCTTGGCTCCGGGGGCCGGACGCAGGTGGTGGACCTTGAGGGCGGACTCGCCCGACTTCTTGGCGTTGTCGGCCATGGTCAGTCAACCTCCTCGACGGTCACGAGGTGCGTCACCGTCTTGACCATCCCGCGGATCTCGGGACGGTCCTCCTTGACGACGACGTCGCCAATGCGCTTCAGACCGAGGCTGCGCAGCGTGTCACGCTGGTTCTGCTTGCCACCGATCTCGGAACGGGTCTGGGTCACCTTGAGACGAGCCATCACGCACCAGCCTTCGCAGCCTGGGCCTCGGCGAGGCCGGCGGCACGGGCCTTGAGCATGGCCGCCGGGGCGACCTCCTCGAGGGTCTTGCCACGACGGGCAGCGACCGACTCGGGGCGCTCGAGGTCACGCAGGGCCTGGGCCGTGGCGTGCACGATGTTGATGGCGTTGTCGGAGCCCAGCGACTTGCTGAGGACGTCGTGGATGCCGGCGCACTCGAGCACCGCACGCACCGGGCCACCGGCGATGA
>CBHRRQ010000302.1:0-3861 GCA_966081555.1 uncultured Terrabacter sp.
GATCCCGCTCGCCGTCGAGGCGGCCCGGGCCGGCATCGACGCCCTCGCCGACCGCCTCGGCCTCGACTTCGAGCGCTGCGCCACCGGCATCCTCGAGATCTCGGCGTGGAACCAGGCCAACGCGCTGCGTCAGGTCAGCGTCAAGCGTGGCCTCGACGTGCGTGACTTCATGCTCGCGACGTTCGGCGGCTCCGGCTCGCTGCTCGCCTGCCGCCTCGTCGACATCCTCGGCCTCGCCGGTGTCGTCGTGCCGCAGAACCCCGGAAACGTCTCCGCCTTCGGCCTGCTCACCGTCGACGTCAAGAACGACTACGTGCAGACGGCCGTCTCGCGCCACTCGTCGCTCGACCACGCCGCGGTCCAGAAGACCTTCGACGACCTCACGGCCAAGGCCGCGAGCGCCCTCGACGCGGAGGGGTTCCCCACCGAGCAGCACCGCTACTCGCGCACCGTCGACCTGCGCTACTTCGGCCAGGCCTACGAGGTGCGCGTCGCCGCACCCGCGGGCGACGTCGACGAGGCGTATGCCGCCGACGTGGCCAACCGCTTCCACGACGAGCACCGCGCGCTCTACGGCTACGACTTCCGCAGCGACCCGACGCAGCAGGTCGAGTGGGTCAACCTCCGGGTCACCGGAGTCGGACCCATCACGCGGCCCGAGCTCCGCAACCTCGCGAGCGCCGACACGGCGGGCGCCGAGGTGCGCGAGCGAGCGCACCGCAGCGTGCGGCCCGTCTGCTTCGACGCCGACGCCGGCTACGTCGACACCGACGTCTGGTGGCGCCCCGACCTGCTCGCCGGCGACACCGTGCAGGGCCCGGCGATCATCGAGGAGTTCGGCTCGACCGTCCCCGTGCACCCCGGCTTCGCCGTCCGCGTCGACACGCTCGGCAACCTCGTCATCACGAAGTCCGCTGCCGCAGACGACACCAAGGAGGCCTGAGATGTGCTTCTCCTGCCAGACCGCAGCCACCCGCCTCGCGCCCGTCGACGCCGCCACCGGCTCGCACGTCGCGACCGACCCGCACCACGACGGCGCGCCGGTGAACCCGGCGGGGCTCCCCACGGCATACGAGCACGGCAACCGCCTGACGCCCGAGGGCACGACGGTCGACCCGATCCTCGTGGAAATCGTCGAGGGCACGCTCGCCAGCGTCGAGATGGAGGTCGAGACCGCCATCGCCCGCACCTCCCGCTCGCCCATGATCCGCGACGCGCACGACTTCCGCGCCGGCATCCACGACCGGCAGCTGCGCAAGCTCACCGGCCGCTCCTACAGCGCGCTGGTGCACCCGATCGTGCGCGACCACCCGATCGAGGAGATGCGCGAGGGCGACGTCTTCTTCCACAACGACGTCTACGAGTCCGAGGGCGGCATCGGCCACCTGCCCGACCTCTGCGTCACGGTCCCGGTCTTCTCGGGCGGCGAGGTCGTCGCGTTCGTCCAGGCCTTCGGCCACCACGACGACATCGGAGGCGCCGTCCCGGGCTCGATGCCGAGCAACGCACAGACCGTCTTCGAGGAAGGCCTGTCGGTCCCACCGATCAGGCTGTGGGACAAGGGAGTTCCCAATCAGGCAGCCCTGCGCATCATGACGCGCAACAGCCGCATGCCCGACAGCCTCGCCGCCGACCTCGACGCCGAGTGCTCGGCCTGCCTCATGGGGGCGCGGCGTCTCGGCGAGCTCTTCGAGCGCTACGGGCGCGACACCATCGAGGCCGCGTTCGACGCCATCCTCGACAAGACGACCGAGACCTACCGCCGCGAGATCCTCAGCAAGATCCCCGACGGCACCTATGTCTGGGAGGACTACGCCGAGCACGACGGCGTCGACGAGCCGCAGCTGCACACCCAGCGGATCACCCTGACCAAGGTCAGCGACGCCCCGGCCGACCCGGAGAACGGTCGCCCCGCCGGGCCGCGGCTGATCATCGACTTCACCGGCACCAGCGCGCAGGCCAAGGGCCCGATCAACCACTGCGGCGACTACGTCGGCGGCAACTTCCTCAAGAAGTGGCTCGCGCCGATCCTGCGCAACCTCGCCGACACCCCCGAGCGGATGGCCGAGCTCGACGTCAACGAGGGCATCGTGCCGCTCATCGAGATGAAGTTCCCCGCGAAGGGCACGCTGCTCACGCCGATCTACCCGGCGCCGACCAACGCCCGCACCTTCGTCATCCTGCGCCTGCTCGGGGTGCTCGCCGGCGTCGTCGCCAAGGCCGTCGACGGCAAGATGCCCGCCGACCAGGAGACGATCCGCTACACCGGCGTCTACGGCAAGGACCGCGACGGCAACGACTACCTCATGCGCGAGGTCCTCGGCGGCGGCTCGGGCGGGCGCTACTACGCCGACGGCGAGGACACGATCCACGTCGTGCCCGACAGCCGCAACCTGCCGACCGAGTTCACCGAGAGCCGCTTCCCGTTCATCGTCGAGCGGCTCGGCCTCGCCGTCGACTCCGGGGGTGCCGGACGACATCGCGGCGGCCTCGGCTACGAGAAGCACATCCGGATGCTCAAGGACGCCCACTTCATGTCGATCGCCGACCGGTCGATCCTCGCCTGCTGGGGCGTCAAGGGCGGCAAGGCCGGTCGCCCGTTCGAGGTGACGGTCGACGTCGGCGGCCCCGAGGAGCGCACCGTCGACGCCCTCGCCGACGCCGAGGTGGTCAAGGCCGGCCAGGTCATCCGCATCCGCACCACGGGCGGCGGCGGTTGGGGCGACCCGCTCGAGCGCCCCTACGACGAGGTCGAGCGCGACCTCCGTTGGGGCAAGGTGTCGTTCGAGGGAGCGCGCCGCGACTACGGCGTCGTCGCCTCAGGCACCATGGACGAGCCGGTCGTCGACGCCACGGCGTCCGACGCGCTGCGCGACGAGCTGCGGGCCGAGCGGGCCGAGGAGCAGCCCTTCTTCGACCGCGGGCCGGGCTACGCGACGCTCGCCGCCGGACAGCACGCAGCGGACGTCGACTGGGTGTGAGCGATGACCGTCCTCGTGATCGGCGCGACCGGCAAGACCGGCCGCGCCGTCACGCGTGCGCTGGCCTCACGCGGCACCGACGTCCGCGCTGCCGTGCGGTCCGTCGACCGTCAGAGCACGGCGTATGCCGCTGGGGCCCGGTCGATCTCGGTCGTTGACCTCGGGAGCGGGGTCGGGTTGGCCGCGGCTGTCGCGGGCGTTGACGCGGTCTACCACCTCGCCCCCAACGTCCACCCTGACGAGGCCGGGATGGCCGCAAGGGTCGCTGCCGCGGCGGCATCCGCACGCGTGACTCGCTTCGTCTTCCACTCCGTGCTGCACCCCGACGACGCGTCGATGCCGCACCACCTGCGCAAGGCGGAGGCCGAGCGCGTGGTGCGGAACGCGCTGCCCGGGGCAACGGTGCTGCGCCCGGCCGCCTACCACCAGAACCTCGTCGACGCCGCGCGCTCCGGCCGCCTCGCCGTCCCGTACTCGCTCGACTCGCCCTTCAGCAACGTCGACCTCGACGACGTCGCCGAGGCCGCCGCCCTGGTGCTCACCCGGCACGGCCACGAGGGCCTCACCTACGAGCTCGCCGGCCCTGAGGTGCTCAGCGTGCGCGAGCAGGCCACGGTGGCGTCCGAGGTGCTCGGGCACCACGTGGTCGCCGAGCACGTGTCCCTCGACGCCTGGTCCGGGGGGCCGGGGTCAACCCTGCCCGAGCAGGCCCGCGCCGACCTGCTCGCGATGTTCACGGCATACGACCGGGAAGGCCTCGTCGGCGAGGCCGACACGCTGCGCCGGCTCCTCGGCCGCGAACCACGCACCTGGGCGGACGTGCTCGGGGCTGCCGCGCTCCCGGCCGTCGGGCCGGTCGGCGGGTCGGGCGACGGGTCGG
>CBHRRQ010000303.1:0-3861 GCA_966081555.1 uncultured Terrabacter sp.
CCGCGCGGCCTGGGTGTCCCGCCGGCCCCGGCCCACCGCGACCGCGCCCCGCACATGCCGGGCTCCCTGGACCGGCCACCCCCGCCGGGCCAACGCCACCTGCGCGGCAACCCCCGCCATCCCCGACACCCGCCGCCGACGCCGGCGCCCGTCGCCCCGGCCGCCCGCGACACTCGAACCGCCCGACCCGGACGGGTCGACCGAGCCAGCACGATCCTCGTCGTCGGTGAACGACGCCGCCCGGGCCTGCTCGCGCGCGGCCCGCCACCCCTCGAAGTCCCCCACCTCGGAGCACTCCCGCGCCCGCTCGCGCCACGCCTGCGCCACCTGCTGCTGCGAGTCCACGAAGGCCGCCGTCACCCGCGCCTGCGCCGCCGCAGCCGCCGCCTTGACCCGCTCCAGGACCGCGAGCTGGTCCACCCGCACGGCGTCCGACCCGCCCGCAACGCCCTCAACGCCCTCGACCGCACCGACCCGCGACAGCATCGACACGAGAGCCTCCAGCTCCGCGGTCGCCGCCGTCGTCGGTTCGATCATGTGTTCGACTCTAGGGGTGGCCACCGACAGCCGAGAGAGTTCTCCACAGCACCCTCACCCACCCATCGAGAAAGCGATCCGCCCCAGGGACGGATCGCTTCCTCGATGGGTGGGGGCGTGGTCGGGGCAGCAGCGTCAGCCGGGCGAGTTCGTCGGGTCGGCCACCCACGGACCGAGCGGCGGGTCCCACGTTCGCACGACCCGGCGCAGCACGTAGCCGCCGAGCCAGTACGGGTCCTGGTCGAACGTCGACGTCAGCTCCTGCAGCGACTCCGCCGAGCAGACGATGAGCGCCGCGTTCGCCGGCTCCTGGTCGGTCGGCTCGCCCTCGCTCACCTCGTCGGTGCCCGGCTGGTACATGCCCGCGACCAGGAGCCCGGACAGGCTGGTCAGCCATTCGCGGTGCTCGGGCCTGATCGTCAGCATCTCGTCGACGTCGTCGGGATACGTGTAGTGGACCGCGAAGATCGGCACGCTCGGTTCTCCAGTCGTGAGGTGGTGGTTGGCAGCAAACCACGCCGCGGGGTCAGGTGGTGGTGATCCGGTGCCCGCCGGCATACACGTTGAGCCTGGCGTCACGCACGAAACCGAGCAGCGTCATGCCCGCGTCGTCGGCGCACTCGACGGCCAGCGACGACGGCGCCGAGACGGCGGCCAGCGCGGGGATGCCGGCCATGATCGCCTTCTGCACCAGCTCGAACGAGGCGCGCCCCGAGACGACGAGCACGCAGCCCGCGCCGGGCACGCGGCCGTTCTGCAGCGCCCAGCCGACGACCTTGTCGACGGCGTTGTGGCGGCCGACGTCCTCGCGCACGACGAGCAGCTCGCCGTCGGCCGTGGCGAGCCCCGCGGCGTGCAGCCCGCCCGTCTTGTCGAAGGAGCGCTGCTCGCGCCGCAGCGCGTCGGGCAGCTCGGCGACGACCTTGGCTGCGATCTCGACCGGGTCGGAGCGCACGTCGAACGCCGACTGCGCGCGCAGCTGCTCGATGCTCGCCTTGCCGCAGACGCCGCACGAGGAGTTCGTGAAGAACGCCCGGGTCGCGGAGGCGTCGGGCGCGGCCACACCGGCGGCGAGGGTCACGTCGATGACGTTGTAGGTGTTCTCGTCGAAGCCGCTCTCGCCCGACACGACGGCGCCCTCGCAGTAGCGCGCCAGCGCGATGTCCTCGACAGACCGGATCAGGCCCTCGGCCATGAGGAAGCCGTGCACGAGCTCGATGTCGTGCCCCGGCGTGCGCATGGTGACGGTGAGCGGCGTGCCGTTGACGCGCAGCTCGAGCGGCTCCTCGACGGTGAGCGTGTCGGGACGCGTGCTCGTCGACGGCGTGGAGAGGTCGATCGTCGTGACCTTGCGCCGCACGGTGACCCGTCCCATGGGCCCAGCCTAGATCGCGTGCCAGACTCCGAGGGTGTCCAGCACCCCGGCTCCGAGCTGCGTCGTCGTCGTGCTGACCGGCGGCGCCTCGCGGCGGATGGGCTCGCACAAGCCGACCCTCGAGCTCGGCGGCCGTCCCCTCGTCGCCAGGGTGCTCGCTGCCGCCGGCCGCCACCCCGCCCTCGTCGTCGGCCCCGGGCAGGGCGTCCCCGACGGGGTGCCGGTCGTCATGGAGCGGGTCCCGGGCGGTGGCCCCGTCTCGGGCATCGCGTATGCCGTCGAAGCCGTCCGCGCGGGCGTGGCCTCCGACGTGACCCCCGACGTAACCCCCGACGTGACCCGCGAAGTGACCCCCGGGCCGCAGCCCGACGCCGTCGTCGTGCTCGCCGCGGACCTGCCGTTCGTGACCGCCGAGCACGTCGAGCGCCTCGTCAGGGCCCTCGAGACCGCCGACCTGGCCGTCACCGTCGACGCCGACGGCCGCACCAACTGGCTCTGCGCCGCCTGGCGCACCGACGCCCTCCGGGCCCGGCTCGCCGCACTCGGGGACGTCGGCGACGCATACGGCCGGAGCATGCGGGAGCTGTGCGACGGCATACGCACGGTGCGGGTGGACGACCCCGACGGACTGGCTGCCGACGTCGACACCCCCGCCGACCTGGAGCGCGCCCGAGCGCGTGCTCAGGGCCCGCACGGCTGAGCGCGAAAGCGCCCGCAGAGGCCGCTTCGACGGCTGGAACACCGCCGGCCTGCCCCGACTCTGGGAGGTCGCCCAAGCGGCCCCCTGCGGCGAATCCCCCTGCCGCCAAGCGCTTTCCCGGAGTTGTCGGGCATTTGGCAAAGACTTGGTAAGCCCCGTTGACCGCCATTCTCGGCTGCTGCCAACGTCGCGCTCGTTCTCGCCGGAATCTCGGTTCGTGAGATGGGCGGGACTCCCTCCAGGCGGCCACCGAGCCGCATCCTGACAAGGAGTAACCAGTGAATCGACTGAAGTCCGGGCTGGCGACCGGAGGGCTGCTCGCCCTCGCTCTCGCCATCTCGCCGGCGATCCCGGCGGGCGCAGCGGCCAGTGCGGGACGCGACAAGGCGCCCGCCCCCGAGTCGCAGAGCCTCAAGGCGACAGAGCAGTCCCGAGCAGCATCGTCCGCGAGCGCGCTCGGCCTCGCCTCCGGCGAGAAGCTCACCGTGAAGTCCGTCATCGCGGACGCGAACGGCGCGACCCACGTCCGCTACGAGCGCACGCTCGACGGGCTGCGCGTGATCGGTGGCGACTTCGTCAGCCACAAGGACTCCTCGGGTGCCGTCAGGAGCGTCACCTGGAACGTCCGCAAGAACGTCACCCCGGCGACGATGACCCCGACCGTCTCGAAGAGCACGGCCCACCAGGCCGGCCTCGCGGCGTCGAAGGCCAACAAGGAGACCGCCTCCGCCGGTGAGCTCGTCGTCTTCCAGTCGGCCACCGGTCCGAAGCTCGCCTACGAGGTCATCACGGAGGGCATCAAGCCCGACCAGACCCCGACCCGCCTGCACACGATCGTCGACGCGACCACGGGCAAGACGCTGACGAGCTGGGACGACATCAAGGAGGGCACGGGCAACGGCATCTTCGTCGGCACCGTGACCCTCGCGACGTCGGGCACCTCGGGCGCGTACACGATGAAGGACTCGCACGGCAACTACGCGACCGACCTCAACCAGGCCACGACCGGCAACGGCACCACCTTCACCGACGCCGACGACGTGTGGGGCACCGGCTCGCAGAGCAACCGTCAGTCCGCGGCCGTCGACGCCCACTACGGCGCCGGCAAGACGTACGACTACTACAACACCCAGCTCGGCCGCGCCGGCATCTGGAACAACGGCACCGGTGCCCGCAGCCGCGTGCACTACGGCCAGAACTACGTCAACGCCTTCTGGGACGGCACGCAGATGACGTACGGCGACGGCGC
>CBHRRQ010000304.1:0-3834 GCA_966081555.1 uncultured Terrabacter sp.
CGTAGGTCTCCTGGGTGCGGTCGCCGGAGAGGATGGCGTCGCGGATGGCCTGCATTGAAGGTCCTTACGTCGCAGCGTCATTGGTGGGCTGGCAGTGCCTGCTGCAGCGAACGTAGCGACGCCTCGAGTACTGGTGAGTACTTCTGAGACTCCCACCACAGGTGACCTGAGTCACGAGCGGACGGGCGCGTCTTCGCGCGTTCCGGCCCGCGGCCGCTTGCACTGGTCCACACTGTCGCCGTGTCACAGGCGCAGCACCCGGGAATGGGCCACGACGGGTCCCGGGCGGATGCCTTCTCGGCGGTCTCACGGCGGTCGGTCCTGACGGGCGTCGCCGGTCTCTGCGCCCTACTCGCCTGGCCACGCGTCGACGAGGCGCTGCACCCCGGCGGGCCCGGTCACGAGACCGACAGCCCGGCCCTGCGTCGTGACGTCGACCCGCACGGCATCATGCGGGTGCGCACGTCGCGGCCGTGGGTCGCCCTCACCTTCGACGACGGCCCCGACCCGCGGTGGACGCCCGACGTGCTCGACGTGCTCCACGCCTACGGCTGCCGGGCTACGTTCTTCGCCGTGGGCAGCAACGTCGAGGCCCACCCGGACGTGGCGCGCCGGATCGTCGCCGAGGGGCACCGCCTCTCGAACCACACGCACGACCACCTCTGGCTCGACCGCATCGAGGCGGCTGCGGTGACCGACCAGCTCACCCGCGGCCGCGCCGCCGTGGCGGCCCACGACCGCGAAGGGGCCGAGCTCGTGCGCCCGCCCCGCGGCTGGACGTCGCGCACGGTCGCCCGGTGCACGAGCGAGCTCGGGCTGCGGTCGGTCTTCTGGACGGCGTGCCTGGAGTCGGCGCTGCACGACGGCTCTGTCGCGGCCGGCACCGAGGTCGGGGAGGGGTTGCGGGCCGGTGACGTGCTGCTCGCGCACGACGGCGGCCGCGTGGTCGGGCCCAACCCCCAGGACATCGACCGCTCTGGCACCCTGGCTGCGCTGCCGGCCCTGCTCGAGAGCCTGCGCCGCAGGGGAATGATCGGCGTGCCGGTCCAGGACCTCGTCGCGGCCGGCACGCCGCACTGACCGTCTCGGTTCAGTGAGCGTCGGCTGCCGGCTCGACGAGCTCGACGAGCACGCCACCGGCGTCCTTCGGGTGGATGAAGTTGACCCGGCTGTTGCTCGTGCCGCGCTTAGGGGTGTCGTAGAGCAGGCGCAGCCCGCGCTCGCGCAAGGTCTCGCACACGGCGTCGATGTCGGTGACGCGGTAGGCGAGCTGCTGCATGCCGGGGCCGCTGCGGCCCAAGAACTTCGCGATCGTCGACTCGGGCGAGAGCGGCGCGAGCAGCTGGATGCACGACCCGGAGTCGCCGACCCCCATCATCGCCTCGCGCACGCCCTGCTCCTCGTTCGTCTCCTCGTGGAGCAGCCGCATGCCGTAGGTGCCCTCGTAGAACGCGATGGCCGCGTCGAGGTCGGGCACGGCGATGCCGACGTGGTCGATGTGGGTGAACAGGGGGTCGGGAGTCGCGCTCATGGTCCCAAGGTAGGACGCCCCACGGCATACGGCCGCCGTATGCCGTGTGCGCTTGGTCATGCTCGTCCGGGGCCTCCGGGGAGCGCGACTAGAGTTGACGCGGACATCCCCAATGACGTCGGAAGAGGCTTCACCCATGACTGCTGACCGTCCCACCTCCGTGATCGTCGCGGGCGCCCGCACCCCCATGGGTCGGCTGCTCGGCTCGCTCAAGGACTTCTCCGGATCGGACCTCGGTGGCATCGCCATCAAGGGCGCGCTCGAGAAGGCGGGCGTGGCCCCCGAGCAGGTCGAGTACGTCATCATGGGCCAGGTGCTGCAGGCCGGCGCCGGCCAGATCCCGGCCCGTCAGGCCGCTCACGCCGCCGGCATCCCGATGACCGTCCCGGCCCTCACCATCAACAAGGTCTGCCTCTCCGGCATCAACGCCATCGCCATGGCCGACCAGCTCATCCGCGCCGGCGAGTTCGACGTCGTCGTCGCCGGCGGCCAGGAGTCGATGACGAATGCGCCGCACCTCATGACGAAGTCGCGCGAGGGCTACAAGTACGGCGACGTCACGATGCGTGACCACATGGCCTACGACGGCCTGTGGGACGCCTTCACCGACCAGGCGATGGGGCTGCTCACCGAGCAGGCCAACACCGGGTCGCAGGCGTTCACGCGCGAGGAGCAGGACGAGTTCTCGGCCCGTTCGCACCAGCTCGCCGCCAAGGCCTGGAAGGACGGCCTCTTCGACGACGAGGTCGTCTCCGTCTCGATCCCGCAGCGCAAGGGCGACCCGGTCGAGTTCAAGAACGACGAGGGCATCCGCGCCGACACGACGGCCGCCTCGCTCGCGGGCCTGCGCCCGGCGTTCAGCAAGGACGGCACCATCACGGCCGGCTCGGCCTCGCAGATCTCCGACGGCGCCGCCGCGGTCGTCGTCATGAGCAAGGCCAAGGCCGAGGAGCTCGGCCTCTCGTGGATCGCCGAGATCGGCGCCCACGGCGTCGTCGCCGGTCCCGACTCGACCCTGCAGCAGCAGCCGGCCCGCGCCATCGCCCGCGCCTGCGAGAAGGAGGGCATCACGCCCGCCGACCTCGACCTCGTCGAGATCAACGAGGCCTTCGCCGCCGTCGGCCTCGCCTCCGCCAAGGAGCTCGGCATCGACGTCGAGAAGGTGAACGTCAACGGCGGCGCCATCGCCCTCGGCCACCCGATCGGCATGTCCGGTGCCCGCATCGCCCTGCACCTCGCGCTCGAGCTCAAGCGCCGCGGTGGTGGCGTCGGTGCGGCCGCCCTCTGCGGCGGTGGCGGCCAGGGCGACGCGCTCATCGTCCGGGTTCCCGCGTCCGCCTGACGCACGCCCTTCCGTAGCTGCGTGGCACGCCGACCCGTCGACGTCCCCGCCCTGGTCGAGTCGGCCAGGGCGGGTTCGCCGCGCGCCGTGGCCCGTCTCATCTCGCTCGTCGAGGACGGCCACCCGGCGCTGCGTGAGGTGATGGCCGCCCTTGCGCCGCATGCGGGTTCCGCGTGGGTCATCGGTCTCACGGGATCGCCCGGCGTCGGCAAGTCGACGACGACCACGGCGCTCGTCGGGGCGTTCCGCGAGCGGCGTCTGAGGGTCGGGGTGCTCGCGGTCGACCCCTCGTCGCCCTTCTCCGGTGGGGCGCTGCTGGGCGACCGCATCCGCATGCAGGACCACGCGCTCGACCCCGAGGTCTACATCCGGTCGATGGCCTCGCGCGGCCACCTGGGCGGGCTCTCGTGGACCACGCCGCAGGCCATCCGGGTGCTCGACGCGGCCGGGTGCGACGTCGTGCTCGTCGAGACGGTCGGCGTCGGCCAGTCCGAGGTCGAGATCGCCGGGCTCGCCGACACCTCGATCGTGCTGCTGGCGCCCGGCATGGGCGACGGCATCCAGGCCGCGAAGGCCGGCATCCTCGAGATCGGCGACGTCTTCGTCGTCAACAAGGCCGACCGCGACGGCGCCGACGCGACCGTACGCGACCTGCGACACATGATCTCGCTCGGTGACCGCACCGAGCCTGGCCTGTGGCGACCGCCGGTCGTGAAAACCGTTGCGGCACAGGGCGTCGGCATCGACGAGGTCATGGAGGCGCTCGACAAGCACCGCGCCCACGTCGAGGAGAACGGCGAGCTCGCGCGGCGTCGCGAGCGGCGTGCCGCCGACGAGATCGAGACCATCGCGCTCGCGACGCTCCGCTCGCGGCTCGGTGACCTCGGCGGGCGCGACAGCGTGCTGGCCCTGGCTCGTGAGGTGCTCGCCGGCACCACCGACCCGTATGCCGCCGCCGACC
>CBHRRQ010000305.1:0-3819 GCA_966081555.1 uncultured Terrabacter sp.
CGAGCCGGTTGGCCTCCTGCAGCCACTTGCTGTGCTGCACCGTCATCGAGGCGCTCACCATCGCGAAGGCCTCGTAGGTGGCGAAGAGCCCGTGCCGGCCGGTCAGGTTGTAGCCCTCGAGCCACCCGTGGCAGTTGTGCTCCGAGAGCACCTCCATGACACGGCCCTCGTGCGAGAGCTGCACGTCGTCGTCGGTGACGCGCTCGGCCGTCATCCGGTCGGAGACGTCGAAGACCGCGCCGACCCGGTTGCTGTTGGTCTCGTCGGGGCTGAAGAGCCGGAAGGTGGTCGGGTTGCGCACGTAGAGCTCCCGCATGAGCTCGCCGATGGCCCTCGTCGACTCCTCCCGCACGGTGGCGGGGGCGGGCACGTCGCGCGCGAACTCGCGGAAGTCTGGGATGTCGAGGTCCTTCGTCAGCACCCCGCCGTTCGCGTGCGGCGACGCGCTCATGCGCAGATCACCTTCCGGGTTCGCCTGCAGCACGGTCGCATGGGGCGCACCCGACTCGTCGAAGAGCTCCTCCGGACGGTAGGACCGCATCCACGCCTCGAGCTGGGCGAGGTGCTCCGGGTTGTCCTTGACGCCCGAGAGCGGCACCTGGTGCGAGCGCCACGTGCCGGTGACCTTGACGCCGTCGACCTCGTCAGGGCCTGTCCAGCCCTTGGGGGTGCGCAGGACGATGAGCGGCCACCGGGGTCGCCGCTCCATGACCCACCCGTCCGCCCGCGCCTCGGCCTGGATGTCCTTGATCCGGGTGTATGCCGTCGCGAGCGTCTCGGCGAAACGTTCGTGCATGCCGGGCAGGTCGTCCCCCTCGACCTCGAGCACCTCGTAGCCGTGCCCCTCCAGCAGCCCACGCACCTCGGCGGGGTCCTTGCGGCCCAGCACGGTGGGCCCGGCGATCTTCGCGCCGTTGAGGTGCAGCACCGGCAGCACTGCCCCGTCGCGGCGCGGGTTGAGGAACGAGATGCCCTTCCACGAGCCCTCGAGCGGACCTGTCTCGGCCTCCCCGTCGCCGACGACGGCGAGCGCGAGCAGGTCGGGGTTGTCCATGACGGCGCCGAAGGCGTGCATGAGGACGTAGCCCAGCTCGCCGCCCTCGTGGATCGAGCCCGGGGTGGTCACCGACACGTGGCTGGGGATGCCGCCCGGCGCGGAGAACTGGCGGAAGAGCCGCTTCACGCCGGCGGCGTCGCACGTCACGTTCGGGTAGGTCTCGGAGTAGGTGCCCTCGAGGTAGCCGGCGGCGACGAGGGCTGGTCCGCCGTGCCCGGGCCCGGTGAGGTAGATCGTCTGCTGGCCCGTGTGGCGGATGACCCGCGACAGGTGCGTGTAGACGAACGACAGACCGGGGCTCGTGCCCCAGTGGCCGAGCAGCCGCGGCTTGATGTGCTCAGGTCGCAGGGGCTCCCGCAGCAGGGCGTTGTCCTGGAGGTAGATCTGGCCGATGGTGAGGTAGTTGTTGGCCCGCCACCAGGCGTCCATCGCCGCGATCTCGTCGGCGGTGGGAGCCGGAACGGTCGTCTGGTTCGTCGTCTGGGTCGTCACGTCTGGCGCCTCTCGAGTGAGCGGGAACGTTCGTCCCGTCGAGACTCACGGAACCCGCGTGCGCTGGCAAGGGGACGGGGCCCCAGTACCCAGCCGGACGGCATACGACCGCGGGGCCGGGACGCGACGGCCCGACGGAGACCTCCCCGGGACAGCAGTGGGGGGGCCACCGGCGGGGGGGGGGGGGCGCGCCGGCCCGGGGGCCCCCCCCGGGGCCCTGGTGGGGGCGGCCCCCGCGGGGCCCCCCCCCACCCCACTCCGGAAGATCAGCGGTCGAGGGCGTCCTTGACGTCCTTGCCCGCGTCCTTGAGCTGCTCACCCCGCTGCTTGAGGTCCGCCGAGGCCTGGTCTCGCTCGCCCTCGGCCTCGAGTCGCTCGTTGTCGGTGACCTTTCCGGCGGCTTCCTTGGCCTTGCCCTTGAGGTCTTCGCCCATGTTCCTGGCCTTGTCCTCGGTTCCCATGTCGGGCTCCTTTCGCCAACGATCGGATACCTCTGCCCTACCCGCTCGGAACGCATCGCCACCACCTGTCCACGCGCGGGTCCGTTCCGGTCGCCGTCGGTGCCCTTTGCGACACTGGGGGTGTGTCGACCTCCCCAACGCCGTCCCCGATGCCCGTACCCGAGGGCGGCGCCCGCATGCAGCAGACCCGCGACCTGAGCCGCTTCGCCTACCTCTCGATCGCCGCGGCGATCGTGACGATCACGCTGAAGTTCGTCGCGTGGCGCATCACCGGCTCGGTGGGTCTGCTCTCCGACGCCGCCGAGTCCGTCGTCAACCTCGTCGCCGCCATCGCGGTGCTCATCGCGCTCAAGGTCGCCGCCATGCCGGCCGACAAGAACCACCACTTCGGCCACACCAAGGCCGAGTACTTCTCGGCCGCGGTCGAGGGGATGATGATCTTCGTCGCCGCGGTGGTCATCGTGGTGAGCGCCGTCGAGCGCTTCATCCGGCCGCAACCCATCGAGAACGTCGGCCTCGGCCTCGCCATCTCGGTCGTCGCGTCGCTCGTCAACGGGGCCGTGGCGATGGTGCTGCTCCGGGCCGGGCGCCGGCACCGCTCCCTGACCCTCACCGCCGACGGCAAGCACCTCATGACCGACGTGTGGACCTCGGCAGGCGTGGTCGTCGGCGTCCTCGTCGTCGCTCTCACCGGCATCCAGCGCCTCGACCCGTTCGTCGCCTTCCTCGTGGGGCTCAACATCATCTGGACCGGCTGGAAGCTCATCCGCGAGTCCACCGAGGGCCTCATGGACATCGCCATGCCCAAGGAGGACAACGCCGCGATCGCCGAGATCCTGTCGCGCTTCGTCACCCGCGAGGTCCACTTCCACGCCCTGCGCACCCGCCTGTCCGGCCACCACCGCTTCGCCGAGGTGCACGTGCTCGTCCCCGGCGCCTGGACCGTCCAGCGGGGCCACGACCTCGTCGAGGAGGTCGAGGAGGCCGTGCACCGCGAGTTCGGCGACCTTGCGCTGACCTGCCACCTCGAGCCGTCCGAGGACCCCCGCGCCTACGGCGACTACGCCGCCGAGTTCCCCGTGCCGACGCACGCCGACATCCTCGCGGCGCACGGTGCCGCCGAGAAGGGCGACGACGACGCATGAGCCGCGCGCACGTCGTCCTGCCCTCGCCGATCGGTGACCTCACCGTCGTCGCCGAGGACGGGGCGATCACGCACCTGCTCATGGATGCCGCGAAGTACCGTCCCGACGACCCCGCGGTCCTCGGCGAGCCGGGCGACGTGGCCGACGAGCCCTTCGCCGCCGCGTCGGTGCAGCTGGCCGCCTACTTCACCGGCGCCCTCACCGACTTCGACCTGCCGCTCGCACCGCAGGGCGACGCCTTTCACCAGCGCGTCTGGGCGCTGCTGCGCGAGATCCCCTACGGCGAGACCCGCAGCTACGGTGACCTCGCCCGGGCGCTGGGCGACCGCAACCTCGCGCAGGCCGTCGGCACCGCCAACGGGCGCAACCCCATCGCCGTCGTCGTCCCGTGCCACCGCGTCATCGGCGCCGACGGCTCCCTCGTCGGGTATGCCGGCGGGCTCGACCGCAAGCGCTTCCTCCTCGCGCTCGAGGAGCCTGCCGCCGACGACGTCGGCCGCCTCTTCTGAGCGGAGGGCGGCCGGTCCGCCACACTGGGACCTCACACTTCCGCGGGCCGGAGCGTCTACAGGGCATGAAGCGACCGTTCGAGCAGGCCGTCACCGAGCACGGGGCCGTGGTGCTGCGCGTGTGCCGCGCCGTCGTCGGCCCCGACGAGGCCGAC
>CBHRRQ010000306.1:0-3743 GCA_966081555.1 uncultured Terrabacter sp.
CCTGCTGCGGCTCGACCAGCAGGTCTGCTTCGCGCTCGCCGTGGCGGCTCGCAACGTCATCGGCCTCTACCGTCCCGTGCTGGAGCCGCTGGGCCTGACGCACCCGCAGTACCTCGTCATGCTGGCCCTCTGGGAACGCTCGCCGCTGACGGTCCGCGAGATCGGCCGGCTGCTCAGCCTCGAACCGGCCACGCTCTCACCGCTGCTCAAGCGCCTCGAGGCCGCCGGCCTCGTCACGCGCGACCGTCACCCGCAGGACGACCGGGCGCTCGCGATCACGCTCACCGAGCGCGGGCGGCAGCTGCGCGCCAAGGCCCTCGAGGTGCCGCCCCGGATCGTCGAGGCCCTCGGTATGGAGCTCGGCGAGCTCGAGGCGCTGCACGGGGCGCTGACCCGGGTCATCGGCGCGACGAGCACCGGGGGCTGACGACGGCGGGGCCCCGCCATGACGGCAGGGCCCCGCTCGGTCGAGAGGTCGCTGGATCGCGGGTCCGGCCGCCTGCCCCGGGTGGTCGACGCGGGCGCCGAGCGCGTCGCGCAGGCGACCGAAGACCTGGGGGTCGCCGAGCACGTCCGTGTCGATGGTCGACTGCGACACCACGACCCCGTCGAGCACGACTGCACCAGCGATGCCCGCCGAACGGCGCGCGTCCTCGTGGGCCCACTTGCCGCCGTAGGGCGTCGGCGTCGCACCGATCACGGCGAAGGGCTTGCCGGCCAGGGCGCCCTGGCCGTAGGGACGTGAGAGCCAGTCGATGGCGTTGTTGAGGACGGCCGGCATGGTGCCGTTGTACTCGGGCGTGACCGCGAGGATGCGGTCGGCGCCGGCGACGGTGGCGCGCAGTTCGGCCGCGGCCTCGGGGACGTTCTCGCCGTCGACGTCCTCGTTGTAGAACGGCAGTGCGGCGAGACCCTCGACGATCTCGACCTCGACGCCCGCGGGCGCCTGGTCGCGCAGGCTCTCGGCGATGCGGCGGTTCACCGAGTCGACGCGGAGGCTGCCGACGAGGACGGCGACGCGGGTGGGGGTGCTGTGGCTGGGGGCGGAAGTCATGACGACCTAAACGGACTGCGGTCCGGTTCTATTCCGGGCCGCTCGCGGCGGCGGCCCGCCTAGGATCGCGAGCGTGTCCACGGAGCCGTCGGTCGAGCGCGCGACCTTCGACCTGCAGGCCCACCCGGAGCCTCACGAGCGTCACGAGCGCCGCGACGCAGCGCGCAACCGCGAGCTGCTCCTCGACGCGGCCCACCGGCTCGTCGATCGCGACGGGGTCGAGGCCGTGACGATGGATGCCGTCGCCGCGGAGGCGGGGGTCGGCAAGGGCACGGTCTTCCGACGGTTCGGCAGCCGCGCCGGCCTGATGACGGCCCTGCTCGACCACACCGAGGCGCGCTGGCAGGGCCGGGTGATCTCCGGACCACCCCCACTGGGCCCGGGAGCGCCGCCCCTCGAGCGGCTGCTGGCCTTCGGCGCCTCCCGCCTCGACCGCACCATCTCCAGCGCCGACCTCATGGTGGCCGCCGCGGGCCGCCACGGGCGGTCGGGACCGGCCGTCGCGTTCTGGACCGTGCACGTGCATCACCTGCTCACCGAGCTGGGCGTGACCGGCGACCTCCCGCTGCTCTCCAGGGCCCTGCTCGCACCGCTCGACGTGACCATCGTGCGCCAGCAGCTCGACGCCGGGGTGAGCCGGGAGCGCATCCTCGCGGCCTGGACCGACCTCGTCAGGCGCGTCGTCGCCGGTTGCTGAGCACCGCCGCTCGGGGCCGTGCGGTCACCTTCCCGTCGGACGTTGGGACGCCGCGGCCGCGCCGAGGTCCTGCAGACCCAGCGCGTGACGCGGCGGGCCCTCGACGACGAGCCGCTCGGTGACATCGAGGTGGTCGTCGACACCGAGCAGCACCCCTGGCTCGAGCTGCCGCCACCGTTCGTCGTCGTCGAGGCGCTCGCTCGCCACCACCACGCTCGGGGCGGCGGACAGGTCGTGCGACACGACCCGGGTGCCGGCGGCCGATCGGTGGTCGAGCCGGCCGCGTGGCTCGTGGCGCTCGAGCACCCACAGCGCGTGCGTGGCCGGGTAGCGAAGCGCCCACAGGTGGTGCGGCATCGTCAGGACGACGTTGACGGCATACACAGGCAGCTCGTCGGCCACCCACCGCAGGGCGGCCGCGATGCCCGCGCCGACGTCGCCCCCGGCTGCCTCGGTCTCGCGGGTGACCAAGGCGAAGAGGCGCTCGGAGTCGGTGTCGCCCCGGACGCTTCGCAGGTCGTCGCCGAGGTGCCGGTCGAACTCCTCCAGTCCCTCGACGACGCCGTTGTGGGCGAAGAGCCGGCCGTCCATCTCGAACGGGTGCGTGTTCTCGGGCCGCACGGTCGCCCCCGACGAGTGGCGCACGTGGGCCACGAACGTCGCGCTCGTGCGGTCACGCGCCTCGCGCGCGAAGTCCGCGTCGTCGTAGGCCGCGAGCGCCTGCTTCTCCACGACGGGGCGACCCCGCTCGTCGAAGGTGCCGAGTCCCGTCCCGTCTGGGTTGGCGTGCGACTGCGCCGACAGGCTGTCCGGGGCGTCGACCAGCCAGAAGGTCGCCCGCACCCGCGTGCGGCCCGCGGTGAGACCGAAGAGGCGGCACACGGTGCGCCGGTCAGCGGCTCTCGAGGGCCTCGCGCGACTTCGCGATCGCGAAGCCCCAGCCCTGGGCGAGCGTCGGCTTGGGCGGCACCGCAACCTCGTCGGGGTTGGTCACGACGTCGAGCAGCACGGGACCTGCCGTGGCGAGCGCCCACCCGACCGCCTCGTCGAGCTCGTCGGGGTCGGTGACGCGTCGGGCGGTCAGGCCCATGGCCGTGGCGACGGCGGCGAGGTCGGGGTTGTCGAGCTCGGTGCCGAACTCGGGCAGCCCACCCTGCTCCTGCTCGAGCTTGACCATGCCGAGGCGCCCGTTGTCGAACACGACGACCTTGACGGGCAGCTCGTGCGTCACCGCGGTGCGCAGGTCGCCGAGCAGCATCATGAGGCCACCGTCCCCCGAGAACGAGACGACGGGACGCGTGCGGTCCAGGGCCTGCGCCCCGAGCGCCATCGGCATGGCGTTGGCCATCGAACCCAGGTTGTACGAGCCGACGAGCCGCCGGGTGCCGCGCATCGTGACGAAGCGGGAGAGCCACGCGGTGGACATGCCCGTGTCGCTCGTGAAGATGGTCGTGTCGGGCGCGAGCCGGTCGACGGCTGCCGCGAGCGCCTCGGGGCGGATCCGCTCGTCGGGGTTGTCGAACACCGCCCGGGCCCGACCGACCAGGGAGGAGTCGTGCCGGGGGTCGAGGAGCGAGCGCTGACGCTCGTGCCACTCCCGGTATGCCTTCACGGCCTTGTCGAGGTGGGTGCGGTCGTCGCGTCGCGTGAGCAGCGGGAGCAGCGCCTCGAGGGTGGCCTTCGCGTCGGCGACGAGGGCGTGCGCGACGGGGGTGCGGCGACCGATGTGCTCACCGCGCGAGTCGACCTGGACCACGGTCTTCCCGGTCGGGTACCAGTCGCGGTAGGGGAAGTCGGTGCCCACGAGGACGAGCACGTCGCAGGCGTCCATCGCCTTGGCGGCCGCCGGGTTGCCGATGAGGCCCGACTGGCCCACCTCGAACGGGTTGTCGCGCTCGAGGCCCTCCTTCGCCTTGAGGGTGAGCACCATCGGGGCCGCGAGGACGTCGGCCAGCTCGAGCACCTGGTGGCGGGCATCCCTGGCACCGGACC
>CBHRRQ010000307.1:0-3742 GCA_966081555.1 uncultured Terrabacter sp.
TCCGCGCCTGCCGGGAGGTCGACATCGACGGGAACGAGGTCACCCCATGACCGCCGCCCTGCTCATCATCGCCGCCGCCGGCTGGCTCTGGGGGCTGGCCGAGTGGGTTCGCGCGAACGGCGCCGAAGATCAGCGCGACGAGGCGTGGGAGTGGGTCGCCGCTGCCGAAGGTGAGATCAACCGACTGCGCTGCGCCGCCCACCCGGCCACGCGGCAGATCGCGGAACGGCCACGGCTCGAGGTCGTGCGGGGTGAGGGGCGATGAGCGGGCCGAAGCGCATCCAGCGCAAGCGCACGAAGGGCTGGCGGATGCCGGAGGGCGCGGTGTATGTCGGGCGGCCGACCATCTTCGGAAACCCCTTCCGCGCCTACAAGTGCGACTGCTGCGGCTACTGGGACGTTCGCGACGACAACGACGTGACCTATCTCGTCGACCACCATTACGTCCGCCGCCCCGAGGTTCGTGCCGACCGGTCTACATGGACGACGAAACAGCAGGCGGTGCGCGAGTCGGTCCGGTTGTTCACCGACGAGGCGACCTACTGGTTCGGCGGATGGAAGACGACGTGGCCCGACAAGTATGCCGCGCTTCCGTCGATCGCGGGCCGTGACCTCGCCTGCTGGTGCCCGCTGGACCAGCCGTGCCATGCCGACGTGCTGCTGGAACTCGCGAACGGCGGTGCCGCATGAGCGCCCCCTGCAGGCCACCGTGCGCCGCTTGTGGCCCCAACGACTGCTGGGCCGATGTCGACGCCACCGACGACCTGCACGACCCGGAGAAGGAGGGGCGATGACCTTCCTTGACCCGTACACCGTCGTGTGTCCCGCCTGCGGAGAGGCCACCCCGACCGTCCTGCTCTGCGAACACGACGCAGACCCGCTGTGCATCACCTGCTGCGAGGCGCGCCACGAGCGCCAGTGCCCCGGCTGCTTCGGCCACGGCGCCACCACCAAGCCCCGACCCGACGGACGCGGAGTCGTCACCGACCGACACGGCTACGCCGTGGTCGTCACGTGCCCGACTTGCGGCGGCCGAGGCCGCATCAACGAGAGGACCGCATCGTGACCGACCCCGATACCCCTGGAACATCTATGCCTGCGCTCGACCAGCTCGCCACGGCACTCGCTGCGTTCCAGGCCGAGATGCCCACTGTGGCGAAGTCCAAGACCGCCAACGTGCCGACCAAGAGCGGCGGGTCCTACAAATACACCTACGCCGACCTCGCCGACGTGAGCGCCGCGGCGATGCCGCTCCTGGCGAAGCACGGGCTGTCCTTCGCCTGCCTGCCCGGCAACGGCGCCCTGACTGGCCTCTTGCTCCACAAGTCCGGCCAGTCACTCACCGCCTCGCTGCCGATCCACGGCACCGGCTCGCCCCAGGCGATCGGCTCCGACCTCACCTACATGCGGCGCTACCTCCTCGGATGCATGACCGGCATCGTCACCGACGACGACACCGACGGCCAGGCCGCCGAGCGGCAGGCCAAAGCCCACCGGGCGGCCCCGGCAAAGAAGTCCGCCGAGCCGTGGCCCGAGGCTGCCGCACAGGCCGCGGACCCCGACGCGATCACGTCCGCGCAGCTGTCGAAGATGGGCGCCGCCATGCGCGAGCGCGGCATCACCGAGAAGGCCGACGCGCTCGACTTCGTCAAGGACGTGATCGGGCGCGCCGTGGAGTCGCGCAACGACCTGACCAAGGCCGAGGCGTCGAAGGTCATCGACGCACTGGAGACCTGGGGCAAGGACGGTGCGGCATGAGCGCGATCGACACTCTTCGCTGGGCTCGTGTGAACAACCTCCGCAAGCGCCACCTGTGGCTCGGCGACGGGACCGCCTGCGGGATCACCAAGTGGCATTCCTTGAGCATCGACGCACCCGAGGAGCCCTGCAAGCGCTGCCTCGCCTACGCGCAGGGCTGGCTCGACCGACACATCCACGGATCGAACCCGCCGCTCAATGTGTCGCCTATCTGCTTCGACACTCGGCTGCCGGACGGTGCGGCATGAGCGGCTGTGACGCAGAACTGTGCGAATACTGGGCCGGCTTCGGCTGCGTCTGTGACGCGCTCGGGATCGACCACGACCAGCGGGACGCTTGCGAGGACTGCGGCTGCCACGAGGGTGACCACAACGCCGACATCTTCGGCGGCGGCTGCACGTCCTGCGGGGACTGCGGAGGCTTCGCATGAGCGCCCGCTGGACCGACGCGCAGCCCGGCCTGCCAGCCCGCTACCCCGCCGAATGCCCCAAGTGCGACCAACCGATCGAGGTCGGCGACCGGATCGTGCACCTGCGCGGCCGGTACGTCCACTGCCGCTGCGCACCGGGAGCTGACGATGAGTAGGACGTTCGCTGCCGATTCCTTGCCTGCCGCCTGGTACGACCGTGGCCAGCACATCCGCGTGCTCCACCACCACGGCGCGGTGCTCATCGCCGGACGCCTGAACACCTCGTGGGGTGAGCGCGGCGTCATGCACCTGACACTGGAGACCGACGAGGCCGCGCTGCCGATCGAGTTCGAGGTGCCCGAGGGGGCGCGGGTGGAGGCGGCGGGATGAGGGACCTCGAAGCGCCGTTCCCCTGGTTCGGCGGCAAGCGGAAGGTTGCCCCCGAGGTCTGGGCGCGGTTCGGCGACGTGCCCAACTACGTCGAACCGTTCTTCGGCTCCGGGGCGGTCCTGCTCAGCCGTCCCGCCAAGCACCGCGCGAAGACCGAGACCGTCAACGACCTCGACGGGTTCGTGGCGAACTTCTGGCGGGCCGTCGCCTCCGACCCGGAGGCCGTGGCGCACCACGCCGACTGGCCGGTGATCGAGGCAGACCTGAACGCCCGCCACGCCTGGCTCGTCGGGCAGCGCGCCACGCTGCTCCGGCGACTCGAAGGCGACCCCGGCCACTACGACCCGAAGATCGCGGGCTGGTGGGTAGCCGGGTTGTGCGGCTGGATCGGCTCCGGCTACTGCTCCGGCGAAGGGCCGTGGGTCGTCGTGGACGGCGAGCTCGTCGACCGACGCGACGCCAGCAACGCGGGACAGGGCATCAACCGCAAGATGCCGCACGTCGGCAACGCGGGGCGGGGCATCAACCGCCAGATGCCGCACGTCGGCAACGCGGGGCGGGGCATCAACCGCCAGATGCCGCACGTCGGCAACGCGGGGCGGGGCATCAACCGGAAGATGCCGCACGTCGGCGACGCGGGGCGGGGCATCAACCGGAAGATGCCGCACGTCGGCGACGCGGGGCGGGGCATCAACCGGAAGATGTCGCACGTCGGCGACGCGGGCCGGGGCGATTTCATCAAGGGCTGGATGTACGACCTGGCCGCCCGGATGCGCGACGTGCGCGTGTTCTCCGGCGGCTGGGAACGCTGCCTGAGCGAGTCCGTCACCACCCGCCACGGCCTAACCGGCGTCTTCCTCGACCCGCCCTACGGGGACGAGATCGAACAGACCCGCGTCTACGCCACCGACTCCGGCACCGTCAGCGACGACGTGCGCTCCTGGTGCATCGAGCACGGCAACGACCCCCTGCTGCGGATCGCCCTCTGCGGGTACGCAGGCGAGGGTCACGAGGCGCTCGAGGACTACGGCTGGACAGCGCACGCCTGGCGCGCAAGGGGCGGCTACGGCGGTGGGCGGGGCGGCACGGGTGACGCCAACCGTCAGCGTGAGCGGATCTGGTTCTCCCCGGCCTGCGAAGAGGCCACCGAGCCCGACCTCTTCGGCGGTGTCGCATGACCGCCCC
>CBHRRQ010000308.1:0-3717 GCA_966081555.1 uncultured Terrabacter sp.
CCCCCCCCCCCCCCCCCCCGGCCCCCCCCCCCCGGCCGCCCCCCCCCCCCGCGGGGGCCGCCCCCCCCCCGCCGCCGCCCGCGGTCGCGTCCGCGCCACCCCCAGCGACCCGGCATAGGTCGTCGGAAACCGGAGGACGAGCGCCTACCCGCGGCCCTACTGTCAGAGCCGTGCTCCGGCTCCTGCGGCGCCCGCTGCGCGAGACCCCGGCGACGCCCACCTTCTACGTGCTGACGGCCGTCGCGGCCTTCGCGTATGCCGCCTGCTTCACCCTCAACCTCGTCTTCCAGTACCGCGTGGTCGGGCTCGACCCCTTGCAGATGGTTCTCGTGGGAACGGTGCTCGAGGCGACCTGCTTTGTCTTCGAGGTGCCGACCGGCATCGTCGCCGACCTGTGGAGCCGGCGCGCGTCGGTCATCATCGGCTTCTTCCTCGTCGGGGTGGGCTTCGCCGTCGAGGGCGTGCTCGCGACCTTCGTCGCGGCGCTCGTCGGCAACGTCGTGTGGGGCATCGGCTACACCTTCACCTCCGGAGCGCTGCAGGCGTGGATCACCGACGAGGTGGGGGAGGAGGCCGTGGCCCAGGTGTTCACGCGGGAGACCCAGCTGGACCTCACCTTCGGCTTCGTCGGCACGCTGACGGCCGGCGTGCTGGGGCTCGTCGCCCTGCGCCTTCCGATCATCGTCGCAGGCGCCACCCTCGTGCTCCTCGCGCTCGGCCTGCTGCTCACGATGCCCGAGCGTCACTTCCGCCCGACGCCGAGGCGCGAGCGTGAGACCTTCGGGCACCTGCGCAGCCAGTTTGTCGCCGGTCTGCGGATCGCCCGTGGCCGCAGGGTGGTTCGGGTCTTCCTCATCGTCAGTCTGCTCGTCGGACTCTCCAGCGAGGTCTTCGACCGGCTGTGGCAGGTGCGGGTGCTCGAGGCCTTCGACATGCCGCAGCTCTTCGGTGGTGACGAGGCCATCGCCTTCACCGCGTTCGCCCTGGCCGGCTCGCTCGTCTCGCTCGGCGCGTCGCTGGCGAGCAGCCGCTGGCTGCCACGGCACGTCGTCGACGGCAGCCCAGGGGTGCCCGTGGCGATCGCAGCCGTCGTGCAGGTGCTGGCCGTCGTCGGGGTCGCCCTGCTGGGCAGCCTCTGGCTCGTCCTGGCCGCGCTCTGGCTGCACAGCGCGAGCCGCGCCTTCGCCGGCCCGATCGAGGCGACCTGGCTCAACCGCAACCTCGACTCCTCGACCCGCGCGACCGTGCTCTCGATGAACAGCCAGGCCAACGCGATCGGGCAGGTCGCCGGCGGGCCGCCACTCGGTGCTCTCGCGGCGCGCACCTCGATCCCGTTCGCGCTCGTCGTGTCGGCCGCCGTCCAGCTGCCGGCCGTCGCCGCCTTCCTCCGGGTGCGCCGCGTCGCCGGGAGGCCGGACGTGACGGTGGACGCTGCCGGGGCTCAGCGCGGGTAGGTGCGCACCTCGGTGGCCTTGACGGCTGCCCAGACCTGCTGGCCGACCTGCAGGCCGAGCGCCGTGACCGACTCGAGCGTCACCTCGGCGGTCACCGGCAGGGAACCGACGAGCCCGACCCGCGCCGACTGGCCCTGCACGGTCACCGACGCGACGCGCAGCCGCCACGTGTTGCGCGGTGATCCCTCGGGCTGGTGGAGGTGCAGGGACACGGCGCTCGGGGGGATGGTCGCCCAGACCCGCCCCTGCGTCGGGCTCGTGGTGACGACGACGCCACCGTCGCCCGTGGTCACGTGCCCGTGCGAGTCGCCCTCTCCCGCATACAGGTTCAGCCCGACGACGGTGGCGACGTAGGGGCTGCGCGGTTCGCTCAGCACCTCCGAGGGGGTGCCGGCCTGGGTGACGTGGCCGTCCTCGACGAAGACGAGGTGGTCGGCGAGGGTGAGCGCGTCGAGCGGGTCGTGGGTGACGAGCACGGTGATGCCGCCGTATGCCGTCAGGCGGGTCGCGAGGTCGCTGCGGGTGCGGGCGCGCGTGTCGGGGTCGAGGGCGGCGAGGGGCTCGTCGAGCAGGAGCAGCGAAGGGTCCGTGGCGAGGGCTCGAGCCAGGGCGACGCGCGCCTGTTGCCCCGACGACAGCTCGCGCGGGCGGGTCGAGGCGCGCTCCAGAAGGCCCAATCGGTCGAGCTCGTCGCGCGCCCGGCCGCGCGCGCGGTGGCGGTCGACCCCGCGGCTGCGCGGACCGTAGGCGACGTTGTCGAGGGCGGTCAGGTGCGGGAAGAGGAGGCTGTCAGCGAGCATCAGACCGACCGTGCGCTGCTCGGGAGGCAGGGCGCGGTGCCCGTCGTCCCAGAGCTGCCCACCGACGCGCACGTGACCCTCGGCGACGCGCAGGACGCCGGCCAGGGCGAGCACCGTCGTCGTCTTGCCGCCACCGTTCGGGCCGAGGACGCCGATCACCTGGCCGGGCTCGGCTCGCAACGACACATCGAGACCGATCGAACCACGCGACAAGCGGATTCGCGCATCGAGACTCATCGGAGCCACCTGCCTCGCAGCACGCCGAGCACGAGCACGCTGACGGCCAGCAGCATGAGCGAGATCGAGATCGCCACCTGGGGGTCACGCTCCAGCTCGACGTAGACCAGGAGCGGCAGGGTCTGCGTGCGGCCCTGGAAGTTGCCGGCGAAGGTGATCGTCGCGCCGAACTCGCCGAGCGCCCGCGCCCAGGCGAGGGCGAGTCCGCTCGCGATGCCGGGCAGCACGAGAGGGATGGCCACGGTGCGCAGGTAGCGCAGGTCGCCGGCTCCGAGGGTGCGAGCCACCGACTCGAGCCGTGGGTCGAGACCGCGCATCGCGCCCTCCACGGCGAGCACGTAGTAGGGCATCGCGACGAAGGTCTCGGCGAGCACGACGGCCACGGTCGTGAAGGGGATCTGCACGCCGAACGGCGCCAGGTGCTGACCGAGCAGCCCGTTGCGGCCCCACGCCATGAGCAGGGCGACGCCGCCGACCACCGGTGGCAGCACGAGGGGCACGGTGAGCAGGGCGCGCAGCCAGCTCGTCGCCGGGTGGTCCGACCGGGCGATGAACCAGGCGAGGGGAGTGCCGAGCAGCAGGCACAGCAGGGCGGTGCACGACGTCGTCGTGAGAGAGAGCCGCAGCGCCGGGAGGACGGTCGGGGTCGCGAGGTCCGCCGGGATGCGCGCCCAGTCGGCGCGCACGAGGAGCGCGACCAGCGGCACGACGAGGAGCAGGAGTGCCAGGCCCGCCGGGACGCCGAGGGCGAGGCGGGCGCGCCACCGGCCGGCATACCTCATGTCACGGCATCCTTCCGGCCGGCAACGGGTCGGACGCTCAGGGCGCGCCGAGCCCGAACGACTGCACGGTCGCCAAGCCCTTGCCGCTCAGCAGGTAGGCGACGAACGCCTTGGTCGCGGCGTCGTCGGCGAGGCGGATGACGGGATAGTCGAGCCGCGTGTTGAAGGGCACCTGGATGGCCACCCCCGTGACGGCGTCCTTCGCTGCGACGACATCGGAGTGGTAGACGACGGCGGCGTCGGCCTCCCCGAGCTTCACCTTGGCGAGCGTGGCCTTGACGTCGACCTCCTTGCTGACGACGTTCGGCACGATGCGCGCCTTCCTGAAGGTCGCCTGCGCGGCCTTGCCGCACGGCACCGTGTCGGCGCAGAGGACGACCTTGACCGTCGGCTTGCCGAGGTCGTTGATCGACGTGACCCCGGCCGGGTTGCCGGGAGGCACGG
>CBHRRQ010000309.1:0-3712 GCA_966081555.1 uncultured Terrabacter sp.
GGGTAGACGGTGTCGATGACTCCGGAACACCCAGGCGGGCGATGCTCCGACCGTTTCACTCCCTGGTGGTTCCCCACCTGCGCCAGTCGTGTACGGCCAGCCTACCGGCCGGCGAGAAACCTGCCGAATCCGTCCACTCGCCGCGTGACGGAGCGTTCTCTCGATTGCCATTTCGATCGAGAGAACGCTCCGTCAGGGACTCGCCGCGTGACGGAGCGTTCTCTCGATCGGCGGGTCAGCCGAGGCTGACGCGGCGGCCGGCGACCGAGAAGCCCTCGCGCGCCATGCGGCCGACGACGTCGACGAGGAGGTCGCGCTCCTGTACCTTGATGCGCTCGTGCAGGCTCTCCTCGGTGTCGTCCTCCTCGACCGCGACGACCCGCTGCTCGATGATCGGCCCGGTGTCGACGCCGGAGTCGACGAGGTGGCACGTCGTGCCGGTCACCTTGACCCCGTAGGCGAGCGCGTCGCGTACGCCGTGGGCGCCGGGGAAGCTCGGCAGCAGCGCCGGGTGCGTGTTCACGACCGGCTGCGCGCCGAGCGTGGCCGGCCCGAGGATCCGCATGAACCCCGCTGTCACGACGAACCGCGGTGACGCGGCGGCGACCTGGGCCGCGAGCGCCTCGTCCCACGCACCCCGGTCGGCGAAGTCGGCCACCCGGGTGACGAACGTCGGTATGCCGGCACGCTCGGCCCGCTCGAGGCCCGTGCACGGGCGGTCGGCACCGACCGCCGCGATGTGCACGCCGTAGGCCGGGTCGGCCGCTGCGTCGATGAGCGCCTGCAGGAGTGTGCCGGATCCGGAGACGAGCACGACGACCGGGACGGGTCCCTCGGTCGCTCCGGCAGCACTGGCGAGGGCGTCGGTCGTCACGCGCCGGAGTGTAGCGCCGGGGCCCGGTGCCGCCCGCGTCGATCCACGTCTGCCCCATGGGTAAGGATGGGCGCATGACCGAGCCGCAGCTGGAGCAGGAGATCGCGTTCGCACGCGAGAAGGCCAAGCGCACCCTGCCCCTCGCCCTGCTCGTGCTGCTCGGGCTCATCGCCATGTACCTGCCCCTGCCGAAGCGGTTCATCGCGTTCGCGCCGCTGCTCATCGCCGTCGTCCTGGCGATCCGCCTGCTGCGCTTCCTCTCGAGCCGCGCCGGGCGCGAGAAGATCTGGCCGGCCTTCACCCTCGTCATCGTCGGCATGCTGCTCTCGACGCTCGTGCTGCAACTCGCCTTCTACGACTCGTGGAGCGCCTACGAGGACTGTCTCTCCGGCGCCCAGACCCAGCAGGCCACCGCCGACTGCGAGCAGCTCAAGGATGCGGGGATGCTCGGTCTCGTCGTCCGCTGAGCGGGCGCTGGGACGCCGGGCCGCCCTGCGGACCTGGCCCCGCGTCAGACCGTGGTCGACGTCTCGGCGTCGTCGCGGGTCTCGTCGGCCGCCGTGGAACCCGCACCGCTGCGCGTGCGGCGGGCCGCCAGGCGCTCACGCAGCAGCAGCACGCCGAGCCAGAGCAGTGCCCCACCGACGACCTCGCCCAGCAGCGCGGCGGCGAACGCCCACAGGTGAGGTCCGACGGCGGCCAGGCGGTCGACACCGACGGCCCCGTTGCCCAGCGCCGTCAAAGCGACGACCACCACCACGGCGAGGGCGGTGGCCGTCACCGTGGCCGCGAGCCGTGAGCGCGTGTTGCCGAAGAACTCGAGGGCCGAGTCGACGCGCCCACCCAGCCAGGCGCCGACCGCCACGGGGGCCAGCAGGACGGCATACATGGTCGGGGGGAAGTCGGCGGCACCGGGCAGCGCGCCGAAGAGCGGCACGAGCGGCAGCAGCCCCGGCTGGGCGGCGGCCGACGACACGGTCGAACCGAGAGCGATTTGGAAGCCCGGCCCGGCGAGGAACGAGAGCGCCCACGTGGCCGCGTTGCCGAGCAGCGCGACCTGCGCGAGCACGATGACGGCGAGCGCGCCGACGTTCGCGGCGTACTGGTCCTGGATGTCGGCCACCTCGGACCACGACAGCACCACCCGCACCACCACGAGGACCAAGCCGAGTCCCACGAGCAGGCCCGCACCTCGCCAGCCGATGCGCCACACCGCCGGCAGCCACGTCGGGCCGCGCCGGAACCACGCGCGCACGAAGGCCGGGGACGTGTCCGCGTCGGGCCGCAGCATGACGAAACCGAGCGCCGCCAGCGGCACGAGCAGCGACCCGAGCACCGCCGCCGCGCCCGGTGTGGCCGGACCGCCGAGCGTGAAGAGCGCGAAGACGGCCGCCACGACGCCGTAGCCGACGAGGAAGCCGGGGACGACGCCCCACCGGGCGGCCCGGCTCCAGTGGTCGGCGCCGACCCGAAGCCGCTCGGTCTCGGACAGGCGCCGCGCCCAGCGGAAGGCGATGTAGACGAAGACGGCCAGCAGCAGCAGCGGTGTCATCGAGATCGCCACTCCCCCGGCCCCGACCGACTGGCCGTGCCCGACGAACCAGATCGCGCTCGCCAGCGACACGGCCGAGAACCAGCCGACCGTGCTCTCGGGCGCGGCCACCCAGCCGACGAGCGCGGGCAGCACCACGACCGTCCATGTGCCGACCGCCGCCAGTGCACCTGCGCGCAGGGCGGACGGGAAGGCGCTCGAGGGGCTCGTGGCTGCTGTCTCGCGGGCCAGTGGTCTCACTCCTGCTGCTGTCGGTGCTCGTCGTGCTCGCCGGTGCAGGTCGCCGAAGGGTGTCCCGCGACCTCTCCGCCCATGGTCGCCCGGACCCGGCGCGGGAGCGAGCGCCCACGCCGACGGCGCTGTTCTTCGCACCACAAACCCCGTCCGGTCCCAAGCCCGCGACCGAGACTGGAAGTGGGAGAGGTCCCGGACCGTCCCGGGACCCCGGGGACCGAGGGGGGCCCCGACATGAGGAAGATCCGCCACCAGCTCCTGACCGCTCTGACCGTCCTGCTCACGCTCGCGACGGCTGCACTCCTGGGGGTGGGACCGCCCGGCACGGACGGCCGCGCAGGCCAGCCGACGGCGACGCCGGCAGACCTGGCGCTGACCCAACCGGTCGCCTACGCCGGCACCGTCTACCTCACGTTCGACGACGGGCCCAGCCTGACGTGGACGCCGAGGGTGCTCTCGATCCTGCGCAAGTACGGCGTGCGGGCCGTTTTCTTCGAGACCGGCCAGAGCATCTCGTACTACCCGTCCGTCACCCGGAGCCTGCGCAGCTACGGCAACCTCATCGGCAACCACACGTGGAGCCACCCGAACCTCACGCTGCTCTCGAGCGCGTCGGTCACGTGGCAGCTGAACCGGATGGAGTCGTCGCTCGGCTACCGGCCGCGGTGCGTGCGGCCGCCCTACGGCGCGACCAACAGCCGCATCCAGGCGATCATCGCGGCCCGCGGCCAGCGGCACATCCTGTGGACCGTGGACCCGCGTGACTGGTCGCGTCCGGGCACCTGGACCATCGTCAACCGGGTGCTGGCCGGCGTGCGGGACGGCTCGCGCATCCTCCTGCACGACGGGGGCGGCGACCGGTCCCAGACCGTGGCCGCGCTCGACCTGCTGATCCCGCGGCTGCGTGCCCGCGGATTCGTCATCGGCCTGATGGCCTGCTGAGCGCAGGGTGCACCCCAGACGACGTATGCCGCCGCCCCGGGCCGGGTGCCCGCGTGGGCACCCAGCCGACTCAGCGGCATACGGAATCGGTTGCGGCAGAGACTACTTCG
>CBHRRQ010000310.1:0-3646 GCA_966081555.1 uncultured Terrabacter sp.
GCCGGCAGCGGCGTGTCGGTCGGACCGTGCGCACCGGTGTCGGCGGTCAGCGAGTCGTAGGCGATGAAGTACGTCGGCCGGCCCTGCATGTGCGAGTACATCCGTCCGATGTACTCCCCGAGGATGCCGACGCAGACGAGCTGCACGGCCCCGACGCCGGAGACGATCGCGACGGTCGAGGTCCAGCCCGCGACGGTGTGGCCCTGGGCCCGTGCGACGAGCGTGTAGAGGAACAGCAGGACCGCGAGCACGGCGCCGGCGAAGCCCGCGAACGTTGCGACCCGCAGCGGCGCGGTCGAGAAACCGGTGAGCGAGTCGAGCGAGAGCTTGACCATCTTGAGGAGCGGGTACTTCGAGTCGCCGGCCGCGCGCTCCTCACGCTTGTACTCGACGGTGTCGGACGGGAAGTTCAGGGCCGGCACGATGAAGCGCAGCACCCGGTTGTGCTCGGGGAGGCTGTTGATGGCGTCGACCGTGGCACGCGACATGAGGCGGTAGTCGCCGGCGTCGGCGTGCGCCGAGGTCTGCGACATGAGACCGATCAGCTTGTAGAAGGCCTGGGCCGAGACGCGCTTGAACCACGTGTCGGTGGAGCGGTCGTTGCGCACGCCGTAGACGACGTCGACGCCGTCGTCCTTCGCGGCCGAGAGCATCTGGGGGATGATCTCGGGCGGGTCCTGGAGGTCGGCGTCGAGGGTGACGACGTAGTCGCCGAGGGCGCTGACGAGACCCGCCGAGATGGCGGCCTGGTGCCCGGCGTTCGCGCGCAGTCGCACCACCCGCAGCTGCGGCCACTCCCGGTGGTAGCGCTGGAGCAGCGCGGCGGTGAGGTCCTTGCTGCCGTCGTCGACCGCGACGACCTCGTAGGTCGTGCCCATGCCGTCGAGGAGCGGGCGGAGCCGCTCGACGAGGAGGGGGAGCACCTCCTCCTCGTTGTACATCGGTATGACCACGGACAACTCAGGAACCATGCGAACAAGGGTACGGCCGCTGGTGGGGCGCGGCTGTCACCGTGCTGTGGTCGGGCTGTGTCGGGCGGGTCGACGCCGCCGGGGGTAGCGTGCCGGGCGTGACCGAGCCCGACGACGCACCACTCGTGCCACGTGCCACGTGCCACGGACACCCGAGGTATGCCGCCGGGCGGGCTCGCGCCGGGGACCCCGGTCGCGGGGCGGTGCACGAAGTGGGGCGGCGGCCGGCACTGGGAGTGGACCGGCAGGCACCTGGGCGCCGACGAGCACGGCCACTGGTGGTTCTCGCCGGCAGGCGCGTGGTGTTCGCGTCCGGGTGCCGCGTTCGTCGAGGAGTACGACTGGGTGTCGTTCGTCCCGCATGAAGGGCGTATGCGAGGGCCACCTCTACGTCGACGACGAGGACGAGTTCGCGCAGCACCAGGTCGAGCTCGGCTACCCCGAGGAGGTGGTGGCCCTGGCGGAACGCTGGCGCGACCGCGTGTTCGCGGCGGTCGCTGCCGGGGACGAGCCGTTCGGGTCCGTGGGCCACGCCTGGCTGCGGCGGCCCTGCAGCCTCGGGGGCGGCTGGTGAGTCGGGGCACGGGTCCGGGCGCTAGGCTGGCCGCATGTCTGATCGTGTCCTCGCACTCGTCACCGAGGGGGAGGAAGCCGCCCGCGAGCTTCCCATGCCGGTGATCGCCTACTTCTTCATCACCTTCGCGCTCTTCCTCGTGGCCCTGGCCGTGACGTGGAGCTTCCGCAACACCGCCTACAAGGTGCAGGCGCCGCGTCGCGGCGAGGGCACGCACGGCCCGGCGAGCGGACCTGACGGAGCCCACCACTGACCATGCGCCTCGGCGTCATGGGTGGGACGTTCGACCCGATCCACCACGGCCACCTCGTGGCCGCCAGCGAGGTCCAGTCGCTCTTCGACCTCGACGAGGTCGTCTTCGTGCCGACGGGCCAGCCGTGGCAGAAGGCCGACCGGCATGTCTCTCCCGCCGAGCACCGCTACCTCATGACCGTCATCGCGACGGCCTCCAACCCGCGCTTCACGGTCAGCCGCGTCGACATCGACCGGCCCGGCCCGACCTACACGATCGACACGTTGCGCGACATCAAGGCCGAGCGTCCCGACGACGAGCTGTTCTTCATCACCGGCGCCGACGCCCTGGCCGAGATCCTGTCGTGGAAGGACGCCGAGCAGCTCTTCGAGCTCGCCCACTTCGTCGGGGTGACCCGACCCGGCCACGAGCTGTCCGACAAGGGCCTCCCGGAGCACCGGGTCACCCTCCAGGTCGTGCCCGCCATGGCGATCAGCTCGACCGACTGCCGCGAGCGCGTGGCCGACGCCGAGCCCGTCTGGTACCTCGTGCCCGACGGAGTCGTCCAGTACATCAACAAGTACCGCCTGTATGCCGCCGACCTGGCGAGCGCAGGCTCCGTGCCGGCGCCGTCGTCGGCAGCGCCACTAGGAGATCCGTGACCGCAGCAGACCGTTCGCTCCAGCTCGCCAAGGCCGCAGGCCTCGCCGCCGAGGAGAAGCTCGCCGAGAAGGTGCTCGCGATCGACGTCAGCGAGCAGATGCCGCTGACCGACGTCTTCGTCATCGCGTCGGCCCCGTCGGAGCGGCAGGTCGGCGCCATCGTCGACGAGGTCGAGGACCGGCTGCGTGACCTCGGCAGCAAGCCCGTGCGACGCGAGGGCGAGCGCGAGGGCCGCTGGGTGCTCATCGACTTCGGCGACATCATCGTGCACGTGCAGCACGAGGAGGAGCGCGAGTACTACGCCCTCGAGCGTCTCTGGAAGGACTGCCCGGAGATCGACCTGTCGACCGTGGACGCGCCTGCCGGCGCGGGTGTCGGGACCGACGACGAGGTCGAGCAAGCGTGACCACCGGTTCGCCGGGCCCACGGCGGATCGTCGTCGTGCGGCATGCCGAGACCGTCGACAACGCGGCACGCATCTGGCAGGGCCACAAGGACACCGCCCTGTCGGATCTCGGCCGCCAGCAGGTCGCTGCCGCGGCCCCGCACCTGGCGGCGTACGCGCCGGCTCTCATCGTGTCGAGCGACCTGCAGCGGGCCGCGTCGACCGCCGACGCCATCGCCGGGCTGACCGACGTGGAGGTGCGGCTCGACGCCCGCCTGCGCGAGGTGCACGTGGGGGAGTGGCAGGGCATGCACGCCGACGACGTGCGCGAGCAGTACCCCGACCTCATCGCCGCGCTCGACCGCGGCGAGGACCCGCCGCGTGGCGTCACGGGCGAGACCCGGGCCGAGGTCGCGGTGCGGGCCGGCGCCGTCCTGCGCGAGGTCGCGCGCGAGCTGCTGCCCGGTGAGACGGCCGTCGTCGTCGCGCACGGCGTCTCCGCGCGCGTGGCGGCGAGCGACCTCGTGGGCCTCGACCAGGACGTCTCCGACGCCGTCTTCCGTGGCCTCGACAACTGCCACTGGATCGAGCTCGTCGAGGTCGGCAAGAGCTTCTCCGCGCTCACCCGCTGGCGCATCAGCGGGTGGAACCTCGGGCCCTGGAACGTCTGAGACGGCACCGACATCGGGGGGCCGCCCCCGATTTTGGCGAAGGGCTGACCATTCGCTATGGTTACGCAGTCGCTTCACGGAGCGGCCACCCGCAAGGGGCTGTGGCGCAGCTGGTAGCGCACCTGCATGGCATGCAGGGGGTCAGGGGTT
>CBHRRQ010000311.1:0-3595 GCA_966081555.1 uncultured Terrabacter sp.
ACAAGGTCAGCGGGAAACATCCCGCCGCTGCCAGCTCACGCCTCCAGCGGGGGCACCGGTCACGGCCACCACGGCGAGCGCCACGGCGCTGCCGGCCTTGCTGGGCAAGCTGCTCGCGCGACCGGCTGCGGCCGCTGGGTCGTCGACCGCTCCCCCGGCTGCCGCGCGCTGGGCCTGGCCGCTCGAGCCGACACCCTCGGTGGATCGCCGGTTCGACCCACCCGACCAGCCGTGGCTGCCGGGCCATCGCGGGGTAGACCTGGCGGCGGCGTCAGCCCAGTCGGTTCACGCGCCTGCCGCCGGCACCGTCACCTACGCGGGGCAGCTCGCAGGACGCGGCGTGCTCGTCGTCGCGCACGACGGCGGATTGCGGAGCACGTTCGAACCGGTGGACGGCTCCGTCGCCGTCGGCACCCGCGTGGCGCGGGGCGACGTCATCGGCGTCGTCACGTCGACGCCGGGGCACTGCGCACCGGGCGTCTGCCTGCACTGGGGCGTGCGCCGAGGTGAGACGTACCTCGATCCGCTGGCCTTCGTGGGGCGGGCGCGCATCGTCCTCCTGCCGCTCTGAGGCAGACGCCGCAACGGCGCGGTCGCGAGGTGGGGCTCACCGCCGGACGGGAAGCCGGCGCCGTCGAGCGGACCGCCCGATGTCGAGCAGACCAGCCGATCACGAGTCCGCGCCGTGGAGCCCACCCCTGAACCGCTCGCCTCGCGCGGAGCGACGTTCAGCCGGTGTGCCGACGACGGCTCAGGCGCGTGGATGGGCCTGCTCGTAGCTGCGCCGCAGCCGGTCGACCGATACGTGCGTGTAGATCTGGGTCGTGGCGAGGCTCGCGTGGCCGAGGATCTCCTGGACCATGCGCAGGTCGGCCCCACCCTCGAGCAGGTGGGTCGCGGCGCTGTGGCGCAGCCCGTGCGGGCCGAGGTCGGGCGCGTCCGGAAGGTGCGAGAGCAGTTCGTGCACCGCGGAACGCACCTGACGGGCGTCGACGCGACGACCCCGACGCCCCAGGAAGAGCGCCGGCCCCGAGTGCTCTCCCACGAGCTTCGAGCGAACTGCGAGCCAGGCCTCGATCGCGCGACCGGCCGGCGCGCCGAAGGGCACGATGCGTTCCTTGGCGCCCTTGCCCATCACGCGCACGACGCCCTGCGACAGGTCGAGGTCGTCGATGTCGAGCGCCGCGAGCTCGCCGACCCGGATGCCGCTGGCGTAGAGCAGCTCGAGGACCGCACGGTCGCGCACGTGGATCGGGTCATCGTCGTCGGCGCGGGTCGCCGCGAGGTCGAGCATCTCGGTGGCCTCGGTCTGGCGAAGCACTCCGGGCAGTGAGGCGCGCCGTTTCGGAGCGACGAGTCGCAGGGACGGGTCGCTCGGGATGCGGCCGGTGTGCTCGGCCCACTTGAGGAAGGTGCGAGCAGAGGCAGCCCTCCGGGCGATGGTGGCCCGTGCTGCACCCGCGTCGGCCTGTACCCCCAGCCAGGAGCGCAGGTCGCCGATGCGCAGGTCCGCGACCTCGTCGATGCCGTGCTCGGCCGCGAAGGTGAGCAGGTGGCGCACGTCGCCGAGATAGGCACGGCGCGTGTGCACGGAGCGTCCGCGTTCGGCGCCGAGGTGTCGTGAGTAGGCGTGCAACAGCTCCGAGTGGCGCTCGAGCACGTCAGGCTCGGCGCCGGAGTCGCCGTTCGCCACATCCGTCACTCCCGCACCATGGCAAAACCAGCGCGTCAAGGCAAGCCTGGAGAACGCCAATCGAAAGAACGCGTAGTTCGCCGCCCGTGAAGTGACGGAGCGTTCTCTCGATTGGACGTCATCGAGAAAGCGATCCGTCCGCATCCGCAACCGCTGGGATCGCTTTCTCGATCGCGAAACACGCCAATCGAAAGAACGCTCCGTATCCCCCACGAGGCTACGGAGCGTTCTTTCGATCGGGTGGTCGGCAGCGAAAGAACACTCCGCACGCCTTCCGATGCGCGGCGGAGTGTTCTTTCGATGGGAGAGGGAGCGCCGAACGTCAAGCGCTGCGGGGTCTGCGCTGGGGGCGTTTACGCCAGGTGCCGGCCGACTCGGTGACGAGGCCCAGCTGCTCGAGGCGGCCGAGAGCCGCGCGCACCGTGAGCGATGCGTGGGCAGCTGCCCTCACGATGTCGTCGAGCGGGACTGCCGAACGGAACGGCACGGCCTCGAGCACGGCCGCATCGACCGGCGGCAGGTCGTCTCCGGGACGCACCGGACCTCGGCCCGGCTCGACCGCGTCATCACCCAGGTCGCCGACGAGGTCGATCACCTCGTCGACCGACGTGACGAGGACGGCCCGTCCGTTGCGTACTTCCTCGTGACAGCCCGCCGACATCATCGAGGTGACCGGACCCGGCACGGCCCCGACGGGTCGGCAGGCCGCCACCGCGTGCGTGACCGTGTTGCGGGACCCGGACCGCAGGTCCGCCTCGACGACGATGGTGCCGCGGGTCAGGCCGGCGATCAGCCGGTTGCGGGCCAGGAACCTCGACTTCATCGGGGCCGAGCCGGGTGCCACCTCTGCGATGACGAGCCCGTCGGCGGCGATGCGGGAGATGAGTGCGGCGTGGCCCGACGGGTAGGGCCGTTCCACGCCGCCGGCGAGCACCCCGACGGTCGCGCCGTCGACGGCAAGCGCCCCACGGTGGGCGGCGCCGTCGATGCCGAAGGCGGCGCCGCTGACGACGGTCCAGCCCCGACGAGCGAGCCCGGCCGACATCTCGGTGGCGAGCTGCTCGCCGTACGTCGTGGCGGTGCGGGACCCCACTATGGCCACCGACCGTTCAACCGTCTCGGCGAGGTCCAGCCGGCCCCGGACCCACAGGCACCACGGTGGCACGGGGATCGTGTGGAGCCGCTCGGGCCACTCCGGGTCGCCAGGCACCACGAGCCGCGCCCCGACCTTGGCGGCGATGTCGAGGTCGCGCTCGGTGTCGAGCACCGCGAGCCTCGAGCGGAACCTCGCGAGCGTGCCCACGCCGGCGCGCACCTGCTCGAACGCCTCGACGGCGCCGTGCTCGGCGACGAGCTTGTGCACCTCGCCGTCAGCGGGCTCGACGACCCGCGACAGCGCCGCCCGGGCGAGCCGCTCAGGCTCCATGGCACACCTCCCTCGCTCCGCGGGCCCTCATGCCGCGGCCTCGGAACGGTGACGCAGGGACAGCGCGACGTCGACCTCTTCGCGGCCTGGTCGCTGCAGGCCCAGGAGGTCACCGATCGTCCAGGCGCACCGAAGCGTGCGGTCGTAGCCGCGCAGGCTGAGCACTCCGGAGTCGAGCAGCCTGTCGAGCGTGACCGTGGCCCCCGCCGGGAGGAGCCACGGTCGCGACCGGAGCTCGGAGCCGGGCACGTCGGCGTTGACCCCGCGGCTGCGCTCGAGCACGCTGCGCCAGCGTTCCCCCTGCGCGGAGCGGGCCGCGGCGACGCGCGCCGCGACCACCGCGGACGCCTCGCCCGCGGCGCCACCTGCCATCGAGAGTCCCGGTGGCTGGACGTGCACCTGCAGGTCGACGCGGTCGAGCAGCGGTCCGCTCAGCTTGCCGAAGTAGGTGCGCCGCATCAGCGGGGTGCACGTGC
>CBHRRQ010000312.1:0-3528 GCA_966081555.1 uncultured Terrabacter sp.
CGGCCATCTTGTGGGTGTCCTCGCGCTTCTTCACAGCGGCACCGAGGCCGTTGCTCGCGTCGAGGATCTCGTTCATCAGGCGCTCGGTCATCGTCTTCTCGCGACGCTGACGGGAGTAGCCGACGAGCCAGCGCAGGGCCAGCGTCGTGCTGCGGCCCGGCTTGACCTCGATCGGCACCTGGTAGGTCGCGCCACCGACGCGACGGCTCTTGACCTCCATGGCCGGCTTGACGTTGTCGAGCGCACGCTTGAGCGTGGCGACGGGGTCGGTGCCGGTCTTCTGGCGGCAGCCCTCGAGGGCGCCGTAGACGATCGTCTCGGCGATCGACTTCTTGCCGTCGAGGAGGATCTTGTTGACGAGCTGCGTGACGAGCGGGCTGGCGTAGACCGGGTCGACGACGAGCGGGCGCTTCGGAGCGGGTCCCTTACGAGGCATCAGCTCTTCTCCTTCTTCGCGCCGTAACGGCTACGAGCCTGCTTGCGGTTCTTGACACCCTGGGTGTCGAGCGTGCCGCGGATGATCTTGTAGCGGACACCGGGAAGGTCCTTCACACGGCCGCCGCGCACGAGCACGATCGAGTGCTCCTGCAGGTTGTGGCCGACGCCGGGGATGTAGGCCGTGACCTCGATGCCGCTGGAGAGGCGCACACGGGCGACCTTGCGCAGGGCGGAGTTCGGCTTCTTGGGGGTGGTGGTGTACACGCGGGTGCACACACCGCGGCGCTGGGGCGAGCCCTTGAGCGCCGGGGTCTTGGCCTTGCTGGCCTTGTCCTGGCGGCCCTTGCGGACCAGCTGGTTGATGGTAGGCAACCTGGTTACTCCATAACGTTGCTCGTTGTCGGTCGTCCCGGAGGACGGCTCCTTGGCTGTTCGGCTCCTCGACCCCCGAGGTCGGGTGTGTCGGAACCGGTTCTCCCCCCTGCACTTCCCGCTCCTGCCACGGCCTCACGGCGCTCGGAAGGGACGGGTTGCCCGGCGGAAGGTGTGCTCTGGACCCAAGTGGTGTCGCATCCGCTGCTGCGGTTGGACAGGGCACCGGGGCCGTCATCGCGCATGCCTGAGTGCATGCCTCAGACACAGTGTTCAAGCGTACCGGGGCGCGGCACGCCGACCAAATCGGTTCAACCGGGTCCGCGCCCCCCGATGCGGTATGCCGTCGGACCGCGGCCGGCGCACCCGCCGGGTCGGGGGTGGGCTCAGCCGAGCCGCCAGTCGCCGGCGTACATGTGCAGCACCGGCACGCCGAGCGACTCGCGGGCCCGGGAGGCCCAGTCGCGGTGGAAGGTGTCCTCGACGGCGTGCGGCTCGGTGACGACGACGACCTCGCGGGCGCCCAGCCTCGCGACCTCCTCGACGAGGGCCGGCATGGGGTCGTCGGAGGTGATCTCGCCGGTGGCGTCGACGTCGTGGCGCTCGAACTCGGCCAGGGTCGTGGACAGGGCGGTGTCGGCGTCGGCGTGGGCACCGGTGCGGTCGACCGGGCGCAGCGCCTCGAGGGCCTCACGCATCTCGAAGAGGCTGAGGTGGTTGAGGAAGGAGCTGAGCAGGTTGCGCTCGGTGTCGGCGGGCACGAGCACGCGGTAGGTGGGCCGGTCGTCCTCGTGCAGGCCGATGATCTTGGCGACGTCGACCGGCTTGAGAGCCTCCTCGGTGAGCACGATGATCGTGGGCGCGGGGCCGTCAGGGCCGGGTGCCGCTGTCGCCTCCGTCGTCTCGGTCGTCTCCGTCAGCTCGGCGGGCTCGGCGGGCTGGGCGGGCTGGGCGGCCGCTGCGGGCTCGGGCGCGTGCGGCACGTCGGCCGTGGGCTCGGTCATGCGCCCACCCTATCGAGGCGGCTGCGCGCAGCGGGTCAGCGGTTGGTCATGCGCCACCGGGCGAGCAGCACCCCGAGACGGTCCTCGACGGGGCGCGGCGAGGTGCCGGAGTAGTTGCTCATCATGACGACGACGTAGCGGCGTCCGTCCGCCCCCGACACGTAGCCGGCGAGCGACGTGACGCCGGTGAGGCTGCCGTTCTTGGCACGCAGGTTGCCGGCCGCTGCCGTGCCACGCATCCGTGAAGCGAGAGTGCCGCCCTGCCAGCGCACGGGGTCGACTCCGGCGACCGGCAGCGCCGCGCGGAACGTCGTCCACCAAGGGGCGCGCTGCGCCTTGTCGAGGAGCATGGCGAGCTGGTTCGGGGTGAGGCGGTTGGCGCGCGCCAGGCCCGAGCCGTCGACGAAGCGCAGCCCCGTCACCGGGATGCCGATCGACACGGCATACGCCCGGAGCGCAGCCGTGCCGTCGGCCCAGCTGCCGGGCCGGCCCGTCCTCGCACCGAGGGTCTTGGTGATGGCCTCGGCGTGCGAGTTGTTGCTCAGCTTGAGGAAGGGGACGAGCAGCTGGCCCAGCGTCATCGAGGAGTGCCGGGCCAGCAGGGTGCGCGCCCTGGGGGTCGTGCCGCGCACGGCGGTGCCGTCGACCCGGATACCGGCCGCGACGAGACGGGCCCGCAGCGCCCGTCCGGTCATGAGGGCGGGGTCGTTGACCGTGACCCACTTGCGGGTGGCCGCGTGGCGCACCGGCACCTGGCCGCTCACGGTGATCGTGTTGGTGCCCGCGGCGCGGCTCACGGCGATCGTCGTGGCAGTGCCTGCCGCGGAGGTGCGCGTCCGGTTGACGAGCCGCACGTGCGAGGCCGCGGAGGCCGGCGTCACCGTGAGGCGCGGCACGGCCGTCGTGGAGGAGCCGGGGGTCGCGGTCACGATGATCGTGCCGGCGTCGTAGTCGGTGTTCGGCGAGAGCGTCAGCGCGGACACCTGTGCGGCGTAGTACGACGACGCGTACGACGAGGACCAGTAGGGGTTGTAACGCACCTCGTCGAAGGCGGAGGCGTCGGCGACGACGTCGCCCGTGATGCGGGTGACGCCGCGTGACTTCAGGGCCGTGACGAGCGAGGTGAGGTCCTGCTCGCGCAGCGTGGGGTCTCCGCTCCCGCGCAGGTAGAGCCGGCCCGACACCACTCCCCCGGTCCCGACGGGCGCGGCGGCGTAGACGTCGGTGGGCCAGCGGTAGCCGGCGCCGAGGCGGGTCAGCGCCGCCGCTGCGGTGAAGGTCTTCTGCGTCGACGCGGGCGCGAGGGGGGTGTCCGCGCCGCGCAGGTAGATGCTCGTGCGGGTCGACGCGTCCCTGACCACGGCCCCGACCCTCGCCGTCGAGGCGGTCACCCGGGAGTCCGCGAAGACCGTGCCGATCTCGCGACGCAGCGCTGCGTCGCGGGTGTCGTAGACGGTCGCGCCGCTGCCGCGCGGGGCCGACGAGAGGACCGCGGCGACGGCCAGCATGACGACCGCCAGCAGGAACGGCCATCGGACCGGTTGCGTGCGCGCGCCGCCAGGGCCGCGCACGATCTTGGACGCTCGTGGAGTACGGACCATGACGACCTCCCGACGGCTGCCGCCGGCGGTCCCGAGCGCCGCCGTCCGACCACCTCCCGAGCGAGACTAGTCCGATTTGTCCGTTTTGGGCAGGGGCGGGCCGAGCCCCCCTC
>CBHRRQ010000313.1:0-3425 GCA_966081555.1 uncultured Terrabacter sp.
GCCCTGGCTCGTGAGGTGCTCGCCGGCACCACCGACCCGTATGCCGCCGCCGACCATCTGGTGCAGCAGCTCGGTTCCTGACCGACGCGGCCACCGCGCGCCACGCGGACACACGAAGCTGCGCGTGTCCGGCTCGGTCGCGCTCAGGCCGCTGCGGCTGACCGCACTTGCTGTGTGGCGCGGGCCTTGGCCTCGGCCCGGACGAGCACCGAGCGGACCCAGTCCTGCTGGAACATGACCTGCTCGTAGGCGAAGCGGTACACGTCCCAACGGTCCAGGGCCAGCTCGTCGTACCGCCAGCAGTCGGTGACCAGCTGTGTTCTCCCGGTGTGGAACTCGTGGCTGTCTGCCTCCAGGACGATGCCCAGGGCTGCGTCGACGAGGTCTGGCGTCACGCGTACGCCGCCGGCGAGCGCGATGCCCACCTGAGGCCGGGGAGTGAGGCCCGGCACGTCGAGGGCGATGGCACGCAGCACCGACTCGAACGGGTTCGCTGCCTTGCCCGACGCCGCGGTGAGGACACGGACCACACGCGGCCGACCCGGCCCGCGCACCGTCCCTGCGGTCTTGTGGAGGTCACGCAGCCGGACCGAGCGTGACCGCAGGGCAGAGTCCGCGATGGCCAGGGCCTCGTCGAACGGGAGGTGCCGAGCGCAGTCGACGACGGTCCGAACGGGCGACGTGACTCCCGCGACGACCTCGTCGTCAGCGAGGCGCGACGTGAGGATCGAGACCCTATGGCGGGCACCGGCCGTGATCTTGCGACCGGGCGGAACCGTGACCTCCGGCAGCGCGGGAACCGTCTTCACCTTCCATCCGTGCGCGAGTGCTGCCGAACGCAGCGCCACCACTGCCGAGAGCTCGTGCGCGACGGCGCGCGCCTCGTCCACGTCGGGCAGCACGTAGCGCCCGACACGAGGACGCCGCACGCGGCCATGCTCGACCGCCAGCCGGAGGCGGCGCTTCGTGACCAGCTGTCGGAGCTCGGCGCGGGTCGCCGTGCCGCCCAGCCTCCGGATGGCGTCGACAGGATCCATTAGGGCAGCCTGCTCGGTCGCGCACTCCCCGTGCTCCCGGCATCCACAGGGCACGCGAACACACCAACCCCGGGTCCCAGGAGCTCGTTCGTGCTCACGGCGCGGGGTTGCGGCGGACTTCCTGCGTCCGGATGGACGGCACCACCGGCGGCGGCAGGCGGTCGAGCCCGGCGGCATACGAAAACCCGTTGTCGGCGACGGAGCCCCGGTGTCACCGTCGAGGCATGGACATCATCCCGCTCGACCATGACGACGACGTCATGCTCAAAGGGCTCTTCGGCGTCGCGACCCGCAGCGAGGCGGTCTCGCGCGTGCAGCCGATCCAGCGCTCCGAGGACGAGTTCCTCAAGATGGTGCGCTTCTCGTTCCCGGGGGAGCGCGAGGAAGGGGCCGTCGCCGTCGTCGAGGGCTCGCCCGTCGGCTGGACGCGGATCTTCTTCCCCGAGCGCGACAACCTCGACAAGTGCTGGAACGACCTCGCGGTCGACCCGGAGCACCGGGGTCGTGGCATCGGCTCGGCCCTGCTCGAGTGGACCGAGGAGCGGGCGCGTGCCGCCGGCCGCGACATGCTCCTCACCGAGGTGTTCGTGCCCGTCGGCGCCCGCGAGTCGCACGCCGACCGCGAGTTCGCCCTCAGGCGTGGGTATGCCGTGTCGAGCGTCGAGATCGTGCGCTCGCTCCCGCTGCCCGTCCCGGCCGACGTGCTCGACGAGCACCGCCGGCGCGCGGCGGAGGCCATGGGTGACGAGTTCGAGGTGAGCGTCCACGTCGACGGCGTGCCCGAGCACCTGCGCCAGGGCGTGTGCGACGCGTCCAACCGGCTCATCCTCGACGCGCCCACGGGCGACGTCGAGTTCGAGCCGGAGTCGATGACGGTCGAGGACTACCAGACGATGCTCGAGCACCAGCGCGACATGGGGCGCCGGATGGTCACGGCGGTCGCCGTGCACCGGGCCACCGGGGTCGTCGCCGCCTACACCGACCTGTCGGTCCCCGTCGGGGATCCGGACGTGGTGTTCCAGTGGGGCACGCTCGTGCTGCCCGAGTTCCGCGGTCATCGCCTGGGCATGGCCGTCAAGGTCGCCAACCTCGACGAGCTGGCGCGCATTGCACCGGACCGCCGGTCGGTGCAGACGATGAACGACGAGCAGAACCCGTGGATGGTCCAGATCAACAAGGACCTCGGCTTCGAGATCATCGAAGAGGCGCTGTCGGTGAAGAAGGCCTTCTGACGCCCGGCAGAGAGATGGACGGCGACGGTCGAGTGACGGTCGGGGCGGCTCCCGCGCGACGGTGCGGGCGGCATACGGTGAGGCCATGCTGATCGCCTTCTCCGTCGCCCCCACCGTCGCGGCCGATGACACCGGATCGGTGTCCGAGGCCGTCGCCCGCGCCATCCGCGTCGTGCGCGACTCCGGGCTGCCGCACCGCACCGACGCCATGTTCACGACGATCGAAGGGGAGTGGGACGAGTGCATGGCTGTCGTCAAGCAGTGCTGCGACGTGCTGGCGCAGAGCTCACCGCGTGTCGGGCTCGTGCTCAAGGCGGACATCCGGCCCGGCTTCACGGGCGAGCTCGACGGCAAGCTGGAGCGTCTCGAGCATGCGCTCGACCGTCAGCGAGATGAGTGAGCGCCACTGGCAGCTGAGGCCGCTCGCGCTCGAGGACTGCGACGAGCTGGGGCGCGTGCACATGGCCGTGTGGCGCGACGCGTACGCGGGGATCATGCCGGACGACTACCTCGCCGGCCTCAGCGACGAGCGCTGCGCCGACACCTGGCGCGCCGTGGCCGGCCGATCGGCTGACGCCCCGGCGCGCACCCTCGTCGTCGTGGGCGAGGACGGTCGGCTCGCAGGCTTCGGCAGCGCCGGGCCGAGCCGCGACGACGACGCACCCACCGAGTGGGAGCTGTATGCCGTCAACCTGACCGCCACCGCGCGGGGGACCGGCGTCGCGGACCAGCTCCTGGACGAGCTCCTCGGCGCGCGTGACGCGACCCTCTGGGTGGTCGAGGAGAACGCACGGGCGCGTGCCTTCTACGCGCGGCGTGGATTCGTCGATGAGGGCGGCCGCGACGAGCACCCGGCCACCGGCACCCCGGAGCTCCGGCTGGTGCGGAGGGCATCGGCGACCGGCCGGTCCGGCTGACCCCTGCTGCGCGCGATCGGGAGCCGGTTCGTGGCCGCGGCGAGAGGACGCAGAGCGGTCATCTGCGGACAAAGCCCGACAGGGGCAACCGGCCGGTAATTTACGTCACCCCGCACGAATCGCGCCCGCAATGTCCGGGATTGTCCAGCGACGCGCCTTTCGGCGGATTGGGGCTGCGGGCGCCCCGCGCCGTATCGTGGGGCGCGGTCGAGCCCCCTCGGCCCCATCCCCTCTGCGCC
>CBHRRQ010000314.1:0-3423 GCA_966081555.1 uncultured Terrabacter sp.
GTCGTCGTCAAGGACGAGAAGACGGTCGCGCAGCTCGCCGGGCTGCCCGAGGAGACGGTCGTCGAGGTGACCGGCACGGCGTCAGCCAACGCGAGCGCACCCGGCGGCGCCGAGCTCGTCGAGCCGACCGTCACGCCTCTCACCGAGCCGGCAGCCGCACCGCCGGTCGAGCTGTGGCGCCCCACGTTCGGCGCCGGCCTGCCCACGCACCTCGACCACGCCGCCGTCACGCTGCGGCACCCGAGACACCGCGCCGCCTGGCAGATCGCCAGCGCCTCGATGCACGGATTCCGTTCTGCGCTGGGCTCGCTGGAGTTCACGGAGATCGCGACGCCGAAGCTCGTCGGCACGGCCACCGAGTCGGGCGCCAACGTCTTCACCGTCGACTACTTCGGCCGCACCGCCTACCTCGCGCAGAGCCCGCAGCTCTACAAGCAGATGCTCGTCGGGGTCTTCGAGCGCGTCCTCGAGGTCGGCCCGGTCTTCCGCGCCGAACCACACGACACGGTGCGCCACCTCGCGCAGTACACCTCGCTCGACGCCGAGCTCGGCTTCATCCGCGACCACCGCGACGTGCTCGCCGTGCTGCGCACCGCGGTCGCCGGCATGGTCGAGGGCATCACCACGTATGCCGCCGACGCCGCTGCGCTCCTCGCTGTCGAGCTGCCCCGCGTGCCGGACGAGTTCCCCGTCATCCACTTCAGGGACGCCCTCGCCAGGGTAGGTGCCGACCGCGACGAGCCCGACCTCAGCCCGGCGCACGAGCGCGCGCTCGGCGAGTGGGCGCGGACGGCATACGGCTCGGACTTCCTGGCGGTCGAGGGCTACCCGATGGCCAAGCGGCCGTTCTACACCCACCCGCAGCCCGGCGACGAGCGATGGAGCAACAGCTTCGACCTGCTCTTCCGCGGCCTCGAGCTGACGACGGGCGGCCAGCGGCTGCACCGTCCGTCGGACTACGCCGCCGCCATGGCGCGCACCGGCGCCGACCCTGCCGTGCTGGCCGGCTACCTCGACGCCTTCGCCCACGGCATGCCTCCGCATGGCGGGTTCGCGATCGGTCTGGAAAGGTGGGTGGCGCGACTCACGGGCGCCGAGAACGTGCGCGAGGTGACGCTATTCCCGCGTGACCTGCACCGTCTGGAGCCGTGACGAGAGCCCGCAGAGCCGGGAGATCCACAGGGGTCTCACCGGCGTGTCGAGTTGCGTCATGACGATTCGTTACACGGTTCGCTTCCCCTCCAGTCACATCTGCCCCTAATGTTGCTTCTTGCACCTGCGTGAAGTTTCGTCGGAGGGGAAGCCGTCGACGCGCGGGTGCGACCCACCTGAAGATCGGGGTAACACATGTCGAATGAGCGTCAGCTCGCCGAGGTGCGGTTCCTAACCGTCGCCGAGGTCGCCTCGATCATGCGCGTGTCGAAGATGACGGTCTACCGGCTCGTCCACGGCGGAGACCTTCCGGCCGTACGCGTCGGCCGCTCCTTCCGGGTTCCGGAGGACGCGGTGCACAAGTACCTGCAGACGTCCTACATCGACACCGCGTGAGCACAGCGTGACACCCGCGTCACGGCGCACCCGAGGGGGCGGCCCCGACCACCTGGTCGGGCCGCCCCTTCGGCGTTCCCGCAGGTGGGCAGGCCGGTGAGCCCGACGTTCCTTTTGGGCCAGAGGCCCCGTACGCGCTACGCTGTGGAGCCTGTTCGGCTCGTGAAGTTCGACCAGCCTCTCGGAGGTGTGTCGACGCAGGTCGGCATCAGCTCAGTCAGAGACAAGTCGCACGACAAGGACAAACATGGGTTCTGTCATCAAGAAGCGCCGCAAGCGGATGGCGAAGAAGAAGCACCGCAAGCTGCTGCGCAAGACGCGCCACCAGCGCCGCAACAAGAAGTGACCTGAGTTCTCAGGTCTCGGCGGATCGCCCCGCACGCTCTCGACCCTCACCGACGGTGGGGGTCGTTCGCGTTTCCGGCCATCCCACGTGGGCTTGCGACTCCGGCGCGCCGGCGTCGAGCGCGAGACGCTCGCCACACCGACGCTCCGAGGCGGTACGCAGGCCGTCTGGGCGACAACCCATCGGTAGGCTTCACGTGACGGTAGGGGCCGACGACAGGAGGACGTGATGGCAAAGGTCGTCCTCGTCACGGGGGTGTCCCGCTACCTGGGTGGGCTCTACGCCCGCCGGCTGTCGGCCGACCCGTCCATCGAGCGCATCCTTGGCGTCGATGTCGTGCCCCCGAAGCACTCCATCGGACGTGCCGAGTTCGTGCGGGCCGACATCCGCAACCCGATGATCGGCCGCATCATGGCCCAGGCCTCGGTCGACACCGTCGTGCACATGAACGTCATCGCGACGCCCAAGGACTCCGGCGGGCGGGTGACGCAGAAGGAGATCAACGTCATCGGCACGATGCAGCTGCTCGCTGCGTGCCAGAAGTCCGAGTCGGTGACGCGCCTCGTCGTGAAGTCGTCCGCCGCCGTCTACGGCTCCTCGCCGCGTGACCCGGCCATGTTCAGCGAGGACATGAACCCCAAGACGCTGCCGCGCACCGGGTTCGGCAAGGACTCCGTCGAGGTCGAGGGTTACGTGCGGGGGTTCTCGCGCCGCCGGCCCGACGTCGAGATCACGATGCTCCGCTTCGCCAACGTCGTCGGGCCGAGCATCCACACCGCGATCACCGACTACTTCTCGCTGCCCGTCGTGCCCGTCCCGCTCGGCTTCGACGCCAGGTTCCAGTTCGTCCACGAGGACGACGCCACCGCGGCCATGATCCTCGCGACCACCGGACCCGCCGTCGGCATCGTCAACGTCGCCGGCGACGGCTTCCTCACGGTGACCCAGTGCACGGCCATCGCCCGTCGCCCCATCCTGCCCCTGCCGCTCCCGGCCGCCGGCCTCATCGGCAACCTCGTCAAGCGCAGCGGTCTCGCCGACTTCTCGTCCGACCAGCTGACCTTCCTCGCCTTCGGCCGGGGACTCGACACCCACCGGATGCGGTCCGTGTTCGGCTTCGAACCGCACTACACGACCCGGTCCGCCTTCGAGGACTACGCCAGCCACCTGCGCCCCGCCGTGCCCGGCGTCGAGGGTGTCGGCGACGTCGTCAGTGATGCCGCCGGCGGCACCGCGGCCGCCATCGCCCGAGTCTTCGACAGGATCCAGCCGTGACGACCGAGCACACCGACCAGACTCGGCAGGCGGGGAACGCCGCCCCGGCCACGCCCGAGGGTCAAGGGACCGAGGCGGCGACGCCGGCTGACATCGCCGCCCAGCCCACCGCGGCGAAGAAGGCTGCGGTGAAGAAGGCCGCGGTGAAGAAGGCCGCGGTGAAGAAGGCGGCCGTGAAGAAGGCTGCAGCGAAGAAGGTCGCCGTGAAGAAGGCTGCGTCGACGACGTCTGCTGAGAAGCAGCCCACCGCAGCG
>CBHRRQ010000315.1:0-3374 GCA_966081555.1 uncultured Terrabacter sp.
GGCCCGGAGTCAGGCCCGGAGTCAGGCCCGGAGTCCGCCCGGGGTCAGGCCCGTTCGGTGGCCAGGCCCCGGTCGCCCGTGTTAGCCGGGTCGGCCCCCGGCCCGGGCTGCGCGAGCCAGGCGTCCACCTCGGCGAGGGCCGCCGCTCGCAGGCGGGGCGGCATACGGCTGCCCTCGATCGAGCCGCGCGCCAGCCTCGCGAGCCCCTCGTCGTCGAAGCCGAGGGCACGCGCGGCCGCGTACTGCGCCGCGAGGCGGGAGCCGAAGAGCAGGGGGTCGTCGGCGCCGAGGGCCACCCCGATGCCCGAGTCGACGATGCGGCGCAGCGGCACCTCGGACGGGTCGGCGTAGACGCCGAGGGCGACGTTGCTGCCCGGGCACACCTCGAGGGTGACGCCGGCCTCGGCGACGGCGTCGAGCACCTGCGGGTCCTCGACGCTGCGCACGCCGTGGCCGATGCGGTCGGGGTCGAGGTGCTGCAGCGTCTCCATCACGGACTGGGCGCCGAGCAGCTCGCCGCCGTGCGGGACGAGCGCGAGTCCGGCCTTGCGGGCGATGGCGAAGGCGGGGGCGAAGTCGGCCACGAGCCCGCGCCGCTCGTCGTTGGAGAGGCCGAAGCCGACGACATCGCCGGGCTCCTCGCCCGCGTGGTGGGCGGCCAACCGGGCGAGCGTGCGCGCCTCCAGCGGGTGGCGCATGCGGCTCGCGGCGACGACGACGCCGACGCCGATGAGTCCCTCCGACGACACGGCCCGCGCCTCGTCGAGCACGATCTCGAGGGCCGGCGTGATGCCGCCGACGAAGGGTGCGTAGGACGTCGGGTCGACCTGGATCTCGAGCCAGCGTGAGCCCTCGGCGGCGTCGTCCTCGGCCGCCTCGCGCACGATGCGACGCATGTCGGCCTCGCTGCGCACGCAGGCGCGGGCGGCGTCGTAGAGCCGCTGGAACCGGAACCAGCCCCGCTCGTCGGTGGCCCGGGCGAGCCTCGGTGGCCATCCGGTCACGAGCGCGTCGGGAAGCCGGATGCCGTGCCGGGCTGCCAGGTCGCGCACCGTCTCGATGCGCATGGACCCGGTGAAGTGCAGGTGCAGGTGGGCCTTCGGGAGGGTCTCCACCGCACGTGTCATGCCGGCCAGTGTGTCACCCGGCGTTCGGCCCGGACCGGGAGGCCGCGCCCGCCGGGCAGGCCGGGGACGCCGACCTGCCAGACGGCATACGCGAGGTGGCGGGGCTCAGTCCTCGTCGGGCTCGTCCGCGATCTCGTCGACGACGTGCATCGCGGCCTCCTCGGCCGAGGCCCCGGCGCCGTCGACGCCGACGTCGCTCGCCCACACCTGCTTCTCGTCGTCCTCGTGCGCGCCCTCGTCGTCGGCGACCAGCCGCCCGGCGCGCGCGTCACCGACCTCGTTGTCGCCGAGCCAGTCGTCCTCGGCGTCGATCGAGTCGGGGTCGTCGCCGCCGACGCGGTCGTCGTCGAGGCCGCTCTCGTTGTCGGGCCGGCCGTAGGCGGAGTTCGGGTCGGGCTCCTCCTGGAGGATGCGCTCGTCGATCGTCTCGTCGATGGACTCCTCGTACGCCGTCGTGCCGTGCGCGGTGACGCCCTGCGGCCGGTCGTTGGGGGAGTAGCCGCGGTCGAGCACGTCGTCGAGCTCGCCGTCCTCGAGGGTGTCCTCGGGCTGCAGCTGGTCCTCGTCGTCGACGCTGTAGCTGGTGAGGTCGTCGTCGATGTTCTCGTTGGGCTCGATCTGGCTCATCGGGCTGCTCCTTCGGTGGCCGACTCGGTCGTCGACGCGGCGGCGTCGCTCCCGTCCCCTACCCCGGCAGCACGGTCGGCGGTCACCTTCTCGGCAGCCGCCAGTGCGACGCAGGTGGCGACGCCGGCCATCGCGGTGCGCACCTCGTCGAGCACGGGGAAGGTCGGGGCGAGACGGATGTTGCGGTCACGCGGGTCGTGACCGAGCGGGAACGACGCGCCGGCCGGGGTGAGGGCGATGCCGGCCTCCTTGGCCAGGGCCACGACCCGCGACGCCGTGCCGTCGAGGACGTCGAGGTTGACGAAGTAGCCGCCGGTGGGGCGGGTCCACTCGGCCACCTCGAGGCCTTCGAGGCCCTGGGTCAGCGCCTCGTCGACCGCCGCGAACTTCGGGGCGATGATGTCGCGGTGGCCGCGCATGTGGGCCCGCACGCCCTCGGCGTCCTTGAAGAACTCGACGTGTCGCAGGTGGTTGACCTTGTCGGGCCCGATCGAGCTCATCGAGAGGTGCTTCAGGTACCACTTCACGTTGGCCTCGCTGGCCGCGAGCACCGCCACACCCGCGCCGGCGAACGTGATCTTCGACGTCGAGGCGAACATGATCGGCCGGTTCGGGTGCCCCGAGGCCGCGGCCAGCGTGATGATGTCGGCGCTCTTGGCCTCGTCCTCGGTGAGGTGGTGGAAGGCGTACGCGTTGTCCCAGAAGATCGTGAAGTCGGGGGCCGCGGCGGGCATCGCCGCGAGGCGGGCCGCGATCTCCTGCGAGACGACGGCGCCCGACGGGTTGGCGTACGTGGGGACGATCCAGATGCCCTTGATGCTCGGGTCGTCCTTGACGAGCGCCTCGACCGCGGCGACGTCGGGGCCGTCGTCGTGCATGTCGACGGTGACCATCTCGATGCCGAACGACGCGAGCATCGAGAAGTGGCGGTCGTAGCCCGGGACGGGGCAGACGAAGCGGACCTTCTGCTCCTGCGACCACGGCCGCGGGGAGTCGACCCCGCCGAAGAGCAGGAAGTCGACGATCGTGGAGTACATCATCGTCAGGCTCGAGTTGCCGCCCGCGACGACCTGCGACGGCTCGACCCAGAGCAGCTCGGCGAACATCTCGCGCAGCTCGGCCAGCCCCTCGAGGCCGCCGTAGTTGCGCACGTCGACGCCCGCGCGGTCCTTCGTCGTCGACGGCAGCGTCAGCAGGTCGTTCGAGAGGTCGAGCTGCGCGGCCGACGGCTTGCCCCGCGTGAGGTCGAGCTTGAGCCCGCGGGCCTTGAGGGCCGCATAGGCTTCACGCTGCTCGGCGAGGAAGCCGGCCAGGTCGTCGTCGGACAGGGACGCGAGGGCGGTGCGCGGGTTCGTCACGCTTCCGATCCTGCCACTCGGGCGTGCGCTCGAGCAGTCCGGTCCGTATGCCGGGTGGTGCCGTCGGGCGCTGCCCGGACGTGCCCGCCGGCCCCGGGTGCGGCTCGGTTGGCTTTGCACTCGGATCGTCCCGTATGATCGACCCTCGGACGGCTTCGCTGGCCATGCTGACGCATGCCGTCCCGCCGCGACCGCCCCAACGGTCACGGCGAAGGGCAATAGCTCAATTGGTAGAGCACTGGTCTCCAAAACCAGCGGTTGG
>CBHRRQ010000316.1:0-3368 GCA_966081555.1 uncultured Terrabacter sp.
AGTGGCGGAGGGCGTGGGATTCGAACCCACGATGGGCTATGAACCCATAGCGGTTTTCAAGACCGCCGCACTAGGCCACTATGCGAGCCCTCCAGTGTCCGCGGAAGTCTAGCCGCGCGAGACCCGACCGTTCGAATCGACACCGTCGTCGTCTCGGGTGCCTGATGCACGGTCCGACAGCGCGACCCGCCCCACCAGGACGACGGTCAGGACGGCTGCGGCAACGAGGACGGCCACGTCGGCGCCCGGCCGGGTCGGCCCGGGGCTCGCCAGACTCCGTCGCGCATCCAGGACCATGAGGGCCGGTGCCACCAGCGCGGCCGGCAGGGCCGCCCAGCGCGGTCGCCGGCCCACGTGTCCGAGCAGGCCGAGCACGGGGCCGGTGACGAGGGCCGCCATGCACCAGAAGCGCGTGGTCTCCCAGTCCACCCCCGAGGTGATCGCGACGGCGGGCTTGGCGACGTAGTAGGTGAGGACGGCGACGACCAGCCCTGCGGTGGCGAGGGCCATGGCCGGAACGACCCGGCCCGCAGCCCAGCCGAGAGCCATCCCGAGCAGTCCCCACGCCCACGGCGCTCCGAGCCATCCGCTGACGTAGCGCAGCCACACGACGCCCGGGTCAGGAAGCAGCGAGATCGGGCCGTAGCCGGAGGCCAGGGCGCCGAGGACGACCGACCCTGCCCCCAGAACTATGGCGACGACCAGTGACCCGAGGATGGTCCGCTGCGTCACGGGTAGGTCGCCCAGTACACCTTGCACAGCGCGCCGATCTGGATCGACTCCGAGATGTGGGCGTCGGCGTAGTCGAACTGCCACGCGTACACCTTCTTGCTGCTCGTCATGACCGCGGTCGCGGAGTGGTAGTAGCTGCTGTTGTAGTACTTGGACCAGCAGTGCTTCTGGCCGTTCTCGTCGTAGGAGCCGTAGGTCCACACGCCGCCGCCGACGTCCTGGCGGCCCGACGACGCCACCGGCCTGTCCGTCGCCGACGCCGACGCCGTGCTGTGGGACGAGGCGCCGAGCTCCACCCAGCCGCCGACGGTGCGGCCCTGGGCGTCGACGACGGTCCCGGACCGCGTCGGCTGGGTGGACGCGGTGAGCGAGCCCGCCGATCCGGCGGCGTCGGCCGCAGCCGGTTGCGAGGTCGCGGCGAGCAGCATGCCGGCGGTGAGGCCGAGCACGGTGGCGAGTCGAGTACGCATGGTGGTCCCCTGTCTGTCGTGGCCGGCACACGAGCCGACCGGAGGCCGGGCCGAACCTGCCCGGTGTGCCGATCCAAGCGCGCGGGCCCGGGGCACGCCACCGGAGCCGCCGTCGCCGGTGGACCCGTCCAGGGCATGAAAAAAGGCCCCCGGGGGGCCGGAGACCTTTTGTTCTCCGTTGCTCGAGCCGGAACGGCCGGTGCGAGCGGTTGCACGTGCTGCTCAGAGCAGTCCGAGGCGCTCCTCGAACGTCGTGCTGGAGTTGTACTGACCGACCGGGATCCCTGTGGGCGGACGGTTCATGGCCGCGAAGAACGACACGATGTACGACATCTCTGTATTCAGTTTCCTTGGATGGCAAAGCCCCCAGCCGACGCGTCGTTGGGGGCTCGGTGGTCGACCGTCATTGCGGGACGAGCAGGACCGGCAGACCATCCGCGACCCGACCGGGAGCATGGCCGGGCCGTGGATGACGTCTGCGTCGCAATCATAACAGTTGCGCAACCATGCCCGTGACCACCGTTGACCTTTGAGGGACCCCGTGAGATACGACAGTGTGACGAGACATCCCGACCCGGATCACGTGCCCACCACCGCCGAGATCCTCGACAGGCTGGCGCCCCTGCGGCTGCCCACCGCGAGCCCACTCGTCCTGCGCGGCAAGCGTTTCGACGCCTCGGCCCCAGCCGTGATGGCCATCGTCAACCGCACTCCCGACTCCTTCTTCAGCGGCAACAGGCACGCCGACCTCGAGTCGGCGAAGGAGGCCTTCGAACGCGCCGTCGAGCTCGGCGCCGACCTCGTCGACGTCGGTGGCGTGCGAGCCGGCCAGGAGGGCGAGGTCGTCGACGCCGACGAGGAGAAGCGTCGGGTCGTGCCGTTCCTGCAGTGGGCGCGGGACGCCCATCCCGACGTGATCCTCAGTCTCGACACGTGGCGCTCCGAGGTGGCGCGTGAGGCCGGAGGAGCGGTCGACCTCGTCAACGACACCTGGGCCGGTCACGACCGCGGCCTCGTGCACGTCGCATCGGCCATCGGCGCCGGCTATGTCATCTCACATACCGGCGGCCTGCCACCGCGCACCGACCCGGTTGACGTCACGTACGGCGACGACTCGCTCGACGTCGTGCGGGACGTCGTGCGCACCCTCGCCGCAGGTGCCCACGAGGCCGAGCGTGCCGGCATACCCAGGGAGCGCATCCTCGTCGACCCGACCCTCGACTTCGGCAAGACCACGGCCCACTCCCTCGAGGTCCTGCGGCACACCGCCGACGTGGTCGCGCTCAACTACCCTGTGCTGCAGGCGATGTCGCGCAAGGACTTCGTCGGTGAAGCCCTCGACCTGCCGGCCGAGGAGCGGCTCGAGGGCTCGCTCGCGGCCACCGCGGTCGCGGCCTGGCTGGGCGCCACCGTGTTCCGCGCGCACGACGTGCGGGCCACGCGACGGGTGGTCGACATGGTCGCCACGATCCGTGGCGACCGGCCCCAGAGGGTGGCCCGGCGAGGCGTCCGTCAGGTCGCCGTGGACGAGCCGGGCGAGGGCGCCCCCACGACCGGGATGTGAACTGGGCAAAAAGCATTCGGTCAGGCAGGCCGACCGGCCGGTATTCTGCTAGGTTCGTCGCGGTTGCAGTTGCAGTTCCTCGTAGTCGAGCAGGTGCCCGTCATCCGCAACGGTGGCGGGATTTCTTTGTCGGCATCGATGGGTTCGCCCGTCGAGTGGAGTCAAAGCGGCAGCTTGGGATGCGCGAGGTGCGTCATCCCATACGCTAAAGAAGGAAGAGTTACCGGTATGGCACAGGGAACCGTCAAGTGGTTCAACGCTGAGAAGGGCTTTGGCTTCATCGCCCAGGACGGCGGCGGCCCCGACGTTTTCGTCCACTACTCGGCCATCCAGTCGAACGGCTACCGTTCGCTGGACGAGGCACAGCGAGTCGAGTTCGAGGTCACGCAGGGTCCGAAGGGCCCGCAGGCCGACGCAGTTCGCCCGCTCTGATCACACGAGATCAACAGCAACGAGCGACACCAACCTCAGTCGTTTGTGACAAAGCCCCCGGCCCTCGGCCGGGGGCGTTGTTGTGCTCCACCCTCATCGTGAAAGCGATGCGTCCGAGGGGCCGGAGCGCGGGCTCGCGTGGGGGGGGGGGGGGGGCGGGGCGGGGGGCG
>CBHRRQ010000317.1:0-3198 GCA_966081555.1 uncultured Terrabacter sp.
GTCGAGCAGGTGCCCGCGGGCCTCGCCGATCTTGACGGTCCGGCCGAGCACCGCTCGGGCGGCGGTCGCGCCCTTGCGGGAGCGGAAGACGATATTGCCGGTATTGCCGACCGTCGTCACGTCCTCGAGCCCGAGGTCTTCGCAGGCGTCGCGCAGCGCGGTCATGCCCATCTTCGCGTGGGTGACCGGGCCGATGCTGGGGCTGGGCTCGCGCCGCCGCACCACGTCTCCGACGACCCGGCCGGGCGTCGCGTCCTCGACGGCGAGCCCGAGCAGCGGGTTGTCGGCGCCCGGCAGGCCACGGGCCACGCGGTCGGCGATGCGGGCCGAGACCTGGTCGCGGTCGAGCACGTCGTGGCTGAGGTGCACCACGACCTCGGGGAGGCTTCGGTAGGCGAGGACGGCGTCCACGTCATCCGGCGTGAGCGGCCGCAGGACGAGGCGGTCGGTGCGCCGTGGCCAGGTCAGCGCGGACAGGTCGGGGCGGGGCACTACCGCCAACCGGCCTCGTCGACACCGCCCGGCACGTCGGCCGCCGGGTCGTACGGGGTGCGCGTGAAACGGAACGAGGCCAGGTCGAGGTGCGAGGGTGTGCCGTCGGCGGCCCGGACGACGCGCAGCGGCTCCCCGGTGTAGTAGCCGTCGAGACCGACCCACTCGTCGGCGCCTGCCGGTGCGAACCTCGATCCGCGGCCCTGTCCCGGCTCGCCGAGCACGAGGTGGGGGCCCACCGCCCGGGCGACCGACACCGACGGCCCCCAGTGCCACGTGCCGACGAGCTCGAGCACTCCGGGGTCTCCCGCGGCGTGCCACGGCTGGGGTGTCACCGGTTCGCGTTCGGCGAGCGCAGACAGCAGGTCGGGGCCGATGGTGCCCATCCCGGACGTCGAGTTGGCCATGACGACGACCCCGTCACCGGACTCGACGCCGACCCGCAGGCCCGCGAGGAAGCCCGGCATGGAGCCGCCGTGGCCGGCATACCGGGTGCCCTCGAGGTTCCAGACCTGCCAGCCGAGCCCGTGTGCGACCGTCCACGGGAGGCCCGGGTTGTCGGCGACGGTGTGCGGCTCGTACATCTCCTCGAGGGTGTCCTTCGCGAGCACGTCGCCGGTGTCGCCGGCGGCGAAGGCAGCCCAGTGCGCGAGGTCCTGCACGGTCGTCCAGAGCTGGCCGGCGGGGGCCATCGCGCCGGCATCGTGCTCGGGCTCGGGCAGCAGCAGGTCGGCGAAGGGGTGCACGGCCAGGCCCTGCGCGGCCTTGCCCGTCGGTCGCGTCGTCGTGCGCGTCATGCCGAGGGGCTCGAGCAGGTCACGCCGGATGACGTCGAACCAGTCCGCGCCCTCGGCCCGGGCGACGACCTCGCCGAGCGCCGCGAAGCCGACGTTGGTGTAGTGGAACCGTCGCCCGGCCCGGAACCGTTGCCCCACGGGCGAACCCACGAGCTCATCCCAGTCGCCGCCTGGCGTGCGCTCCCACCACGGGCCGTTCGTCTCCGCCTGGATGCCGCCCCCGTGCGACAGCAGCTGGGCGATCGTGGCCCGGCCGAGCTGCGAGCCGGGCACGTGGTCGTCGAGGTGGTCCGTCAGGTCGAGCCGCCCCTGGTCGCGCAGGCGCATGACGGCGACCGCCACGAAGGTCTTGGTGATCGACCCCATGCGGTACTGCGTGTCGGCGTCGGCGGCCTCGCCGTCCTCCCGCCCGTCGAGGGTGCCCACCGCGTCGGACCACACGAGACGGCCGCCGCGCACGAGGCCGGCCGCGACGGAGGGCAGCCGGTTCGAGCGCTGCTCCGTCGCGAGCAGGTGGTGCAGGTGCCGTGCGGTGGACGGCTCGAGGGCGGGCGCCGGGGCGGCAGCGGGGGCCGGCTCGACGGCGCTGTCGGGGCTGGTGCTCACCCGCTCCACCCTAGGCCGGGCTCTCTGGCGTGGCGCAGAGCACCCCGGCAGGATGGGACGGCGGCCCCACGGCCGCGACCGATCCGTTATCTTGACATCAAGATTTATTCGGATCCTCTTCTCGGATCTCGGCACGACCCGCAACCCGAACGGAGCACCAGCGTTGGACTCGACAATCATCTACACGCACACGGACGAGGCGCCCGCCCTGGCCACGGCCTCGCTGCTGCCGATCGTCTCGGCCTTCGCCAAGCAGGCCGGCGTCGACGTCGAGACGCGCGACATCTCGCTCTCGGGCCGCATCATCGCCGGCTTCCCCGACGCCCTGAAGCCCGAGCAGCGCATCGGCGACGCCCTGGCCGAGCTCGGTGAGCTCGCGAAGACGCCCGAGGCGAACATCATCAAGCTGCCCAACATCTCGGCCTCGATCCCGCAGCTCAAGGCCGCGATCGCCGAGCTGCAGGCCGCCGGCTACGACCTGCCCGACTACCCCGACAACCCGACGACCGACGCCGAGAAGGCGGCCCGGGCGGCATACGACAAGGTCAAGGGCTCAGCGGTCAACCCCGTTCTGCGCGAAGGCAACTCCGACCGCCGCGCTCCCGCGTCGGTCAAGAGCTACGCGCGCAAGCACCCGCACTCGATGGGCGCCTGGACTGCCGACTCGAAGACCAACGTCGCCACGATGGGCGAGCACGACTTCCGCCACAACGAGAAGTCCGTCGTCATCGAGGCCGACGACACGCTCCGGGTCGAGCTCGTCGGCGCCGACGGGTCGACCACCGTGCTCAAGGAGTCCATCCCGGTCCTCGCCGGCGAGGTCGTCGACGCCACCTTCATGGACGTCGCGAAACTGCGCGAGTTCCTCTCCGAGCAGGTCACGCGCGCCAAGGCCGAGGGCGTGCTGTTCTCGGTGCACCTCAAGGCCACGATGATGAAGGTCTCCGACCCGATCATCTTCGGCCACGTCGTGCGCGCCTTCTTCCCCGAGGTCTTCCAGGCGTATGCCGCCGAGCTGGCCTCGGTCGGCGCCTCCCCGAACGACGGCCTCGGTGCCGTCCTCAAGGCCGTCGAGGGCCTGCCCGCCGACCAGCGCGCCGAGGTCGAGGCCGCCGTGAAGAAGGGCTTCGAGGACGGCCCGGCCATCGCAATGGTCGACTCCGACAAGGGCATCACCAACCTGCACGTGCCGAGCGACGTCATCGTCGACGCCTCCATGCCGGCGATGATCCGCACCTCGGGCCACATGTGGGGACCCGACGGCGAGGAGCACGACACCCTCGCGGTCATCCCCGACAGCTCC
>CBHRRQ010000318.1:0-3164 GCA_966081555.1 uncultured Terrabacter sp.
CTTGAGGGCCTCGAAGTCGATGCCCACGCCCGGGGTGAAGTCGACGTTGGCGAGCAGGTCGGCATACGTGGTCTGGCCGTTCGCGCGCAGGCCGTCGACGAGCTGCTGCTTCGTCGTGCCCGGCGGCACCTTGACGGTGCTGCCGATGACGCCGGCGAAGATGATGTCGGTCGCGCGACCGAGGATCTTCGGGCCGATCGAGCTGAGCACGACGCTGACCACGGCGAGGGTGATGACGACGACGAGCTTGGTGCGCTCGGGCCGGAGCAGGCCGAGCAGGCGCTTGGCCGACGGGCCGAAGTTCAGCGACTTCTCGCCCGGCTGGCCCATCTGCATGTGCGGCGGTCCGCCGCGGCGGGCGGGACCCCGACGCGCCTCGGCGGCCTTCTCCTCCGCGCTCTTGACTCCCTCGGCCATCAGGCCGCCTCCTCCGCGCTGCGCTGGGACTCGACGATCTCCTGGTAGGTCTCGCAGGAGTCGAGGAGCTGGTCGTGGGTGCCCTGGCCGACGACGCGGCCGTCCTCGAGCACGACGATGTGGTCGGCGTCGACGATGGTCGACACGCGCTGGGCCACGATGACGACGGCGCTCTCGCGGGTGACCGGACGCAGCGCCTGCCTCAGGCGGGCATCGGTCGCGAGGTCGAGGGCCGAGAACGAGTCGTCGAACAGGTAGACGTCGGGCCGCTTGACGACGGCCCGTGCGATCGCGAGCCGCTGGCGCTGGCCGCCCGAGACGTTGGTGCCGCCCTGCGCGATCGGCGCGTCGAGGCCACCGTCCATCTTCTCGACGAAGTCGCGGGCCTGCGCGATGCGCAGGGCCTCCCACAGCTCCTCGTCGGTGGCATCGGGGTTGCCGTAGCGCAGGTTGGTCGCGACGGTGCCGCTGAAGAGGTAGGGCTTCTGCGGCACGAGGCCGATCCGCGACCACAGCTCGTCGAGGGCGAGGTCGCGCACGTCGACGCCGCCCACCTTCACCCGCCCCGACGACACGTCGAAGAGGCGCGGCACCAGGCCGATGAGCGTCGTCTTGCCGGCGCCGGTGGAGCCGATGATCGCCGTGGTGCGCCCGGGCTCGGCCGTGAACGACACGTCGTGGAGCACGGCGTTCTCGGCGCCCGGGTAGTGGAAGTCGACGTCGACGAGCTCGACGCCCGCCCGAGCCGCCTTGATCGGCAGCGGCTGCACCGACTCGCCGACCGACGAGCTCGTGTCGAGCACCTCCTGGATGCGGCCGGCCGAGACCGCGGCGCGCGGGATCATCGTGGCCATGAAGGTCGCCATCATGACGCCCATGAGGATCTGGATGAGGTAGCTGAGGAAGGCCGTCAGCGCGCCGATCTGCATATCGCCCGTCGCGATGCGGTGAGCGCCGAACCACAGCACGGCGACCGACGAGACGTTGAAGATGAACATCACGATCGGGAAGATCAGCGACATCAGCCGGCCGACGCGCAGCCCCGCCTCGGTGAGGGTCGCGTTCGCCTCCGAGAAGCGCTCCTCCTCGTGGCCCTCGCGCACGAACGCCCGCACGACGCGGATGCCGGTGATCTGCTCGCGCAGCACCCGGTTCACCCCGTCGAGGGAGGTCTGCATGCGGCCGAACCACGGCACCATCCGCCAGACGATGAGGCCGACGCAGAGGCCGAGGAGCGGCACCGCGACCGCGACCAGCCAGGACAGGCCGACGTCCTCGCGCAGTGCCATGATGACGCCGCCGACCATCATGATCGGCGTCGTGACGAGCAGCGCGAACGCCATGAACGTCACCATCTGCACCTGGGTGACGTCGTTGGTGTTGCGCGAGATGAGGGTCGGGGCGCCGAACTTCGCGACCTCCTGGGCGGAGTAGTCGACGACGGTGCCGAAGATGTTCGCGCGCATCTGGCGACCCATCCCCATGGCGACCTTGGCGGCGAGGAAGGTGGCGCCCACGGCGGCGGCGATCTGCACGACGCTGACGCCGAGCATGAGACCGCCGTGCCGCATGATGAAGCCGGTGTCGCCCTTGGCCACACCGTCGTCGATGATCTCGCCGTTGAGGCTCGGCAGGTAGAGGGAGGCGAGGGTGCTCACGAGCTGCAGCAGCACGATGAGCGAGATCTCGCCCCCGTAGGGCCGCAGGTGGCTGCGGAGCAGTCGCATCAGCATGCGCATGCCTTTCGGTCGGTGTGGTCGGTATGGTCAGTGTCGGTGTGGTCGGTCCGGCTGGAGAGGGGGTGCGCGCCGGTCGGAGACGCTAGGACCTCACGTCGGGTGAGGGTCAACGGCTCGGGCATGCCTGCGCTCCTCTCCGACGAGGGCGCCGGGGTCGCCCCCGAGCTCGGCGTAGAGCTCGGCGATGCCGAGGCCGCTGCCCGTCGCCCTCGGGCGTGCCACGACGCCGTAGAGCACGGTGTCGACGATCTCCTCGGGCGTGAGGGTGAGGCCGTCGGCGATGCCGGGGTGGCTGCCCGAGAAGCAGAGCAGCCGGATGCGGTGCACGACGTCGCGGGCGGGCACGACGAACACGTCGGTCTCGCCGAGGACGAGCTGGTGGATCGTGTCGAGGAGGGGCTGGTGCGGCTCGCAGTCCTCGGCGCCGGCCTCGGGTGCGTCGGTGGCGCCGCGCAGGTGGCGGCCGGCGGCGTAGCAGGCCAGGTGCGGACCGCGGTTCGGCGGCTCGGTGAGGCCGAGCGCCCCCATCAGCCCGAAGACCTCGGTGAACCGTCGCTGCAGGATCGTCGTGAACGCGACGAGCCGCTCGCGCACCGGCAGGTCGGTGTCGATGGCCGCGATCGACCGCCGCACCGGCGCCGGGCAGAACGCCGTCTGCACGGCTTCGTCCTGCAGGGCGTCCTTGGTGGCGAAGACGCGGAAGATCGTGCCTTCGGCGACGCCGGCCTCGCGCGCGATCTCGCTCGTCGTCGGGGGCCGGCCCTCGCGGTGGGCGAGGTCGAGGAAGACGCCGATGAGCGCCTCTCGGCGGTCGTCCGGATGCATGGGCGCGGCGCGCCCCGTTCGCTGTCGCACCGGACCATTGTGAATGAGTGAGCACTCACTCACAACCGGTTTACGCCAACAGCCACAAAGCCGACCCACACCCCTCGATGGAGAGAACACGGCGGCAAGAACGAGCCTTATATAGAAAGGGGCGGGGGCCCCCTCCCACACGGCCAGTGAGCC
>CBHRRQ010000319.1:0-3135 GCA_966081555.1 uncultured Terrabacter sp.
CGCACGTCGCGAGCGCGTCGGTGCCGAGCCAGCCTTTCTGGGGCTGTGGGGCGGGGGCGTGCCTGAGCCGGCTGGGCCGGCTCACCGTCGCGCGGTCGCCCGAGGCTCCGCGGGCGGCATACCTCCACTGGAGCGACCAGTCGTCGAGGACCACGGGCACGATGACCTCGTGGCCGGCGTCGAGCAGCGCCTCGACGAGGCGGCCGGTGGGCGGCTCGTCGGGCAGCGACTCGTAGACGGCCACGCGGGCCGGGTCGGGCACGAAGCGCAGCACCGCCTCGGCGATGGCCGCTGACGACGCCTCTCGGTCCATCGCGGCGGCGAGCTCGCGCCGCCGGGCTCGCGCGGCGTGACGGAGGTCACGCTTGTCGGGAGCGCTCACGGGGTCCACATTTGCCGCACTCGGCTGCGCCACATACGGCCCATCGTAAGGTGATGGCCATGAGTGACCAGGGGCTCCAGGCGTCCGTCGCACTGATGCGCGAACGGGGCCTCGGTCCCGAGGCGATCAAGGTGTTCGAGCACTACTACCTGCAGCTGCAGGACGGCGCCCAGGGCACCATCCCCGAGGACTCCATCGAGCCCCTCGGCGAGGTGCAGACCCTGCGCGAGGTCAGGGTCTCCGACGAGGAGGCGCGCGAGGCGCTGTCTCGCACCGCCGTCATCAAGCTCAACGGCGGCCTCGGCACGGGGATGGGCATGACGGGCGCGAAGTCCGCCCTCGAGGTCAAGGACGGCCTGACCTTCCTCGACATCATCGCCCTGCAGGTGCTCGCGCTGCGCAAGCGGTGGGACGTCGAGCTGCCGCTCGTGCTGATGAACTCCTTCCGCACGTCGGAGGAGTCGCTCAAGATCCTCTCGAAGTACGCCGACCTGCCCGTCGACGGGCTCCCGCTGGACTTCATCCAGAACGCCGAGCCGAAGCTGCGCCCCGACGACCTCATGCCGGTCGAGTGGCCCGCCGACCCCGAGCTCGAGTGGTGCCCGCCGGGCCACGGCGACGTCTACGTCTCCCTCGTCACGTCCGGGGTGCTCGACGCCCTGCTGGAGAAGGGGATCCGCTACGCGTTCCTCTCCAACTCGGACAACCTCGGCGCCACGTGCGACCCCGACGTCGCCGCGTGGATGGTCGAGCACGGGCTGCCGTACGTCGCCGAGGTGTGCAAGCGCACCAAGAGCGACCGCAAGGGTGGTCACCTGGCGGTGCGAAAGTCCGACGGGCGCATCGTGCTGCGCGACACCGCCCAGGTGGCCGAGGGCGACGAGCGGCACTTCCGCGACATCAAGCGGCACAACACCTTCAACGCCAACAACGTGTGGATCGACCTGCAGGTGCTGCGCGAGCGGATGACGGCGAAGGAGGGCGTCCTGGGCCTGCCGATCATCGTCAACCGCAAGAACGTCGACCCTGCCGACCCGTCCTCGCCCGAGGTCATCCAGATGGAGTCGGCGATGGGCACGGCGATCGAGGTCTTCGAGGGCTCCGAGGCCCTGCTCGTGCCGCGCACCCGGTTCCGCCCCGTCAAGACGACCAACGACCTGCTCGTCATCCGGTCCGACTTCTTCTCGCTCGACGACGAGTACCACGTCGTCGCCGCCGTCGACGGGCCCGAACCGTTCGTCGACCTCGACTCCGCCTACCGCTTCGTGCCCGGGTTCGAGAAGCGCTTCCCCAACGGCGTGCCCTCCATGCGCGACTGCACGAGCCTGCGCGTCATCGGCGACCCGGTCTTCGGGCGCAACGTCAGGTGCGTCGGTGAGGTCCTCATCGATGGCTACCGACGGGTGCTCGACGATGCCGTCCTGGGTGAGCTGCCCACTCCTGCAACGGTTCCCGTCGAGACGCCCGGCGACGTGCGCACGGTTGACGAGCACCTCAAGGCGATCCTTTCGACCCTCGAGCCGTCCCCGACCGAGTGGACCCCGCTCACCGAGGCGCTCGGCCTCGTCGTGGCTCGTGACGTCCGCGCCAAGGTCGACCTCCCGCACTTCGACAACTCCTCGATGGACGGGTATGCCGTCTGCGCCGAGTCGCTCGAGGGCGCGGACGACGCTCCGGTGCGGCTGCGCATCGTCGGCGAGGTCGCCGCGGGGGACGCCCCGACCTTCTCGGTGGGCCCGGGCGAGGCCGCGCGCATCATGACGGGTGCCCCGATGCCAGAGGGGGCCGACGCCGTCATCGCGGTCGAGGACACCGACGGCGCCGCGACCGGAGAGGTCGAGTGCCGTGTCGCGGTCGACGCCGGTCGCTACGTGCGGCCGCGCGGCGAGGACGTCGCCTCGGGCTCGGTCGTCGTCTCCGCCGGCGAGGTGGTGGGGGCGCGCACGATCGCGCTGCTGGCCGCGTGCGGCTATGCGGAGGTGGAGGTGCACCGTCGCCCGCACGTCGTGGTCCTCTCGACCGGTGCAGAGCTCGTCGAGCCCGGAAAACCCCTGCAGCCCGGCCAGATCCACGACTCCAACTCGTCCATGCTGTGGGCAGCCGCCGTGGGTGCAGGTGCGTCCGCCGAGATCCGTGCCGCGGTCGGTGACTCCGATGACGAGCTCGTCCAGGCGCTCGACGAGGTGGTCGGTGAGGCCGACGTCGTCATCACGAGCGGCGGCGTGTCGATGGGCGCCTACGACGTCGTCAAGAGCGCCCTGCAGGGTGAGGGCATCGAGTTCGTCAAGGTCGCGATGCAGCCCGGCAAGCCCCAGGGCTTCGGGCTGCTCACCGGCCCGAACGGGCGGCGCGTGCCGCTCTTCGCGCTGCCCGGCAACCCGGTGTCGTCGTTCGTCTCGTTCGAGGTGTTCGTGCGGCCTGCGCTGCGACGCCTGATGCGGCTCAACCCCGAGAAGCGGCGCCTGCGCCCCGCCACCCTCATCTCGGGGGTCGAGTCCTACGGCGGGCGCCGTCAGTTCGGGCGCGCCGTCGTCTCGCGGTCCGCCGAGGGCACTCTCGTGGCCGTGCCGGTCGCCGGGCAGGGCTCGCACTTCGTCGCCGACCTCGCCAAGGCCAACGCCCTCTTCGTGGTGCCCGAGGACGTCACCGAGCTCGTTGCCGGTGAGGTCGTCGACGTGCTCGTGCTCGACCGGGACGCCTGATGGGCGAGCAGCCGCCGGTAGCCGAGCAGCCGCCGGTAGCCGAGCAGCCGC
>CBHRRQ010000320.1:0-2948 GCA_966081555.1 uncultured Terrabacter sp.
GATGGCCCCGACGAGATGGCCCGGGTGTCGTGCAGGTCGATGATGCCGGTCTGCTCGCGGTCCGAGGCAGGGCCTCCGGTGGCGGGGGCCGGCTCGGCGGGTCGCGCGGGCGAAACGGGCTCGGGCGCCTCTGGCGCAGCGGCCGGGGTGGGCTCGCGGTCCGGCGTCGTCGACTCGTCGGTCATGGACCCGATTGTGCCGAACTGACGTCGGTGGCGCGCAGCAGGGCCTGCGCACCGGACGGCGTGGGCGCACGGTTGACGACGCGGTTGGTCACGACCCAGTAGGCCGAGCGGCTGCCGACCTCGCTGCTGCGCTGCGAGTCGCGGCTGGTGACCCGGTTGACCGGCAACGCGGAGCCCCCGAGGTTGGAGGAACCCACCGTGGCACCGAGGTTCGCGACGGGCGGGCGCACGACGGCGGCTCGGCTGCCCGGGACGGGCGTGATGGTCAGGCCCCACGCCGCGGCGACGGAGGCGCCGGCCGCGATCGAGGCGACCACGGCGGCGCGCATGGGTGAGCGGTGCAGCGCCGGCGCGGTCGGACGCACCGTGGGCACGGGCTCGTAGGACGGCGCAGACGGCATACGGAAGCCGAGGGGCGGCATGGGCACCCGGGGCGAGTCGGACCTCGGTGCGGCCGGCGCGGCCTGGGCGGGCGCTGCGGCGGCCAGCCCCATGAGCGAGGTGCGCAGGCTCATCGGCACGCCGGTGTCGGCGCGCAGCGACGCGACGATGCGCCGCTCCTGGTCGGCGGCGGCGCGGCACGTCGTGCAGCACACGACGTGCTTGTCGTAGAGGTGCAGGAGCGCGGGCGGGAGCGCACGGTCGACGTACGCGCGTACGTGTCCCTTCAGGTGCGGCGTCACGACATCACCCCCGGGCCCATCAGCGCGTGCTCGCCGCGACTCGACGGCCGGGAAGGCGCAGGCCGGCGCGGCCGGTGCGCGTGCCGGGCTTGGCCGGACGGGCCGCAGCGGCGACCTCGGGAGCGCGGTGGGCGAGCGCCTCGCGCAGCTGGGCGCGGCCGCGGTGGATGCGGGAGCGCACCGTGCCGAGCTTGACGCCCAGCGTGGCGCTGATCTCCTCGTAGGAGAGGCCCTCGATGTCGCACAGCACGACAGCGGCACGGAACTCGGGGGCGAGCGCGTCGAGCGCCCGCTGCACGTCGTCGTCGAAACGCGCGTCGTGGTAGGTCTGCTCGGGGCCCTTCTCGAAGCTGGGGATGCGGCCCGCGGCGTCGTCGGGGAGTGCGTCGAAGCGGATGCGCTGCTTGCGCCGCATCTTGTCGAGGAAGACGTTCGTGGTGATGCGGTGCAGCCAGCCCTCGAACGTGCCGGGCTGGTACGAGTGCAGGGAGCGGAAGACGCGCACGAAGACGTCGTGCGTCAGGTCCTCGGCGTCGTGCGGGTTGCCCGTCAGGCGGTAGGCGAGGCGGTAGACGCGGGCCGAGTGCTGCTCCACGATCTCCTCCCAGGTGGGAGGCGTCCATGTCGAGTCGGCCTGCTCCCCGGGGGCGGGAGAGGTGGACGTCACGCTGGTGCTCACTGGGGGCGGGGCCTTTCACGGGGACGGTTCATCGACAAGAACGCCGTCGATGTTCGATTCGTTCCCGCTGATCGTCCCGTGTGCGGCTGTCGGGGCGCCAGCCGGAACCTGTGGATCGGCTGTGGGTCAGGCTCGCGGACGGTGGCGGCGGTCGTCACGGCGACTGGTCCCCGCCGTCGCGTGGCACGGCCTCGTGGTGCCGCCGACCGTGGGTGCGGCGGTCCTCCTTCATCTCGGCCTCGAAGAGGTGGCGCCTGCCACCCACGAGGTCGTCCCTCGCGCCGCCCTCGAGCCGCTTGAAGGTGGAGTAGTAGCCGTCGTCGTACTCCTCCATGATCTGGAAGGTCCACCGCCCCTCGATGACGTTGCGCCCGACGAGCTCGGTCTCGATGCGGTCCGCGTGCGCGTCGTGACCGGCCTTGCGCAGCAGGTCGACGGCCTCGCCCAGCGCCAGGTCGGCCATGCCGGTCAGCCGGTGGAAGCCGTAGAGGTGGCCGCGGGCGTCCTCGACGACCTCGAGGGCCTCGGACAGCTTGCCGAGCGCCTCGACGGTGGCGTCGTCGACCCCCTCGGGGCGGGTGTGTTCGGGCAGTGGGCGGTCCTCTTCGTCCATGACAGAGTCCTTACCCGATCGAGCGAGAGAGGCGGCCGAAGTCGGCCATCCGGTCACAGTAGGGTGACGGACATGAGCACCCAGAAGGTCGCAGCCTGGTCGCACGCCGAGGAGTTCGTCGCCGCGAGCGAGCACGTCGACGAGGCCCGCCGGCGGGGTGAGGAGCTCGGCGCCGAGTCGGTCGGCAACGGTGTCGGCTCGGTGCTGCAGATGCTCGCGGCCGCCATCGGCGCCAAGGCGGTCATGGAGATCGGCACGGGTGCCGGCGCCTCCGGCCTGTGGCTGCTCGGCGGCATGCCGGCCGACGGCATCCTCACGACCATCGACCTCGACACCGAGCACCAGCGCGCCGCCCGCGAGGCGTTCGCCGCCGCCGGCATCGCCCACCAGCGCACCCGCGTCATCGCCGGCCGTGCGCTCGAGGTGCTCCCCCGCATGACCGACGCCGCCTACGACCTCGTCGTCGTCGACGCCGACAAGCAGGAGTACCCCGACTACCTCGCCCAGGCGACGCGCCTGCTGCGTCCCGGCGGCACGCTCGTCATGACGTGGAGCGACAAGGAGTCCGACCCCGCCAACCGCGACGCCGAGACCCGCACGCTGCGCGAGGTCGGCCGCAGCATCCGCGACCACGACCAGTTCGCCGTGTCGCTGCTCCCCGTCGGCGAGGGCCTGCTCGTCGCCGTCAAGCGCTAGACCACGTATGCCGCCCGGCCCGGCCGGGCGGCATACGTCGTCGGGTGGACGGTCGGGGGCGCGCAACGGCCCCCCACCGGGTGGGCAGGGGC
>CBHRRQ010000321.1:0-1874 GCA_966081555.1 uncultured Terrabacter sp.
CCCGGCTGGAAGGCCGAGATGGTCGGCGACGACATCGCCTGGATGCGCTTCGGCGAGGACGGGCGCCTGTATGCCGTCAACCCCGAGTTCGGGCTGTTCGGCGTCGCCCCCGGCACCGGCGCCTCGACCAACCCCAACGCGATGGCCACCATCGAGAAGGGCAACTCGGTCTTCACCAACGTCGCCCTCACCGATGACGGCGACGTGTGGTGGGAGGGCATGACGGACGAGCCGCCGGCTCACCTCACCGACTGGCACGGCAACGACTGGACGCCCGAGGACGGCAGGAACGGCACGCTCTCGAGCCACCCGAACAGCCGCTTCTGCACGCCAGCGTCGCAGTGCCCGATGATCGCCCCGGAGTACGACAACCCCGACGGGGTGCCGATCGACGCGATCCTCTTCGGCGGCCGACGCAAGACGACCGTGCCGCTCGTCTACGAGTCGCGCGACTGGACCCACGGCACCTTCATCGGCGCGACCCTCTCCTCCGAGACCACCGCCGCCGCCACCGGTGCCGTCGGCGTCGTGCGCCGCGACCCGATGGCGATGCTGCCGTTCATCGGCTACCACGCCGGCGACTACATGAACCACTGGCTCGAGATCGGCAAGAGCCCGGACGCCTCCAAGCTCCCCCGCATCTTCGGCGTCAACTGGTTCCGCCGCGACGAGGAGGACGGCTCGTTCCTCTGGCCCGGGTTCGGCGAGAACAGCCGCGTGCTCAAGTGGGTCATCGAGCGCCTCGACGGAGACGCCGACGCGGTCGAGACGCCGATCGGCTTCGTGCCGACCGAGGGCGCCCTCGACGTCGACGGCCTCGACCTGACGCCCGAGCAGGTCGCCAAGGCCATCGCGGTCAACGCGTCCGACTGGGAGAAGGAGCTGCCCCTCATCGAGGAGTGGTTCGCCAAGTTCGGCGACGCGCTGCCCACCGAGCTGTGGGCCGAGCTCGACACCCTCAAGGACCGCGTCAGCAAGGCCTGAGACACCGGTCCGACGCCTGCTTGCCGGCGGGCGGCGGACGACGTGATGCAGGGCCCGGCACCGACAGGTGCCGGGCCCTCCGTCATCCCCCGGTGCTTCACGCGCCCCATGACTCCGGGTACGTCTTGGCCATGAGCGACTCACAGCCCTACACCCGCGACGAGAGCGAAGCCGAACGCATCGACCGCAACTTCGGCGAGCAGCTGCAGGAGCTGCGCATCGCCCAGGCCGGCGTCCAGATCCTCTTCGCCTTCCTGCTCACCATCCCGTTCCAGCAGCGCTTCACGACCCTCAGCGAGATCCAGCGCACCATCTACGTCATCACGCTGCTCGCCGTGGCCATCAGCACGCTCGTGTTCATGGCGCCCGTCGCGATGCACCGGATGCTCTTCCGCGAGGGGCTCAAGGACTTCGTGGTGCGCCACACCGACACCCTCATCGGCACCGGCCTGTTCTTCCTCGTCGTCGGCATCATCGGCGGCGTCGTGCTCGTGCTCGACGTGCTGCTCTCGCACACCACGGCGTTCTGGATCGGCGGTGCGATCGCGCTGCTCGCCGCCGGCCTCTGGGTCGCGCTGCCGATGTCGCAGCGGCGACGGCGTCGACGCGAGAAGGCCGTCGAGGAGCACTGAGCCCGGCCGTATGCCGGCTGGCTGGCCGTATGCCGTCCGGCTGGGCGGGCGCGGACGTGCGGGTCGGCGGCGGGAGCCGTCGCGTTGGTCGCGGCTCGTGCCTCGCCGCGACCAGCCGCTCCTCCCGGCATCGCGCCTCCTCCGTGACAGAACGCCGGAAGGCCCCCGGCCTGCGCCGGGGGCGTGGGGGGTGTGGGGGGGGGGGGGGGGGCTTTGTAACAGCGGGAGGTGTTTTAGACCAGCCCCGGTTGACGGCGG